>JBAQSX010000016.1:0-13051 GCA_049296695.1 Methylococcaceae bacterium | reverse complement strand
GTAGCACCGAAGTGAGCCGCTCATTATACAGCCCTTTTGACATCCGTCAACTGCTAATTTTTATTTTTTTGTAATTTCTTTTTCCTACTTGGTAAATATGCTGGCTGTTAATGGCGATTTCTTGTTTTGGATCAATCGCTTTTGATTATTTTTAATTTCAAAAACAAATAGCTAAAACTCTAAAATAATAGCTCTAATTGTCGTATTACTTGCTAGATGACATATCTTTTAAATGCCATGAAACTAAGAAAGTCGCTATAAAAACAATAAAACCCAAGCTAAGCATGGCGGTGACAGGATCAATTTGATGCGCTGAGGCAAAAGTGTAACCACCTACAGCAAGCAACATGGCAAGATTTTGAAAGAAACCTTGCAGAGCAACCGCCCGACCACTACCGATACTTTGTTTGCCATGCTCTTGTAGTACAGCATTAATCGGCACAATAAAAATTCCACCCAGCGTTCCTATGCAAAATAATAAAGCTTGGGTTGTTAGCACATTGCTGGCAAAGCTTAAGATAACAATACAAGTCGCCATTGCATAAGCGGCAAACCTCGTCCGACTTAAATGTTCTAGTGGTATCAAGCGCGGCACAATGCCCGAACCTACAATAATGCCTATTGCCAAGAATAAAGTGAGATT
This sequence comes from Methylococcaceae bacterium, assembly GCA_049296695.1. Taxonomy (GTDB): domain Bacteria; phylum Pseudomonadota; class Gammaproteobacteria; order Methylococcales; family Methylomonadaceae; genus UBA10906. Next base: position 12,408 of record JBAQSX010000016.1, on the reverse strand, counting down.
AGCAATTTCAGTGGCTGTCTTTGCCGCTAATATCAGCGGAGCCCACGCTACCAAGATAACACGCAAGGTAGCCGCAGTTGCCCAAAATAACGAACCACCTAAAATGGCAAAGCGTGAGCGTGGCGTAGTAAAAAATGTGCCTGTCTGTTTAATAAAGGCAATGATTTTAGACTGTTCTGAAGAAACTTGAGGACTAATTTGCGTGGATAGGGTTAAGGTTGTCAGTGCCGATAGGGCAAATAAAACGATAGTCCCGCTCAAAGCGACATTAATAGAGTAGTCAGCAACTTTTGCCCCGACTATCATGCCTAGCAAAATTGCCGCAATGGTTGAACCTTCAATCCAGCTATTGGCTTTTACTAACTGCTCATGCCCTGCTAACTCTGGCAAGATGCCGTATTTTGCAGGACTGTACATCGCCGCGCCCATCCCTACCACCGCATAAGCCAATAAAGGCTCAAGTTTTACAAATAATAAAGCCGAGCCTATCGCTTTAATAATATTGGCAATAAATAACACCCGCGCTTTAGGGTGTTTATCGGCAAAATCACCCACCCAAGGTGCTAATGCCACAAAAGCAATTAAAAAAACACTTTGCAAAGCAGGCACATACCAACTGGCTTGTTGTGGCGCGTGCATGACCATCGCAATTACGGTAAATAGAATCGCATTGTCAGCAAATGCTGATAAAAATTGGGCGACCAATAGCGGATAAAATTGTTTATTCATGTCTTAATACTCAAAAGTGACCGTGTGGCAAAGTGTACTGCAAGCTGGTGATAATTGTATTTATGCTTTGTAACAAAAAGACGTATCTAAATGATTGCGTGCATACACTGCCAATAATGCTGTGATACACGCCTTTTATTCTTTTAAAAACAAGCTTTATCGCGATTAATAATTTAGAATGTTATTCTTTTATCTAATGTATAGAAAAGCATAGTAATCTATAGAAAAGTACACCGTTAAAAAACGGTAAATTCTTAAAAAATTATTGTGCATTAACTAAAACCGACTATTATTTTTTATTGATTGACATAATAATGACCACACTCAAAGCGTTTAAATATCGAATTTATCCGACTAAACAACAAGAAGTTTTCAAATAAAACATTTGGTTGTGTGCGAGTGGTTTGGAATCACAACGTAGAAATATTTAATAAATACGAGAAGAATTTAACGGAGCAAGAACAGCCATTAACATCAACTCAGCTTAGAAAACAATTTGAATGGATGCAAGAAATCAGTGCGGCGGCTTTGCAACAAAAAGAAATCGATTTTAAAACATTTAGGAAGAATTATTTTTCTAAAACAAGAAAGAAAAAATAGGCAGACCTGCGTTTAAAAAAAGAAATAATAACCAAAGTTTCCGATTGCCTAATCAAAAGTTTAGTTTAAAACATAACAGTATTCGATTAGAAAAAATCGGTAAAGTTAGAGTCGTTATTGATAGGGTTATTCCTATTGATTCTAAATTTATGTCAGTGACTGTTTCTAAGAATAAGTGCAATCAGTTTTTTGCATCAATTTTAATTGAAACTAAAATAATAGCTAAAGAAAAAACAGGTAAAAGCATTGGAATGGATATTGGTATTAAAAGTTTTTTAACCTTAAGTAACAATGCGATAGTAGCAAATCCTCTGTATTTTCGCGAAAGCCAAGCGAAACTTGCTAAGGTACAAAAACACCTTTCGCGTAAATTGAAAGGGTCAAAAAGAAGACAAAAAGCGAAGTTAAAAGTCGCTCGCATTCATATTAATATCGCTAATAAGCGTAAAGATTTTATTCATAAAACAACAACGCAGTTAATTAATGAATACGATATTATCGCCATTGAAGATTTGAATGTCGCTGGCATGGTAAAGAATCACAACACGCTAAATCTATTTCTGATGCTTCTTTTGCTGAGTTTAATAATGTATTCAATTATAAAGCGGATTGGTATGGTAAAGAAGTTATTAAAGTTGATAGATGGTTTGCGAGTTCTAAAATTTGCTCTTGTTGTGGTTGGAAAAACGATAACTTATCATTATCGGATAGAGTATTTAAATGTAAAGTCTGTGAATTAGAAATAGATAGAGATTTAAATGCGAGTAAAAATATTTTGAATGAAGCATTGAGAGTTAGCAGTGCTATACGAACGCCGAGCGAATGTCAGACTGTTTAAGTTTTACTTAAATGGCAGTTTGCGTTGAAGCGTTTAGATGAACATAGCTAAGGTATACTTTTCTATGGAATTCGTAACTATCTTTACTAAATAGCGTCTATTTTTTATTCAATACCTAAATACTATGAACTCAACTACCTTAAACACACTTGTTTTATCAGTGAGTATTGCTTGTTTTAGTCTGACTGCCTGTCAACAAACCGCCGCGCCTTATAGTCCTTATGTCAGTTCAGGTGGCGTGAGTGCGGGGGTTAATAGTCGCGGTGAAGTCAATGTTAATGTGTTTTATGACGCGCTCGCGCCTTATGGAACGTGGGTAAATCATACAGCTTATGGGCGGGTGTGGTATCCGCGTAATGTAGCCCAAGGCTGGCGACCTTATACTAAGGGTTACTGGTCACACACAGCAGATCAGGGTTGGTTATGGGTAGAGGCGGAAAACTGGGGTTGGGCCACTTACCATTACGGTCGTTGGACTTTAGATGAACAAATAGGTTGGATTTGGATACCGGGAACAACATGGGCCCCCGCGTGGGTGTTTTGGCGGACAGGTGGCGGTTATACAGGCTGGGCTCCAATACCACCCGCTTTTAATTGGCGTTCAGGTGTGGGTTTTGATACCCATTCGTTTGATTATAACCGTGACCTCAATTACAACGCGTGGGTGATGGTTCATGATTATGATTTGCCCCGCCAAGACCTGCATCAACATGTACTCGCGCCCACTCAAAATACAACTTTTATTAACTCGACTAACTATATTAATAGAACCACCTTAGTCAATAACGTCATCATCAATCCGGGTGTGCCGCTCAATCAACGGGCTTATTATCCGCCTGCGGGTTTGCCCAGTTCTAATAGTAATGGTTATTCTTCAGGGATGGGTTATTCAGGTTCGGGCTATGGCTCAGGTTCTTACGGTTATGGCGGCTCAACTTATCCTTATGGTGGCGGTGGTGTAGGTGTGCCTTATTACGCGCCGCAATATGTTGCGCCCACACCTAAGCCACCCACGCCGCCTGTCAACAACACCGTGCAACAACAAAACGCCCAAGCGCAAGCCATTGCTGAGCAACAACGTCAAGCAGCCGCGCAACGCAATAGTGAAGCGGTGCGACAAGCTCAGCAACAACAACAAATTCAAGCCCAACAACAACAGCAGTCGGCAATTATTCAGCAACAACAACTTGAAGCGCAACGCGCTCAAGAGCAACAACGTCAACTTGAATTACAGCAACAACAAGCCGTACAAGTACAACAGCAACAAGCTCAAGAACAACAACGCGAAGCGGCGCGGCAACAAATTTTACAAATTCAACAACAACAAGCGCAACAGGCTCAAATTGCCGTTCAAGCGCGACAACAAGAAGCCGCCCGTCAACAGCAATTACAAATCCAACAACAGCAACAAGAAGCGGCGCGTCAGCAACAAATGCAAATCCAACAACAGCAACAAGAAGCCGCTCGTCAACAACAAATGCAAATCCAACAACAAGCGGCGGCGGCACGAGAACAGCAAATGGAAGCGCAACGCCAACAACAACAAGAAGCCGCCCGTCAGCAACAATTGCAAATGCAACAACAGCAACAAGAAGCCGCGCGTCAACAACAGATGCAGATGCAACAACAGCAACAAGAAGCGGCGCGTCAACAACAGATGCAAAGGCAACAACAACAAGCCCAACCCCGTTGCGTTGGGGCTAAATGCAAATAAAGGTTTTAAAACCATCAATCATCACATAGGCGGGGATTAATGCCTTAATGATTGGCTACTTAAGAGGAAAGGCAATGACTGAAAACCATAATAAAAAACATCACATCGTCATCGTGGGTGGTGGCGCGGCGGGGCTTGAACTTGCCAGTAGTTTAGGACATAAACTGGGCAAAAAAGGCTTGGCTGATATTACCTTAATAGATGCTAGTGCAACCCATATTTGGAAACCACTTCTGCATGAAGTAGCGGCGGGTACATTAGACGAAGCCGAACAAGTGCAATATGTCGCCCAAGCTTACCGCAGTCACTTTCGCTTTCGATTAGGCAGAATGACGGGACTGAGCCGCGAGAAAAAAGAAGTTTATGTCGCGCCCACGCTTAATAAACAAGGCGAAGAGCTTATCCCTGCAAGAACCTTTACTTATGACACCTTAGTCATGGCAGTGGGCAGTGTTAGTAATACTTTTAATATCAAAGGCGTATCAGAAAATTGCTTATTTTTAGATACCACCTCGCAAGCCTTTAAGTTTCAAAAACAACTGCTTGAAGCTTATATGAAAAGCTATATTGGCAAACAACCCCAAGACGTAAAACCCTTATCCATTGCCATAGTGGGGGCTGGCGCGACAGGCGTAGAACTTGCCGCGCAACTGCATGAAGTCACCAGCTTACTCGCCATTTATGGTTTAAAAGCCACTGATAGCACCGTCAAACTGACTATTATTGAAGCCGCCACCCAATTACTGCCCGCTCTGCCCATAAAATTAGCCAGCGCGACCCAACAACAATTAGTCAACTTAGGGGTTGATTTAAAAATGGGACGGCGCGTCACCGAAATTACCTCAGAAGGCATTAGTACCCACGATGGTGAATTTATTGCCGCTGATTTAAAAGTCTGGGCGGCTGGCATTAAAGCCCCTGATTGGATGAAAGACTTGGACGGTTTAAAAACCAATCACATCAACCAATTAATCGTTGATACTACTTTAAAAACCGAAGACGATAGTATTTTTGCCATTGGTGATTGCGCCGCCTGCGTTTGGGAAGGTCATAAAGGTAATATTCCGCCCAGAGCGCAAGCCGCGCATCAACAAGCCAGCGCGGTGGCAAAATCGATTATTAATCGCTTAAAAGGTGGTCAATTAGTCACTTTCCATTATTATGATTACGGTTCATTAGTCTCACTGGGCAAATATACCACCGTGGGTAATTTAATGGGCAGTTTAATGGGGACAGTCAGTATTGGGGGTTTTATTGCCAAAGTGGTTTATTTGTCTTTATATAAAATGCACCAAGTCGCCATTCACGGTTATTTTAGAACCGCTATGCTGACACTTTCTAATTTATTTAGACGCAGTGCTTATACTAAAATAAAAATGCACTAATCATTAATATCTGTAGAGACGTTGCACCGCAACGTCTTTATCAAACACACTATTATTTTTCAACTATTATAATTACAACAACACCATGCTAGAAATAGAATACGAATTCCGCGAACAAGACCTTGTGCATTTTAATGAAGTGCAGTTTTTAAAAAACGAAGAAATTCAACAAAACCTACGCAAAAACCGCTGGATAGTGCCGGGGATTATGGGTTTGATTGGCGCGTTTTATTATTTTTATTATCATGATATGAATACTTCTATTTATATCTTAATCATCGCTTTTATTTGGGCAATGGTTTCACCTAAAGTGATGTTATTAGATTTGCACAGACAAATTCTTAAAAATTATACTGAAAGAGAAAAGGTTAATATGTTTGGTACTTATACTTTAACCATTGACCCTTCTCAGGCGCAGTATTTATTAGAAAAATCACCCAGTGGTAAACATAAAATGTCATGGAGTGAATTAGTTCGGGTTGAATATGGTAAGCGTTATGTTTATATTTTTATTACCTTAGATACCGCTTTAGTGATTCCCGTAGAAACGGTTAAAAAAGGTAATTTAGAACAGTTTGCCGAGCAAGCTGAAAAAATGATTGAGCGTTATAGTTAATTAGTCCTAACTAATAATAAAATAGGCGCGTTTAAACGCGCCTATTTTGTTTAAAGGGTTAGTATTAAATTTTATCGCTTTTATAATTAATACATAAGTATAATCTACTATAAAAATAGATGAATAATTATCTTAAAAATATCAATCAATCATTACTGCCAGCAAACCATAAAAACTATAGTTTGCTTGATTTGTTTGCAGGTTGTGGCGGCTTATCTTTAGGATTTGAGGCAGTAGGTTTTGAAACAATTAGTTATGAAATAGAACCCTCTGCTGTAGAAACTTATAATAAGAATTTAAAAGGGCAATGTATAACTGAAAAATTAACCCTAAACACCTTTTATCCACAAAAGGTTGATATTATTATTGGAGGCCCACCTTGTCAGCCTTTTAGTGTCGGTGGTGAGCAAAAAGGTATTCAAGATGAAAGAAATGGTTTTCCTAGCTTTATTAATGCTGTTAAGCAATTAAAACCTAAATTATGGTTATTTGAAAATGTGCGTGGTATGTTATATTCCAATAAACATTATTTTGAAAAAATAATAGAAGAACTTGAAGCTGAAAACTATTTTATAGATTATCAGTTATTAAATGCAGTAAATTTTGGCGTACCCCAAAATAGAGAGCGTTTATTTGTTGTGGGACATTATGGGGGCTTTAATTTTCCAAAACCAGAAAACTATAAAGTAACTGTTGCAGAGGCAATTGCTGATTTAATTGATACCGTAATAGATGAGCGTAAAATTTTAACACCTTCTATGGATGCTTATATTGCTAAATATGAAAAAGCCTCGCATTGTATTAATCCCAGAGACTTATATTTACACAAGCCTGCTAGAACATTAACTTGTCGCAATATTGCAGGTTCAACAGGTGATATGCAGCGTGTTAAATTAAAAGATGGTAGGCGCAGAAGAATTTCAGTAAGAGAAGCGGCGCGTTTGCAAAGTTTTCCTGATTGGTTTGAATTTATGGGGACAGAAACCCAGCAGTTTTATCAAATAGGTAATGCAGTGCCGCCGTTACTGGCTAAATATTTAGCTGATTGTGTCAAAAAATATTTAGAACAAGAAAGTTATAAGTGTTCCAAAAAGAAACAACGAGCTAATACCATACCTTTGCAAATGAGTTTATTATGACGTTTTTAACTAAAAGCAAAAAATCGCCTGAAATTATAAAACTCATTAATGAAGCGATTGCTATTTTACAAGCAGTCGGCATTCCTATTGCGGGTAAAACAGAGCGTAGTATTGAGCGTATGGCAATGGCATTTTTAGCCGTTGCTAATGTAACGCGATTATGGACAGAGGCTATAGATAATAACGCCTTAAAAACCCGTGATATTATTAATTTTCATAATCTTCATTTTGAAGAGACGCTTTCAAGCGGTTCTTATGATGATATTCGTAGAAAGGATTTAAAACTATTAGTATTAGCAGAGCTTGTTGTCAATAGTGCTGATAATACTGCGGCAACTAATGATTCAACAAGAGGCTATAGTTTAGAAATGAGTTTCATGCAATTAGTCCAACACTATGGCACAAAAACGTGGCATGTAGAATTACAAAATTATTTATCAGGAAAAGAACTACTTAAAGATAAGCTTTTAAGAAGCAGGAATATTGAAAAAATACCTGTTTCTTTAGATAAGGACAATGTACTGCAATTATCCGCAGGTTCGCATAATGTTTTACAAAAATTAATTATTGAAGAATTTTTACCTAGGTATGCACAAGACTGTCAAGTTTTATATATTGGTGATACTGCTAATAAATTGCTATTTATTAATCAAGCGCAATTAAATACCCTAAAGTTTTTTGAATTGTCGCATGATAAATTACCCGATATTATTGCTTATCAAGCTAATAATAATTGGCTTTATCTTATTGAAGCCGTACACAGCAGTGGCCCTATTAGTGAAGTACGAATGCTTGAACTAAAGAAATTGACTATGCACTGCACGGCTGAAATTATTTATGTTACTGCTTTTTTAAATAGATCAGAATTTAGAAAATGGGTCACAGATATTGCGTGGGAAACTGAAGTTTGGATAGCTGATAATCCTGACCACTTAATTCATTTTAATGGTGATAAATTTTTAGGTCCTTATAAAATCCCTGCAAAATAAGAATCATAGATTTTAGGTGCGTAAATTAAAATAGTAAAATTAGCTTTAGCTATTTAATACTAACAGTTGAAATTATTAAACTACACTAAGCTTAAAATCGAGCTTGTTTAAAGTCCTTCATTACAAAGATACATTTGCAGAGACGTTGCAGTGCATCGTCTCTACGAAAATAATTAATTCTTCTTGCTTGCTATTAAATAATTATTTAATCCATCTCAAACGATTAGCATTACTCACCACCGTTACCGACGATAATGCCAGTCCTAAACTTTAAATTAAATCACTACAAAATCGGCATTAGTCAGTATTAAATTCACCCCCAAGGTAGCAATTTGTATTGCAGAACCTGAGCCATTAGCATCTGCGTCATAAAACAAACCGCCCGTGGTTTTGTTATAAATTACATAATCATTATTATCAGCGGCAACCGTACCCAATTTAAAATAAGCCGTATTTAATACCCCCGTACTGGTGAGTTTAGTGAACACGGCGTTTTCTAATTGAATAGTGTCATCGGCAACTACAAAATCGTTGATTTTATCGAGATTGGCACTCAAAGCAGTGCTAAAACGAAATACGTCCAGCCCCGCGCCGCCTGTTAAACTGTCATTACCTAAACCGCCGTCTAAGGTATCATTGCCACCCGCTCCATTGAGGCTGTCATTGCCTAAACCACCCGATAGCAGGTTATTTGCCGCGTTACCTGTCAGGCTATTTGCTAAGCTATTACCCGTGCCGTTAATTATGGCTGTACCTGTTAAGCTTAGGTTTTCTACATTAAGCGGCAAAGTTAAACTAACCGCGCTTTGAATAGTATCAGTGCCGCCTGTGCTACTGCTTTCGGTGACTACATCACCACTACTATTGACTACATAAGTATCATTACCCAAGCCGCCATTCATAGTGTCGTTGCCGCTACCGCCCGATAAACTATTGTTAGCACTATTACCATTCAAGCTATTGTTAGCACTATTACCCGTGCCGTTAATTGCCGCTGTGCCTGTTAAGCTTAGGTTTTCTATATTAATTGGCAAAGTTAAACTGATTGAACTTTGAATGCTATCAGTACCCGCTGAGCTGGTTTCGCTTACGCTATCGCTACTACTATTGACTTTATAAGTATCATTACCCACGCCGCCGCTCAAACTATCAGCGTCACTACCACCGTCTAAAACATCGTTACCAATACCACCAAATAAAGAATCCCGCCCTAAACCACCGCTCAAGGTGTTGTTGCCGTCATTGCCCGTTAAGCTATTATTGCTGGTGTTACCTATAAGACTACTGGCTTGTGTGCCTACTGAAATAGTGCCGTTTTCAATATTGGCAGGCAGAGTGTAATTGGTCATTTGATAGGGCATAATCACCGTGTCCACATCGGTGCTTAGACCATTATCGGTAATCACATCGGTGGCATCGTAACCTAGATAATAAGTGTCATTACCCGCGCCGCCTATCATGGTATCTGCGCCGATACCGCCGTCTAAGGTGTCATTACCTGTACCGCCATCAAGGTAGTCGTTTTCTTGTTCACCCCATAAGTAGTCGTCACCTTCATTGCCAAACAAATTATCGCCACCATAACCGCCGTACAAATCGTCATTACCAATGCCGCCTGACAAATTGTCTGCCATATTCAAACCGTGCAATGTATCGTTACCATCTAAACCTGTCATCACATCACTTTTAGAGCCGCCGACATCACCGTATAAATCTTGAGGCGCGTCACGACCATCGTCTAAGTTGATTAGTAGCAGGGGATTAATGACTAAGCTTTTGTAAAAAATATCAATGGTGCTGATTTTCGCGCTGAGCAAATAGGGGACGTTGCCATCGTTTTCATAATCATCAACACCGCGCACAGTTAGTGTTTGCGCCACTGACCAATTGCTTGAAGTAAAAACTAAAGTAGGATTGACCACCACGCCTTCGCTGGTATCACTACTGCTAAAAGTTAAGCTGACATTTTGCCCCGCTAAAGGCGCGGAGTTTAAGGCAATGCGATAGCTCACACTAGTACCCGTTTCACTGGTGTTTTGCGTAGTTGTGGGGCTGATGTTAAAGCCTGCGGGTATAGTGACCACACTGGTTGGCGCGCTACTGACAGTTTCACTATGACCTAAAGCATCAATATAACTAGCAGTAACACTGAGGGTTTTACCGACTTCATTGGCGGTTACGGTGTATTGATTACCTGTAGCCAATAAAGTTGAACCTGTTTTCCAGTTATAAGTCATCGCACCCAAACCATCTACATCGGCTAAATTATGAGTCACGGTTAATACTTGTCCTTGCTGAGGCGTAGTATCGCTAATAGTGACTGTACCTGTAGGCGCGTGATTGGGCAGTGCGGTCACCGCACTGGTACTCGCGCTACTGACACTTTCGGCGTGACCAAAAGCATCGGTATAGTTGGCAATGACTTTAATGGTTTTGCCCACATCATTATTACTCGGCTTATAACTTGTGCCTGTGCCGACACTGACATTATTGGCAAGCCAGATATAACTAATCGCCCCTAAGCCATCTGAATCGCTTAAGGTATTAGTCACGCTCAGGGTTTGTGCTTGTTGTGGCGTAGTGTCATTAATAATCACCAGCCCTTTAGGCACATCATTAACATTGACAACGGGTGCAGTGGCTAGACTAGTCACGCTTTCACTATGACCTAAAGTATCGGTATAGCTGGCAATAACCACGATACTTTTATTGACCGCCGCTTGCGTGGGTGTGTAATTCACACCTGTGCCAAGCACGGTAGTTCCTGTTTTCCAAGTATAAGTAATCGCACCTAAGCCTTCTATATCAGCTAAAGTATTACTTGCTGTTAAAACTTGACCTTGTTGTGGCGTAGTATCATTAATAACAACTGTTCCTGTCGGGGTGTGATTGATATTAATACTCGATAAGGTATAAGTACCCGTATAGTGATCAGTCGCATCACTGGCTTCTAAATAATACACGCCACTATAAGTGGCAGTAAAACTGATTAAGGCATTTAAAGTTGAGCCACTGGCATTATCGTTACTGCTAATAAAATTATAATTACTATTATATAATTGCAGATAAGGGTCTGATAAAGTGCCGCTATTAGTCGCATTACCTTTAAGCTCAAAGTTATATGTTAAGTTAGCGACTAAATTAATTTGAAAATAATCACGATCCTGAACGGTTTCAATATTGCCTGTAATACTATTACCTATTTGAATGGGATAATCAGTATTATCAGGATAATCATCGTTTTGTACTAATGCGCTAGGACTACTATTTACGCTTTCAGTATTACCCAAACCATCGGTATAACTAGCAGTCACGCTAATAGTTTTATTTAATTCATTGGCAGTAACCACATAAGTAATACCTGTTGCTAATACCGTATTATCGGCTGTCCAAGTATAAGTAATTGTTCCTAAGCCATCGGTATCAGCTAAAGTATTAGCCGCTTTTAAAAAACTACCCAGTTGCGGTGTAGTATCGCTAATGGTCACTGCTCCTGTTGGGGCGTGATTAATGGCGGCTATATTGTAAAAAAACTGGGTCGTACCATAGTATTCACCGACAAAGGCATCTAAATCACCATCAGCATCAATGTCAGCAAAGCTAGGACTGGCATGAGAACCAACATTACTTAAGCTAAAATTATTGGTTTGTAAGGCAAAATTGGGAGTCGTTGTCGTCCCAGTATTCAGAAAAAACAGTGTTGTACCGTCTAATCTACCGATAAAGGCATCTAAATCACTATCTTTATCGATGTCAACAAAACTAGGCGCGGCAAGTGAACCGACATTACTTAAACCAAAGGCATTACTGACAGGGCTGGCAAATACGGGATTGCTGGCTGTGCCTGTGTTACGGAAAAACTGGGTATTACCATCAAGTGCGCCGACAAAAGCGTCGAAATCGCCGTCAGCATCAATATCGACAAAGGTAGGGCTGGCAGCGTAGCCGACATCGCTTAAACCAAAGGCATTACTGACAGGACTGACAAATACGGGATTACTGGCTGTGCCTGTATTGCGAAAAAACTGTATAGTGCCATCCAAGCTACCGATAAAGGCATCTAAATCACCATCTTTATCAATATCAGCAAAGCTAGGTCGCGCCGAATAGCCGACATTACTTAAACCAAAGTTGCTCGCTTTTAATGTAAAACTAGGATTAGTCGTTGTACCTGTATTACGAAAAAACAGTGTTGTACCATACCATTCACCAATAAAGGCATCTAAATCACCATCACCGTCAATATCGACTAAAGTAGGATTAGCATAATACCCAATATCTTTTAATCCAAAAGGATTGGTAACAGGGATTGTAAAAATAGGCACTGACATGAGGTAATCTCCAGCTAGCTTTAAATAAAAAGAAACAATGGCTTGTTTTTAACTTAAAAAATCATGA
>JBAQSX010000015.1:0-7833 GCA_049296695.1 Methylococcaceae bacterium | reverse complement strand
GAGTAACTCGTTGATAAACGCCGCGCTAATGCTAGGCTCGCTTAAGTCTAGCAACTGCACTTTGTAATTACTGGCTTCATTAATCAAAGTGCGACCATAACCCCATAACGCAGAGTCGTGGGCGAGTTGCGTTTGATTATCAGCAAACGCTAGTGCTTGGTCACAGCTAAATAAATTGGCGACCTTATGAGTTATCAGCCATAGCGTGACTGGCGTGGCTGAGCTTTCACATTGACGCACTAGCTCACTTGCTAAATAGCAACGTTGATTTTGAACATTAAAATCATCACTGGCAAAACCTGCTAAGTGAATGATGTGGTCATAACTTTGCGCCAGTTTAACAGTTTGGCTGAGTGTAACGCGTTGCCCTTGCGCGGTGAGTGCATCACTTAAAGTTTGTGCTAAAGCGGTTTCTTTATCGCTAGATAACACTAGCCAATCTTGCGCTGGCGTTTCATTAACAACGCAATTATTAGCAGGACTATTAGCAATTAATGCGTACACGCCTGAATTGCTATCTTCTAATAATTCAATGGTTTGCAAATCCTCAAAGCCTAGCTGTTGCAACTGCTCAGCAATCGCCTCAGCAGAAAGCTGGGGGGAGCGTGAATTGTTCAGCCACCAACTAGGCTCTATACCTAATACGTTATCAAGCCATTGCGCGGCTTGCACCCCGATAAACAGCACGGTGCTACCTGTTTGCAACAAATTAGGTAAGCCTTGCAACGTGCTTTGCAGTTGCGCCACGTCCGCGCTGTTGAGCGTGACAATAGCAACGTTAGCAAGATTCGTGGTTGGCGTTTGTTCGTTTAAGCGGGTGATTTGCAACAGCGGGAAGCGTTCGCGCAGGTTTTCGGCGTGAGCGAGTGCATCATCACAATAGCTAGCAAAGCGATAATCGCTGTGTTTGTTATCTAATTGAGCGCATAACAAGCCCGCAAATTCAGGTTTTGCCCAGCTAATTTCTAAGAGGCTTAAACGCTCACCGATGGCTAATTGCTTAATCGCTTGTAAGCATTGGGCTTGTAACACTTGGGTGAATAAGCTTTTGCTGGTGCGTTCAATAATTAAACTGCTCAAGCTGGCATATAACGCGCTATTAATATGCAGAGCAGACGCGCTACTGCTAGCGTTTAATAATTCAGGTAAATGCAGTCCGACCCGACCTGCGAGGGCGATAAGTTGCGAATAATCGGCATAATCTTGGATTAGCGTATTCCAAATGGCAGACGCGCTAATCTCGTCTTGCGCGGTCTGTTGCCAGCCGCCGCTGGTTTCAGTGATGAGTTGCGCTTCTAGGGCTTGGGCGATTAGAGTTTGCGCGGTGGCGTTATCGCTGAGTTTTTCAGTAGCAATAAAGCCTTGCGTATCTGCCAAACTGCTTAAAGCTTCGTTTAAAAAGCTGGTGCTTAAGCTATCGAGTAATGGTTCAATCGCGCCGCTGTAACGCTCGGCGCGTTGTTGTTGCTCTTCGCTAGCGATTGCGTCTTGTAGGTCTTGTGTGAGTGTTGCAAACCTAGGTTTGCACTCCAGTGTTAGGGGTTCGGCGGTTAAGGAGTAATGCAAATAGCTTAGGTGTTGCTGTTGATGTTTATGCAGTTTAACCGCGCGGAATCTGACGTTATGTAGCACTGCTATAGTATTACCTTGCTCATCAAACACGCTAAATTGAGCATTGAGTGAATGCGGTGAACGATGCAATAGCGTTGCTGTTGCCATGAACGGTAAAGCTTTGCTGGCGCGGCAATGCAACTGCCCGACTTTTATCGGTACAAAAGCAATTTCATCATGTTCTTTGAGCGCGTCTTTGAGCAATTGAAACACTAATTGAAAGGCGCAATCCAAAAAGCTGGGGTGTAGATAATAGCTAGCGACATCAACGGCAATGCTTTCAGGCGTGGTAAATAGACCCAGCGCGGTATTGCCTTCAAGCCAACCGTGTGTGACCGCTTGAAACGCCTCGCCATATTCCAAACCCACTAAGCGGGTTAAGGCGTTATGCTGTTCAAGGGTGAAATCAGGCTGGCGCGTGGGGATTTGAGGCGCGATAGTGCGCGTTAAGGTTTTCGCGGTCGCCTCAGTTAAGATGCGTCCGACAATATGCAACGCCCATTCACCGCTGTGCGTAAGTTCACGGCTTTTTAAAGTAAAACGCTGGTCGCTGGCTTCAATGACTAAGCGAATCACCTTACTGCTATCGGCACTGAGTAATAAAGGTGCGCGAATTTCTAATTCTTCTAAGGCAATAAACTCGCTGTTATGCGCTTCATGCGCCGCCGCCAGTGCCACTTCCACAAAACCCGCGCCCGCAAACACCACCGCGCCGCCGACATTGTGGTCGGCTAAATAGGGTTGTAATTGGGTGTCGAGTTGATTTTCCCAGCTCAGTTCGGTTTGTGGCAGTTTATAGCCAAGCAAAGGGTGGACTTTAACGCGATTCAATAAACCATAAGCTTCACTGCTGGTGCTATGCCAATAGCTTTCACGTTGCCACGGATAATTAGGCAAAGCAATAAATTCACCCGTGACAGGAAAGTAATGTGTTAAGGCGGACGCGTCACCGCTGATTAAGGTTTGCGCTAGGGTGTAATTGAGTAAATCATCGGTGGTATTGTTACGGCTTAAGGTAGCAATGACCGCGCCTTCTGTATCAGTCGCTTTGAGCGCGTCTCTTAAATAAGATTGCAATACAGGATGCGCCCCAATTTCAATAAAGCGATTCACGCCGCTATCAAGCAAGCTATTAATTGCTTGTTCAAATAATACGGGTTGGCGCACGTTATGCCACCAATACGCGCCGTCAACTGTCGCGCCTAATTCACCTGTAACAGTGGAATAAAAAGCAATTTCAGGTGTTTTGGTTTTTAACTTAGCTAAAGCTTGTTGTAATTCGATTTCAATGCTATCCATTGCCGCGCTATGGAAAGCGTAATCAATGGCTAAACGTCTAAAGAAAATGTTTTGCGCTTGCAGTTGCGTTTCTAATTCAGTTAAAGCGGCAACTGTTCCCGCGACCGTTGTGCCTTTACAGCTATTAATGCCAGCGAGTTCTAAATCCTCAATCCCTGCTAATAGCGGCTTTATCGCCTCAGCACCCAAACCCACAGCGGTCATGCCGCCTAAACCTTTGGTTTGTCCTTGATAATGACTACGGTAATAAATCACTTTCACCGCCTCAGCCAAAGGCAACGCGCCAGAACAATAAGCCGCTGCCACTTCACCCACGCTATGACCTGCTACCGCTATAGGTTTAATACCATGTGCTTTCAACAGTTCGGTAATACCTACTTGCAAAGCAAATAAAGCAGGTTGGGCAATAGTGGTATCTTGATAACGTTCTGTACCGTTTTTCTCTGCTAGCTCATCGACTAAAGAAAAATCGGCATATTGACTAAACAACTTATCGACTTCAATCACAGCATTACGAAACACAGCTGAATTTGCCAGTAACTGCTTGCCCATGCCTTGCCATTGGCAACCATTACCCGAATAGATAAAGGCTAACTCCCCAGCATCGGCTAGCTTTGCACCTGTATAAACTTTATGCGTGATTGCCATATTCTGCTCGGCAAAAGCGCGTAATTGGATAATCGCTTCGCTGGCATTATCGGCAAACACGACAGCGGCTTGGCTGTGTTGTTCGCGTTTAAACGCCGCGCTATAGGCGATATTATAAAAATCTTTGTCTTTAGCGGTTTCTAAAAAGTCGGCTAAATCAGTGGCTACTTTATATAAAGCCGTAGCATTTTTAGCTGAGAACACTAAGGGCAAGGTGCTGGATTTAACACTAGCGCGTTTGGCTTTAACTGGTTTGGGACTTTGCAAAATAACGTGAGCATTCGCGCCGCCAAAACCAAAAGAATTAATGCCCACGGTTAATGTGCCGCTGGCTTTAAGCGGTGTAGTATCGGTGACAACTTCTAAATTCCAGTCTTTAAAATCAATATGCGAATTTAACTGGGTAATGCCACGCGTAGCAGGCACAGCGCGGTGTTGAATACACAGCAACGCCTTAGCCAAACCTGCCACACCCGAAGCCGATTCCAAATGCCCAAGATTACTTTTTACCGAACCGATTAATAACGGCTTTTTACGTTTTTGTCCTAACGCCAAACCAATGGCGTGAGTTTCAATCGGGTCGCCCACGGCTGTGCCTGTGCCATGCGCTTCAAAATAATCTATGGTGTCGGGGTCTATGCCAGCTTGCTTATAAACATTAGTCATTAAGGCTTGCTGGGCGTGAACATTAGGAATGGTCAAACCTGATTTATTGCCATCGGTATTCACCGCGCTAGCTGCTACCACGGCTAAAATATTGTCGCCATCGGCTAAGGCTTGTTCATAATCTTTCAATAAGAATAAACCGCCGCCCTCAGAACGCACATAACCATCCCCTGACTCATCAAACACATGGCAACGCCCTGTTTTAGAAAGCATGGTGGCTTTGGAGAATGATAAAAAACCAAACGGGTGTAAATGCAGGTTAATCCCGCCAGCGAGTGCTTGTGAGATTTCACCGCTACGAATTGCTTGGCAGGCTTGATGAAACGCCACTAAAGATGATGAACAAGCGGTGTCCATTGCAATACTGGGCCCGTGCAAATCAAATAAATAGGAAATGCGATTGGCGGCAATGCTTGAAATTGTGCCAGTGGCAGCAGACGAATTAATCGAGGCAAAATCGTCAGCCAAACGATAAGCATAATCAACGTTGGAGATACCGACAAATACGCCACAATCACTACCGCGCAAACTTGCAGGTGCGATGCCAGCATTTTCAAAAGTTTCCCACGCCATTTCTAATAATAAGCGTTGTTGCGGGTCCATAATGGCGGCTTCACGCGGAGAAATGCCAAAAAAACCTGCATCAAAACCTGAAATATCGCCCAGACTACCTGCGGCAAAAGAGTAGCTTGTCCCCGCATGACGTTTATCAGGGTGTAAAAAAGCATCTTTAGACCAGCGAGCGGCATCAACTTGGGTAATGCAGTCTTTTTGTTGAATTAAATCAGTCCAGAGGGTGTGAATGTTAGTGCCGGGAAAACGAAATGAATAAGCTACGATAGCAACGCATTTGTCCATAAGCTGGTGGTGTCTCATGATTGTAAGGATAAAAAAGCCAGACCTAAAGCCTAGTGATATGCCGTATGGAGGTAGGTAACGGTTGGAGAAGGGTATGATATTTTTACCAAGCGTTATCTTTAAGTTGGCAGTTTAAGCGTTTTTTAACAAAAGTGAAAGGTGAAAGGAATACTAACAAGGGCATTAACAGGTATTATTAAATAATAGTATCGACTCATTATATTGTGGTAATTTAATTTTATTGTTTTATTTTAAAAACAACATATTGATTAAAGCATTACGAATTTATCAGCGAAACCCGACAAAGAAAAAACGCGCATGATACAATAATAAGCGTTTTATTGAGTCCACTTTTTGAAGAGCGATGAATCCTTTGCCTCGATTTTCCCCGTATTTATTTTTTGTTTTACTCGTTATTAGCTTTCAGAGCAAGGCTAATGATGCCGAAATTTCCACACCTACTCCGCCCAATATCGCGGCGACAGCTTATATTTTGCAGGATTTTAATACAGGTAAGGTGCTAGCAGAAAATAATGCTGACACCCGTTTAGCACCTGCTAGTCTTACCAAAATTATGACTGTTTATGTGGTGTTTCGCGAAATTCGTAGCGGTCATTTGCACTTAGATGACTTAGCTACCGTTAGCCAAAAAGCATGGTCAACCTCAGGCTCGCGCATGTTTTTAGAAGTGAACATGCAGACAAAAATTGAAGACTTACTGCAAGGCGTGATTATCCAATCAGGCAATGATGCCAGCGTTACCTTAGCCGAACACGTTGCAGGTAATGAAAGCACTTTTGCTGAAATGATGAATCAACATGCCGCCCGTTTAGGTATGAAAAACAGCCATTTTCAAAACAGTGATGGCTTGCCTACTGAAAATCATTACAGCACTGCGCGTGATTTAGCCCTATTAACGACTGCCGTTATTAAAGAATTTCCCGAATACTACCATTGGTTTTCCCAAAAAGAATTTACTTTTAATAAAATCACCCAACATAACCGCAATAAATTATTATCGCGTGATGAATCGGTTGATGGGGTTAAAACAGGTTTTACCGATGATGCGGGTTATTGTTTAGTCGCTTCGGCTTTGCGTGAAAACATGCGTTTAATCTCAGTGGTATTAGGGACTAGAAGTGCTGATAGTAGAGCGACTGAAAATCAAAAATTACTCAATTATGGTTTCCGTTTTTTTGAATCGCATCGTTTATATGAAGGTAAAAAATCCTTAAATGAAGCCAAAATATGGAAAGGTGCAGATAATACTTTGCCTTTGGGTTTGGCAGAAGATTTATATGCGACTATTCCACGTCGCCATTACAATGAATTAAAAGCCGTATTAACCGTTGATAAAAAAATTACTGCCCCCATTAAAGAAGGTGCAAAACTAGGCTCAGTGACAGTCACCTTAAAAAATGAAGTCATTTCAAGCAAAGATTTAATTGCCTTAAAAACCGTAAATGAGGGCAATATTATTCAACGACTCTACGATGGAATTAAAATGATGATGGAGAAATCCGATGGCAACAACTAAAACTGTTTTTTTAAATGGGCAGTATTTGCCTATAGAACAAGCCACTGTTTCAGTATTAGACCGAGGCTTTTTATTTGGTGATGGCGTTTATGAAGTCATACCTAGTTATTTTGGGCAGTTATTTCATTTAACAGCGCATTTAGAGCGATTAGATGCCAGTTTAGCAGGGATTCGTTTAGCCAATCCTTATACGCATGAGCAATGGTTAGACTTATTTAAACCTTTATTAGACGCGACTAAAAACCAATATATTTATTTGCAAGTCACACGCGGGGTTGCTTCTAAAAGAGATCATGCTTTTCCTTTAGAAATAACGCCTACTGTCTTTATTATGTGCAATGATATTGTACCCTTTGCAGGTTTAGAAACAGGTATTAATGCCATCACACTCGATGATAGTCGCTGGCACAGATGCAATATTAAAGCTATTACTTTATTGGCTAATTTATTACATCGCCAAGAAGCCGTAGAACACGATTGCGCCGAGGCGATTTTAATTAAAAACGGTTATGCGACTGAAGGCGCGGCCAGTAATGTTTTTGCAGTAATTGATGGCGTATTAGTCACGCCACCTAAAGGTAATCAAATACTAGCAGGTATTACCCGCGATGTTATTTTGGAATTAGCGGCTAAAAATTCAATTAGTTATCGTGAAGATAGTATTTCTGAAGAGCAATTAAATAGTGCTAGTGAAATTTGGGTTACTAGTTCTACGCGTGAAATTATTCCAGTGGTGCAATTAAATAATAAGGCAGTAGCTGACGGTAAAGTAGGCGCGCTTTGGCATAAAATGAATAGTATTTTTCAAAACTATAAACAATCCTTATTATGAGCGAAGAAACTTTATTAGAATTCCCCTGTTCTTTTCCAATTAAGGCAATGGGACGCGTTGATGTGCAGTTAGACATTATTATTATTGATATTGTACAAAAGCATTCACCGCAAACCGACGTGCAATCCTTAAAAAAACGTCCGAGTAAAGACGGTAATTATTTAGCCATTACTGTTATGGTTGAAGCCAGTAGCAAACAACAATTAGATGCGATTTATCATGAATTAAGTGCGCATCCTTTGGTATTATTTGCTTTATAATGATAGCTAATAAATAAGGATAGTTTAATTTAGAAGCTATAATAATTTTTGTAACATAGCTTGGTATTAAAAATAAGTTTTAAATATAAATGCTTAGTATTAAGTGTGGCAAGTTCTAATTC
>JBAQSX010000014.1:0-40575 GCA_049296695.1 Methylococcaceae bacterium | reverse complement strand
GTATGAAACTGCGTTATCAAAAAACCCTTGAAGGCTGTTTAAAAATTGAAGGTGCAACTGTTTTAGATATAGGTTGTGGCCCGGGGCATTATTCAATTGCACTGGCTAAAATGGGTGCTAAAGCAGTATTAGGGATAGATTTTGCCGATGGTATGTTACAAGTTGCCAGTCAACGTGCGATTAATGAAGGCGTTAATAATATTTGTCAATTTAAAAAAGTTGATTTTATTAACCAAGAGCTGGATAAAAAATTTGATTATGTGGTATTAATGGGTTTAATGGATTATATGGCAAATCCTCAAGCTATTATTAAAAAAGCCCTTGAATTAACTAATAACAGAGCCTTTTTTAGTTTTCCTTTAGACGGTGGTTTGCTTGCTTGGCAAAGAAAACTGCATTATAAAAGCCGTTGTGATTTATATATGTACACTGAGGCGCAAGTGCGTGAACTTTTTTTAGGGCTTGATTATAAAAATTTAACTATTGAGCGCATAGACCGTGATTTAATGGTTATTGTTGATATGCAAGCCTAATTTTAAGTGACTCTACTGTGGCAAAAATTCTGCAAGTTTGTAATTCTGATTTTTATTTAAGTAAGTTTTTAGCACCTTTAATTATTGCCTTAGATGCACAAGGTCATCAGGTTGAATGCGTTTGTGAAGGACAGCAATTTCCAGAAAACTTTCTTAATTCTAAAATAACCCTGCACTCTTTTGAGTTTCCTAAAAAAAATTCCCCATTTGAGTTTTTAATAGCTATTCAAAAAATGCGCCGTTTAATTCGCGCAGGT
Source organism: Methylococcaceae bacterium (assembly GCA_049296695.1). Taxonomy (GTDB): domain Bacteria; phylum Pseudomonadota; class Gammaproteobacteria; order Methylococcales; family Methylomonadaceae; genus UBA10906. The sequence goes on along the minus strand of JBAQSX010000014.1, from coordinate 39,785 downwards.
CATTATGATTGTGTGAATAGTCATAATCGTAATGCCAGTATTATTGCCCGAATTGCCGCATGGTTAGAAAATGTGCCAGTGAATTTATATACCGCACACGGTTTTTATTTTCATGATAATCAAAAATATTTATTTAAAGAACTCACTATTTGGCTAGAAATGCTATTAGCGCGTTTTACTGATTTTACCTTAAGCCAAAGTCAAGAAGATATTGAGTTTGTCACGCGGCGCGGTTTTATTAAAAAAGATAAAATAAAACATATAGGCAATGGTATTGATGTTAATCGATTTTGTGTTAATTCCCATAGAATAAGCCTTGAACAAACACTAGGTTTTAAGAGCAATAAATTTAGAATAGGCTCGGTAGGGCGTTTAGTAAAAGGTAAGGGTTTTGCTGATTTATTAGAAGCCTTTGCTTTATTTCACAAAACAGTGCCTAATGCAGAATTAGTTATTATTGGTGGTAATATTGCCCAAGATATATCACCTTTTCAACAAGAATTCTTGGTAAAAGTACACAGCTTAGGTTTAGAAAATCAGGTTATAGTGACAGGCATTACTAGCAAAGTTGAAGAGTATTTAGCGATTTGTGATATTTTTGTATTAGCCTCTTACCGAGAAGGTTTGCCTAGGTCTTTATTAGAAGCCATGTCGATGGCTATTCCTGCATTAGCAACCAATATTCGCGGTTGTCGAGAAGTGATTATTGACGGCGTTAATGGGTTTTTATTTGAACCCAAAGATGTACAAAAACTTTTTGAATTAATGCTTAAAGTTTATCAAGATGAAAACTTACGCGCACAAATGGCTACTTTGGGAAGAAATAGAATTATCAATGATTATAATGAATTGAATTATATTCAAGTGCAAGTGCAGACGATTAATCAGTTATTATAATATAACTTAAAATAGGCTAAAAATGGCATCTTCTAAATTTGATTCACTTCAATGTTTCCGAGGTTTAGCGGCGTTTGGCGTAGTTATACATCATTCAGTTAATGTAACTGATGTTTTCGTCCAAAATGTACCTAACCCATTAAACATATTGTTCAATTTAGGTTTTCTTGGTGTAGATTTCTTTTTTGTTTTATCAGGTTTTATTATTTTAAATAGTCATTTCGATGATCCCAAAACCATTCAATCATTAAAAATATATGGTATAAAACGTTTTTTAAGAATTTTTCCGCCCTATTGGCCTATTTCAATTACGATGATTATTGCGTATATGTTATTGCCAAATTTAAGTCAAGGAACACGAGCAGAATTTAGTTTATTAAGTTCTTTTTTGTTATTACCTACTAGTGCATCGCCTGCATTATCAGTAGCGTGGACTTTAGTTCATGAAGTCATGTTTTATATGATATTCATGATTTTTTTTATTTCAAGCCGTTTATTCATTATTAGCGTATCGACTTGGATATTGGTAATTATTACCACGGCTTTTTTTGCTGATAATATAAGTTTATCTCCTATAATAGCACATATAATAAAACCTATTAATATCGAATTTATACTAGGGATGGGAGTAGCTTGTTTAATACGGATTATCCATAATAAATATGGCTTTTTATTAATTTTATTTGGGTTTATTATACTTATTGCTTTGTTATTCAATTTATCTGTAGATAAATTATTTGCAGAAAAATACAGAATTCTGTTTAGCTTACCTTTTTCTGTATTAGTGCTAGGTAGCGTTTTAGTAGAACAAAAACAAATATTAAAATTACCTTGCCTACTGGTAACTTTAGGTAACGCGAGCTATGCAATTTATCTTATTCATAATCCATGCTTATCACTTATAAGTCGATTAATTGGACATTTTCATCAATTTGCAAGTTGGTGGTTGAGTATGTTAATTGGCGTGATTGGTAGCATTATTTTAGGTATTATTTATTTCAATTTTGTTGAAAAACCATTGATTGGTTTATTTCGTCGTTTTATAACAAAGCGATATTTTATTGTGTAATATAAAAACACTATACTTTCTGATTCTACTTCAATCATTATCACTATTTATGCACACAAGAAAAATTTCAGTTATTGGTCTGGGTTATGTGGGTTTACCTGTGGCGGTGGCTTTTGGCAAACAAGCTAAAACTATTGGTTTTGATGTTAATCAATTACGTCTTGAACAATTACGCCAAGGTTTAGATCATACTAATGAAGTGACCACTGAAGCATTAAAACAAAGTAATATTGTTTTTACTTCCGATATTGAAGTATTAGCGCAAGCCGATTTTCATATTGTGGCAGTCCCTACACCTGTTAATGAGGCGCATCAACCCGATTTAAGCCCTGTGCAACGCGCTAGTGAAACCGTGGCACGCGCTTTAAAAAAAGGTGATATTGTGGTGTATGAATCCACGGTATATCCGGGGGTTACTGAAGAGTTTTGTGTACCTATTTTAGAGAGCTTATCGGGACTTAAATGCGGCGCGGATTTTACGGTAGGTTATAGTCCTGAACGTATTAATCCCGGTGATAAAGAACATACCTTTACTAAAATTACTAAAGTGGTTTCAGGGCAAGATGAAACTACTTTAAATATTGTCGCGCAGGTTTATAGTTCAGTGGTGACAGCGGGGGTATATAGAGCGTCAAGTATTAAAGTCGCCGAAGCGGCTAAGGTGATTGAAAATACCCAAAGGGATTTAAATATCGCTTTAATGAATGAATTATCATTGATATTTAATCGTATGGATATAGATACTCACAGTGTATTAGCCGCCGCTGGCACTAAGTGGAATTTTTTACCTTTCAAACCCGGATTAGTAGGTGGGCATTGTATTGGCGTTGATCCTTATTATTTAACCTATAAAGCGCAATTACTAGGCTATCATCCGCAAGTGATTTTAGCAGGGCGACATATTAATGATGGTATGGGCGCGTATATTGCCCAGCAAACCATTAAAGTATTATGTCGCGCTAAACATGATATTAGTGATTGCACTGTTACGGTATTAGGATTGACTTTTAAAGAAAATTGTCCCGACTTACGAAATTCTAAAGTTATTGATATTATTACTGAATTACAGTCCTATGGTATCAATGTGCAGGTGTGTGATCCTCAAGCCGATATTGATCATGCTTTAGAAGAATATGGCATCACTTTAATTAATCAAGCGCAATTAAAACCCGCACAGGCAATTATTATTGCCGTAGCGCATCATGAATTTGCGCAATTAAACGTGGCTGAGTATTTATCTTTATTAAAAAACAATCCCGTCATTATCGATGTTAAAGGTTTATGCAATATAGATGATTTTGCTAAGGCGGGTATTACACTGTGGCGATTATAATAAATATCGAGTAATGAATAATTATCAACAAATTCAAACGCAATTACAAACAAACCCTAAAACGTGGTTAATTACAGGAGTCGCTGGTTTTATTGGCTCTAATTTATTAGAAGCGTTGCTTAAATTAAATCAAACTGTTATTGGTTTAGATAATTTTTCTACAGGCTATAGGGCTAATTTAGAAAGAGTCCGCTCGTTAGTCAGTGAGCCGCAATGGCAACGGTTTCGATTTTATGAAGGCGATATTCGTGACTTGAGCAGTTGTCAATTAGCAGTGACAGGGGCGGATTATGTCTTGCATCATGCCGCATTAGGAAGTGTACCGCGCTCACTTGAAAACCCCTTGCATACTAATGAGAACAATATTACAGGGCATTTAAATATGTTGGTTGCCTGTCGTGACGCTGGGGTGCGACGTTTTGTTTATGCGGCATCGAGTTCAACCTATGGCGATCATCCCGCCCTGCCTAAAGTAGAAGATGTCATTGGCAAGCCACTATCACCTTACGCGGTGACCAAATACGTTAATGAACTCTATGCCGAGGTGTTTTCTAATTGTTATGGCTTGCCCACTATAGGTTTGCGTTATTTTAATGTCTTCGGGCCGCGTCAAGACCCCGATGGTGCTTATGCGGCGGTGATTCCAACGTGGTATAACGCCCTATTACGTTCACAGCCTATTTATATTAATGGCGATGGGCAGACCAGCCGTGATTTTTGTTTTATTGCCAATGTCGTGCAAGCCAATATATTAGCCGCTACCACCACCAATACTGAGGCAATTAATCAAATTTATAATGTCGCTTTAGGTGCGCGCACTACACTTAATGAATTATTTTTATTAATTCGTGAACGGGTGGCAAAAATCAATCCCAGTATTGCTACAGTAGAACCGCTATATCGTGATTTTAGAGCAGGTGATGTGCGTCATTCCCAAGCCAATATTGAAAAAATCACACACTATTTAGGCTACCAACCTACGCATTATGTTCAAGATGGTTTAAATGAAGCGACTGATTTTTACTTAAATAAATGCGCCGTTTATGACTAAAAATATCGCCATAAGCTTTATTATTAACTACAGTAATTGAGACAAATAATTTAATCCAACAATAGCGTTTAATAAACGCTATCACTGTTATTAAAAAATCAAACCTGAAAAACTATGCTGCCGAGCAATATTATTAATTATTTAGCTGCTTTAGGGTTATCGGCTGTTATTGTTTTATTATTAACACCTGTATTCCTACGATTAGCACCACGACTTGGTTTTATGGATATGCCCAGTGAGCGCTGTATTCATAAAAATCCTGTGCCGTTAGCAGGAGGCTTAGTAGTTTTTATTGCCTTTCATAGTAGTTGTTATTTACTTTATAAATATTTATGGACTGATATTACAGGTTTATTAAATACACAATGGTGGCAGGCATTTTTTATTGCCTCAAGTATTTTATTATTGGTCGGTTTAATTGACGACCGTTTTGGTATGCGACCTTTAATAAAATTAGCAGGACAAGCCATAGCCACCTTAACCTTATATTTATTATCAAGCCAATCCATTAGTTTATTAGGTCTTAATTTAGGCTTTTTAGGCAGTTTAATTTTTGTTTTATTATGGACGCTTGCCATTATCAATGCCTTTAATCTAATCGATGGCTTAGACGGTTTATGCTCAGGTTTAGCCATGATTTCAGCGGTGGGTTTAGCGGCTGTTTTTATTTTTCGTGGTTTATTGGGTGATGGCTTAATTTGTTTAGCTTTAGTCGGCGCGTGCGCGGGTTTTCTTTATTATAATTTCTTTCCCGCTAAAATTTTTTTAGGCGATACGGGTAGCATGTTTTTAGGATTTGCTTTAGCCAGCATTAGTCTTCATGCGGGTAGCAAAACCTCGTTTTTTGTATTATTAGCAACGCCTTTTTTTGTTGCGGGTATTCCAATCATTGATACTTTATTAGCGATTTGGCGGCGTTCTATTCGCAAACAACTCGCACAACTTGATGGCAAACCCGCTATTAAAATCATGCACCCCGATAAAGAACATCTGCATCATCGCTTACTCAATTACGGTCTAAAACAACACCATGTCGCCTTAGTATTATATGCCATTAATACCTTAATAGTCGGCTCTGGATTATTACTCATTATTTATCAAGAATTAACTCTGGGTTTATTTTTGATAATTTTTATGGTTACTTTATATTTGCTGATTAAATATGTCTTGCAAATTGAACTATGGGAAACCCAACGTTTAATGGCACGCGTTGAAAACGATTATCAAATAACCCGTTTTAGTTTAATTTTTTACCCTTTATTTGATTTGCTCTGGATGGCGACTGCGGTTTGGCTGGCTAAATTTATTTCCTCAGGAAGTTCGCCGTTTTATGATGTTAATCAATGGCTAATCCCATTGCCTTTATGGGAATTACCTGTTTTTTTGTTACTCTTTTATTCCAATTCTTATATTAAAGTATGGCGGGGTAGTTTTTTCAAAGATTATTTATTCTTAATGGCGGCTATTTTAATAGGCAGCAGTATTAGTTTTGCCTTATTGGTATTTTTCAAACCAGCAACAGAGCTTTTATTAGTTAATCAAATACTATTATTTTGTTTGTTTTCTTTATTAGGCATCGTTGGTGTGCGTATTCCTCATCATTTTATTAGGGAATTAAATTTTACTCATGAGAGCCATCCCTATATGGAAAATACGCGCCGCAATATTTTACTGTATGGAGCGGGTACACATGGGGGTCTATATTTGCGTGAACGTTATTTAAATTATAATAATGAATTAGGAGCAATGCACATCTTAGGATTTATTGATGATAATTTATTACTTAGAAAACAATTTATTTATGGCAAGCAAGTTTTTGGTGATTTAAGTGAATTAAATGAGCTAATTAAAAAATATAAAATTGATGAAATCATTTTAACAACGGCAATTTCGAGAAAAAATTTTGCACAACTTAAAGAAATGATTAATGGAAAAGCTATTAAATTATTAAAATGGCAAGCCTATACGTCTTTAATTGCAATCGATGAGTATGAAGCTAATATTTTTGAAAATGAGTCATGATATTTTATAGCTTATTAGCAGTTGTTTTTTTATCACCTTTGCCCTACGGTTCAAATCGCCCTTGGTCGTGGAGCTTGTGTATTTTATTGATTTCTTTGCTAGGCAGTTGTTGGGCGATTCATTATTTATTTAGCAAAAAAAACGTCGCTATATTTCATGCGACAAAAGCAATAATTGATATAATTATTGCTTTTTTTTGTGTTATTTTTTGGGGCTTTATTCAACAAAGTAATAACCTTTTACCCAGTTTTAATCATCCCTTATGGAAAATTAAAAATGAGTTATTAAATACTAATACTGGGTTTATTTCTTTAGCGGTTACTGATACGCATCTTACGCTATTACGTTATATAAGCTACGCTTTAGTTTTTTGGTTATCATTGTGTTATAGCCAAACAGTGACAAATGCTAGAAAAATCCTGCAAGGTTTTATGCTCATGGGTTTTATTTATTCGCTTTATGGCTTAATTATGGTATTGGGGCATTTTGATTTAATAATTTTTAAAAAAATACCTGATTTACATTTTGTTAGCAGTACTTTTATTAATCATAATCATTTTGCTACTTTTGCAGGTTTGACACTATTGTGTTGTTTGGCATTACTGCATCAAAATATCGTTATTGCCGCAAGTTATTATAGAGGCGGTAATTTAGGCTTACAGTTATTTTTGGAAAACTTAATTATTCGGGCATGGTTTCCATTATTGGCTTTTATTACCATTGGCACCGCTTTAATGCTTAGTAATTCCAGAGGCGGATTTTTTAGTAGTATTCTTGGCTTGATTGTATTATTGCTAGGACTTAATAGTCATAAAAAATCCAGAAATAAAAAAATGTTCGGGGGATTTATGGCGTTAATTGCTATTAGTAGTGTCATTTTTTATATTAGCAGTGATAGTTTAGTGGATAGACTCAATACCCAAGGTTTGAATGATCCTTTGCGTAAAGAAACATATCAATTAGTTTGGAAAGCTATTTTAACCAATCCCTATGTAGGTTTTGGCGCGGGTAGTTTTTCTGAAAGTTTTACTTTATATAAATCTTTAGGTATTGCAGGTGGCATTAATTATCCTTATTTTTGGGATTATGCACATAATACTTATTTAGAAACTATTTTTGAATTAGGTTTTCCTTGCGCAATATTGTTATTTTATTGTTTTTTTCGATTGGCTTTTATTTGCCTTAAAGGTTTATTTATTCGCAAAAAAGATTGGTTATATGCCGCAATAGGCTTGGCGGCTACTGTGTTAATAGCCAGTCATGCTTTGGTTGATTTTAGTCTGCAAATTCCCGCTGTGGCTTATTGTTATTTTTTATTAATGGGCAGTGCGTGTGGGCAATCGTTTTCTTCAATAAAGCCCAAAGTAAAATCCGCACAGCATAAAAACCTTGTGCTGTGCTAAGCTTATAGATATAGCTGAAATTTGTATTTGTGCTATTAAATTAAAAACTAAATTTAAATCAAATAGCTGTAGTTTCTGCTAAAGCTACATTTTGATCATTGCAGTTCCCACCGAAAGTTTAGCTTGAAACACTGCGAACTGTAAAAATAGGCGCACATGGCAATATGGCTTAAATATTGCCATTCGATGTATTTTTAAGTTTGCTTAAACATTCTTTATTTAAGATGTAAAAAACGATGCCGCAATCACTGGACAGCCCCTCATGAGTAATCTGCTTAAACTTTTTCAAGATTCTTCTTCGCTTTATGGCAGTAACGCTAGTTTTATTGAAAATTTGTATGAACAATTTATCGAAGACCCCGAATCGGTCTCGCCTAGCTGGCAAAAACAATTTCGTGAAATTCATGGCGATGCCGATTATGAAACCCCGCATAGCCCTATTGTGGAGCGTTTTGCTCAACTTGCCTTAAAATCACAAGGACGGCTAGCGCAAATTCAAGGCTTTACTGAAGCCAGTGTTAAAAAACAATCCGCCGTTGCGCGATTAGTTAATCATTACCGTGTACGCGGTCATCAAATTGCCAATAACAATCCTTTAGGCAAAACTTCACCGTTACCCGCTGATTTAGACCCCAGTTACTATGGATTGTCTGAGCCTGATATGGATACGCTGTTTGATACAGGTTTGTTATCAGGTAATGATAGGCTGTCTTTACGCGATTTAATCGATACTTTGCAAAGCATTTATTGTGAAAGTATTGGTGCAGAATATATGCACATTGTCGATACGCAGGTGCGCCGCTGGCTGATTCACCGATTAGAAAGTGCCAAAGGACAATTAAATTTAGACCCTGATAAAAAACGCTGGTTATTAAAATTATTAACCGCCGCCGAAGGCATAGAAACCCATCTGCAAAATCGTTTTGTGGGACAAAAACGTTTTTCTTTAGAAGGCGGCGAGTCATTAATTCCTGTGTTGGATGAATTAATTCAATGCTCAGGTGAAAAGGGTGTTAAAGAAATTGTCATCGGCATGGCACATCGTGGACGTTTAAATGTTTTAGTCAATATTTTGGGCAAAAGTCCTGCGAGCTTATTTAATGAATTTGCGGGTATTTCTAAATTATCCCCCGGCGTTAAATCGGGTGATGTTAAATATCACATGGGTTTTTCATCCGATGTAGAAACCGCAGGTGGCGCGGTGCATTTGACTTTAGCATTTAATCCTTCGCATTTAGAAATTATCAATCCTGTGGTCGAAGGTTCTGTTAAAGCGCGGCAAGATCGCTCAGGTAAAGAAGGCGTTAATACCGTAATTCCTGTGTTAATTCACGGTGATGCCGCCTTTGCAGGACAAGGCATTGTCATGGAAACGCTCAATATGTCGCAAACCCGCGCTTTTGCTACGGGCGGCACGATTCATATTGTTATCAATAATCAAATTGGCTTTACTACTAGCAATCCGCAAGATGCCCGTTCTACGCTGTACTGCACCGATATTGCCAGCATGATTCAAGCCCCTGTATTTCATGTTAATGGTGATGATCCTGAGGCGGTGTTATTTGTCACCAAACTCGCCGTTGAGTTTAGAATGCTTTTTAAGCGTGATGTGGTGATTGATTTAATTTGTTATCGCCGTTTAGGGCATAACGAAGCCGATGAACCTGCGGCAACTCAGCCGCTCATGTATAAAAAAATCCGCAAACACAAAACCACACGCAGTCTGTACGCACAACAATTAGCCAGCGAAGGCGTATTAACCGCTGAGCAAGCCATTGCTATGCAACAAGATTATCAACAATTGCTTGAATTAGGTGAAGTGGTTTCACGTCCTGTGCTTGCTAACGCCGATTATTCTTACAATGCGCAATGGAATCGATTCATTAATAAAAAATGGGATATACCGTGCAATACTACGGTGTCACTGGACAGAATCCGTTTTTGTAATGAGCGGATGCAACGCTTGCCCGCAGGGTTTGAATTGCATCCCCGTGTGGTTAAGGTGATGGATAATCGCCGTAAAATGGCGGCGGGGGCAATGCCGCTGGATTGGGGTTTTGCTGAAAATATGGCCTATGCCACCTTGCTTATGGAACAGTATTCAGTAAGGCTGACAGGGCAAGACGTGGGACGCGGGACGTTTGTGCATAGACACGCTATTTTGCACAATCAACTCAGCAATAAAACCCATACCCCTTTGAAATACTTAGATAAAGACCAAGGTACAGCGCAAATTTTTGATTCGCTGTTATCAGAAGCTGGGGTTTTGGGCTTTGAATATGGCTACAGTACCACCATGCCCAATACCTTGGTGATTTGGGAAGCGCAATTTGGTGATTTTGCCAACGGCGCACAAGTAGTTATCGACCAATTCATTAGCTCAGGTGAGACCAAGTGGGGCAGACTTTGTGGCTTGGTGATGTTATTGCCGCATGGTTTTGAAGGACAAGGCCCAGAGCATTCTTCAGCGCGATTGGAGCGTTATCTACAATTATGTGCCGAACAAAACATGCAGGTGTGTTATCCCACGACTCCCGCGCAAATTTTTCATTTATTGCGCCGTCAAATGATACGTCCTTATCGTAAACCCTTGATTGTGATGAGTCCTAAGAGTTTATTACGTCATAAACTGGCAATATCCACTTTAGAAGATTTAACCACTGGCGCGTTTCAACCCATTATTGGTGAACTAGACGAGATTAATCCTAAAAAAGTCACGCGTTTTATTTTATGTAGCGGTAAGGTTTATTATGATTTATTAGAAGTGCGCCGTGCTGATAATTTAAAACATGTGGTGATTGTGCGCTTAGAACAATTATATCCATTCCCAGTGGACTTATTTAAAGCTGAAATTGCAAAATACTCGCACTTAAAAGAATTTGTTTGGTGTCAAGAAGAACCACAAAATCAAGGTGCGTGGTATCACTCCAATCATCATTTTAGCGATAACTTGCCAACGGGCATTAAAATCAGTTATGCAGGACGTGACGCTTCGGCCTCACCTGCGGTGGGTAAATTTAACGTGCATATCGAACAACAAAACGCCGTAGTACAAACAGCGTTATATGGCAACCAGTCAGGAAAATAAACATGAGCATTGAAGTTTTAACCCCCAGTCTTCCCGAATCGGTTGCCGATGCAACCTTAATCACTTGGCATAAACAAGCAGGTGATGTGGTCAAAAAAAATGACAGTTTGGTGGATTTGGAAACCGATAAAGTGGTTTTAGAAGTAGTCGCACCGCACGCTGGCGTACTGGCTAAAATTTTAAAAAACAATGGCGCGATTGTGACCAGCGGCGAGTTATTGGCATTAATTGAAGAAATTGACGGAGGTCAGGCTACGGCTGACACGCAAACAACCGCTCAGGCAAAGCCTGACCTCCAGCCTTTAAGTCCCTCAGTGCGCCGCTTGCTCAGTGAAAATGCGGTAGACCCCAGCACTATAGTCGGTACAGGCAAAAGCGGCAGATTGACTAAAACCGATGTGTTAGAGCATTTAAAACCCGCCCCAGCCCCTGTAAAACCCGCGCCTGTTGAAGTTGAACCCGAAAGCAAACCTGTTGAAGCCACCATTATCCCTAGCGTTTCTGCCAGTGTCAGACCTGAGCAACGCGTGGCAATGACGCGCCTACGCGCTAAAGTGGCGGAGCGTTTATTGCAAGCGCAACAAAACGCGGCAATGCTCACCACTTTTAATGAAGTCAATATGCAAAGCGTGATTGATTTGCGTAATCAATATAAAGAACGCTTTGAAAAGAAACATGCGGTTAAATTAGGTTTTATGTCGTTTTTTGTTAAAGCTTCAATTGAAGCTTTAAAGAAATTCCCTGCGATTAATTCCTCAATTGATGGCAATGATATTATTTATCATGGTTATTATGATATGGGTATTGCGGTCAGTACCCCACGCGGTTTAATTGTTCCCGTATTACATGACGCGGATCAATTAGATTTTGCAGGTATTGAAAGAGGTATTGCTGATTTTGGTGAAAAAGCCAGAGCGGGAACGCTGAGTTATGAAGATTTAAAAGGTGGTACTTTTACCATTACTAATGGCGGCGTTTTTGGTTCAATGTTATCAACACCCATACTCAATCCACCACAATGTGCAATACTAGGTATGCACGCAATTAAAGAAAGAGCTGTGGTTGAAAATGGACAAATTGTGATTCGTCCTATTATGTATTTAGCTTTATCTTATGACCATCGTTTAGTCGATGGACGTGAGGCGGTGCAGTTCTTAGTGACTATTAAAGAATGTTTAGAATCACCTGCGCATTTATTATTGAATATTTAAACTTTAGTGATTAATAGTATTATGTAAATTTACATAATATTAAAACACTAGGGTTTTAAATAACCACAAAAAAGACCTAACAAGATTTAAAACTTGTTAGGTCTTTTTTTTATAAACCGATAAGCTTATCTATTATTACTTCATTCGCTCATTAAATCATATTTAATGGATAATAACTAATGTCAAAACTCAATCAAATTCAAAACGCTATTTTAGAATTAGAAGGCGGTGCATTTCAAAAACTAGCCGATTCTTATTTGTTAAAAAAAGGTTACGATAGAATAAATCCAATCGGTTCTGTTATTGGCAATAATAAGGTTAAAAAAGGTACGCCAGACACTTTGCTATTAACAGCGAGTAGCAAATATATTTTCGTAGAATATACCACTACTCAAGAATCAAAAAAGGGTGCTGTATTTGAAAAATTTTGTTCTGACATAGATAAATGTTTTGACGAAACTAAAACAGGAATAACTATTAATAAAATAGAAGAAATAGTGTTGTGTTGTACATTTAATTTATCAGCAAAAGAAATAGAAGAGCTAAGTAAAAAATGCGTTACTAAAAACATTAATATTAATGTTTTTGGTATTGGCACAATCTCTTATGACCTGTTAGAAAAATATCCAAGACTAGCAAAAGATTATTTGGGTATTGAGGTGGATACAGGGCAGATTATACCTTTAGATGATTTTATTGATTTATATGGACGTAATAAATTAGCAACAACATTAAACACTGCATTTTATTTTAGAGAAGCTGAAAGAGCTGATTTTTTATCCGCATTAAAATCCAATAAGTTAATTATTATTTCAGGTAAAGCGGGTATAGGTAAATCAAGACTTGCTATTGAAGGTTATCGAGATTTTATTAAACATAACAATAATTATAAAGCCTATTGTATTTTTAATAAAACGCTTCAATTATATGAAGATATAAGCGCTTATTTTTCTGACTCAGGTGATTATCTTATTTTTGTAGATGATGCTAATCGGATTAGTGGTTTTCAATATATTGTGCAGTTATTACAAACACAACGTGCTAACCAAAATTTTAAAATTATTGCGACAGTGCGTGATTATGCCTTAAGTAAAATTAAAGAGACATGTAAGCCATTTGAAACACCGATAATAATAGAATTAAGCGCATTTAAAGATGATGAAATCAAACAACTGGTAGAAAATGAATTTGATATAACTAATCCACTGTATTTAGATAGAATTGCTTATATTGCCCAAGGCAATGCGCGGCTTGCAGTTATGTCGGCTACTGTGGCTAAAGAGCATAATACACTAAATAGTATTTTAGATGTTTCAGAATTGTATGATAGTTATTATGGTTCAATAAAACAAGATATTGATAATTTAGAAAACAAAAATATATTAAAAGTTGCTGGTATTATTGCTTTTTTTAAGACTATTGATAAAACAAATAGCCATTTAATGACAGATATTGAAAAGCAATTTTCAATATCCATTACTGATTTTTGGGAAGCGGCTACTATTTTACATGATATGGAAATTGTAGATATGTATGAAAACGAAGTAGTTAAAGTAGCTGACCAAGTGCTTGCCACCTATCTATTTTATTTAGTCTTTTTTAAAGAAAAATTCATTGAATTTTCTATTTTGCTAAGCGAATTATTTTTCCCAAAATTCAAACAGTCTTTAATTGATGCAATCAATCCTGTTATTAATATTTTAAGTTTTGAAAAATCTAAAAAAGTAATGGCATCTGCTATTGATAAGTTATGGGAACAAACACAAAAAAATAATGAACATATTTTTATTGAGTTAATGACGGTATTTTGGTTTTTAAAGCAAACTGAAACCTTGATTTTTATAAAAAATAAAGTTGATTTGCTTGAAAAAAAAGCTATAAACATTGATGAAATTAAATTTGAAGCAAGTGTAAATAATGGGCTACCTGCATTTATTAAACCCATTTCATTCTTTTGCTTTCTTGAAATAGATTTATTTAAAATATCTTTAGATATATTATTGCACTATGCAGAAAAACAAGCACAAGACACTCAAGAAGTTTTGCATTGTTTTATTAATCACTATGGTTTTCAATCTGATTCGCATATTTATCATTATGCTGTGCAAAGTGCAGTGGTTGAAAAAATGGCGGTATATTGCAATGAGGGTCAAAACGAGTATTTTTCAAGATTATTTATTGCATTAGCAGAAAACTATCTGCATACCCATTTTAGAACGGATAGCACAAAAGGTAATACAGTAACTTTTTTAAGCTTTAATTTACTGGATTCAGATGAGTTATTTGCACTTAGAAAAATGATTTGGCAAACATTATTCAGCCTTTATAGCATTGAAAATCTGCAACAGCCTATTATTAAGTTATTGCTAAAACACACGCAATCAGGATTAGAAATAACAGTTAAGGATATTGTGCAACAAGATTCTTATTGGGTAATAGATTTTATTAATAACGCCCTTGATAATACTAACCTTTATCATTGTATCGTGGTACAAAAATATTTAAAAATGTTAAAAGGATTTAAAATTGAAATCCAAGATACAAGAATACAAAACTTTGATTCTACAAATTACAAAATTTATAGATTAATTTCATCAGAATCGTGGCAATTAAAAATAGATTATCATGATTATAAGAAAAGAATTTGCAAAAAATATTTTTTTACTGCAAGCCAAGATGATTATCTAAAAATAATTGAGCAAGCCTTTTTTATCTCTGAGCAATTAACAGAACATTATTACAAAGGAAACATACGCAATGGAATAATAGCTCTTTTAGAAGAGCTTTATGACAGAAATCCAGAGTTATATTGTGATATAGCTATCTTTTATTTAAGAGGGGATGATTTTTTAGATATAAGCTGGTCAATTATTTGTAATTTTATAAAAACTTATGGCACAGCAAGCTTAGATATTTTGGCAAGCATCACGCAACCGATAAAAACCGAATGGCTGTTTGTGTATTACCAGTATTTACCACAAGAAATGATTGGCTATGAACAAGCAAATCAGTTAATAGTATTATATAAAAATCCACTTAATGATTATAAATTATTAAATAGAATTTCTGACTATCTTCTAAAATATGAAGCGATAGAAAAAGGTTGTATTGCCAAAATTGTACAAATTATTATAAATGGCGAATCATTAAATAATTATGATTTTTCGCTTATTTTCAATAAGCATACAGAAATTAATAAACAATTATTAACAGTATTTGCTAATCATACTAATTTATTAGAGGTGGCTTATTTAATTGCAGATAAGCAAGACCGTGATGCTGATTATGATGGTAGTTCGCTATCTATATTATTAGATAATAACCAAAATTTTATTATTCGTTTTTTAGAAAAACGATTTTCTAATGATGATTATATCAGTAGACATAATGATGAACGTGATTATTCATTTATCTGGCAACGTGATGATTATATGTACATAATGAAGCTTATCTCCATGACTTTTGTTAAATACGATAAGAAATATTATGGTTATAACAGCTATTACCAATGTTTTTTTAATAAACGTGTACAAAAACAAAGCAATGAACAACTAATTGCTAAGCAGAATTTATTTTTTATAGAAATAATTAACCAAGAAAATATTAATACGGCTTATATGCGTTTAATATTTTATGTGATTGCAGGTTTTTCTATGGAAAGAAAATTAAGCTTTTATCAGTTATTTTTGCAACAAAATACTGATTTTGAAAGTTTTAAACACTTACCGCTTGAATCTTTTATTGAATGTTATTCAGGTAGTCGAGTACCAAGGTTACAACAAAAAATTGATTTTTATCAGGCTATTATTGAATCCGCTTGTAAATCAATAAACTATTTAGAACATAGACAGTTTTTAGAGCAGAATATCTCTGATTTACGAAGCGATATAGAACGTGAGAAAAAAAGTGATTTTACTAGCGAATGCTAGCTATATATTACTAATAAAAAAGACCTAACAAATTTTAAATTTTGTTAGGTCTTTTTTTATTAATAGTAAAAATTAATCTATCCCAATTTCAATAAAACTAATTCACCGTGGCATAACTCGAACCACCCAAACTTAATCCTAAGCGTTTAAATAACGCCATATCTTGATTACTCATCGGATTATCAGTGGTTAATAATTTATCACCATAAAAAATAGAATTCGCGCCAGCAAAAAAGCATAAAGCTTGTAATTCATCACTCATGCTATTACGACCCGCTGATAAGCGCACGCGTGAGTGGGGCATTAAAATTCGCGCCACGGCAATGGTTCTAACGAAAATTAAAGGGTCTAAACTCTCAGTTCCCATTAACGGAGTACCTTCTACTTGCACTAACATATTAATCGGTACACTTTCAGGATGTTTAGGTAGGTTTGCTAGTTCGATTAATAACTTAGCTCTATCAACATCACTCTCGCCCATGCCGACAATACCGCCACAGCAGACATTAATCCCCGCATCACGCACACGCGCTAAAGTATCTAATCTATCTTGATAACTGCGCGTAGTGATGACTTCGCTATAATAGTCTTGCGAGGTGTCTAAGTTATGATTGTAATAATCTAAGCCGCTTTCTTTGAGTCTTGCGGTTTGCGTATCAGTCAACATGCCCAAAGTCACGCAGGTTTCCATGCCTAGGGCTTTGACACCTTCAATCAACGTAACCACGCGTTCTATGTCTTTATCTTTAGGTTGTCGCCATGCCGCGCCCATGCAAAAACGGGACGCGCCAGCCTCTTTGGCTTGTTGCGCCGTGTGCAGTACCGTGTCTAAAGGCAATAAAGCCTCAGATTTTAGACCCGTGTCATAACGCGCACTTTGTGGACAATAACCACAATCTTCCGCACAAGAGCCTGTCTTAATACTGAGCAGACTGCTGATTTGAATTTCATTAGGGTTAAAATGTTCGCGATGAATGCTATGTGCTTTAAATAATAAATCATTGAAAGGCAAAGCATACAAAGCTTGCACTTGGGATAATTGCCAATCATGGCGTAAAAGTGTGCTGGTAGACATTAAGTAAGTTTCCTGTAGGTGCAGTGATTAAAAACGTTATAGTGACATTCTTGTCAGTCTGTGTCTTTTTTTGACAACTATTAATCTTCTTTTATGAAAAGTCATGACAACTGGCTCAATATTATACAGGATTACTTATTGCCCCCTACTTGTGTTCTTTGTGGCAGTGCAGGATTTGCTGGACGTGATTTGTGTTATGGTTGTTATGCGCAATTACCACAAAATAGTCCTTGTTGTCAGCGGTGCGCGGCACATTTATATGATTTTAATGAAACAAATTCGTTATTATGTGCTAATTGCCTAAAATTTCCCCCCGCATTTGATTCTGTTTTCGCACCATTTTTGTACAAAGATGCACTACGCAGTTTAATCCTTGATTTAAAATTTCAAGCTAATTATAAAAATGCAAGGCTTTTAGGTCAGTTATTAGCCCAGCACGCAAAGCAACTGGCTTCCATGCCAGATTGCCTACTGCCCGTGCCGTTACATAAAAACCGCTATCAAAGTCGCGGCTTTAACCAATCCATTGAAATTGCGCGTACTGTAGCCAAACAATTACAACTTCCCTTAGATTTAACCAGCTGTATTCGACATCGTGATACGCCTCAACAAGCAAATTTAACGGCAAAACAACGGTATAAAAATATTAATAACGCATTTTCGATGTTGTCACAGCCACAGGCAAAACACATTGTGCTACTCGATGATGTTATGACAACAGGTTCAACCGTGCGGGAATTGGCAATGGTATTAAAAGCCTCTGGCGTACAACGTGTTGATGTTTGGTTATGTGCGCGAGCTTAACGTTAAGCTACAAACAAACAAGCTGGCTTAAAAATAACTAGGACTAAAGACGAAAGTCTCTATTTTTACAATGACTGTTTTATTGGATGTAATAAGCATTAATGGCATGAGTAATGCTCAAATGATAACAATATCAGGCTAACTATTTCAGTTATATCAACAATGATGACGCATGTCACAGTTGATTTTAAACCACTGAAAAGCAATAAGCACAATTGAATGAGAGTTAATGCGGATACCATGTTTATGCGTTACAATGAGTTCTTAGCACCAATAATGGGCGATAGCATGTGGTTTTTTCAAAGATATTTGAACTGTTGTAAACAGACTTTGATTAAACAACACCTTTATTTATTAAAGGACATAATACGGGTGATTGAACTTTTTTAGTTGACTTAAAAATAATTCATTAATAGTTCGATTATAGTCTTAATGTTGCGACCATTTAAAATACTAATAATTATGGTGCGACTTAAGTACCTTTAGGGAAAAGAACTATTAATGAGTTATTACCAATGAACAATGACACGACAACAAAATATGAAGTTTTACCTTGGAGTGAATATTTTAATACGGGTATAGCAGAAATTGATGAGCAACATAAAAAATGGATTACATTATTAAATTTATTGGCTGAGCATTCTAATAATCATGCCAATGAAACAATTTTAGATACTGTTTTTAATGAATTATTTGCCTATACTGAATATCACTTTGCAACAGAAGAGTCTATTTGGCAACGCTTTTTTCCAGATGATGAATGGGAAAGCAAACATAAAGAAGTGCATCAATGCTTTATAGTAGAACTGCATAAATTAAAAGCCGAAAAAGAGACTGAACCCTTAGAAAAAGTAATCATCGATGTTATTGAGTTTTTAGTACCTTGGTTGGCTTATCATATTTTAGTAACTGACAAACGCATGGCTAATATTGTTCTCGCTATACAGTCGGGTATGTCACTAGAAAACGCCAAACAACAAAGTGAGCAAGAAATTGCCAACTATAAACCTGATAATTTTTCCTTTAAATGCAAGTGATAATAAAATCCCAAGTTGATTCAACTCTGCACTACCTATTGGCGATTGTAATCACTTTCATTGAAAAATTTATTTTAACTTAGCGGAATTTACTATTACCAAGATGAGTGCAACTATGGAATCAATTAACCTACAACCAGAAGATCGTATGCAGTTACTGGTGCTGCCTTTAGGATTTGAGGAAGCGGTTATCGAAAAACTTAAGAGCATTTTTCAGCTTTCCAAGTCTAGCGAACATGATTACGCAATGACGGCAAATACTAAAACCGCCGATATATTGTTGGTCAATTACGATAACCCTAGTGCTGTACAGCAAAAAGAAACTTTATTAGCAGGTGAATGCCAACATGCACAAGTGGTAGCACTGAGTCACGGACCATTGGCAGAACCGCCAAACTACCACATTCGAGGTATTTTAACAGCGGTGCGTTTATTGAGTTTATTAGATAAACTGCCATTACCCGAACGTAATGATAATGCAGTTGCTTCTGCGCGTTCAGTAGCAAATAGCAATGTTATTCCGCTTAATGCTAATACTAGTAATATAAAAAATGTTACAGGTTATCGCGCTTTAATTGTCGATGATAGTGTTGCAATACAAAGATCGATTGAACTTCGATTACAAGAATTACCTCAAATAACAGCAATCGAATTTGCTGATGATGGTGAAACTGCTTTGGCAAAAGTAGCAAGCGGTTATTATGATTTAATTTTTCTCGATGTCATGATGCCCGGTATTGATGGTTATCAAACCTGTACCGAAATACGCAAAGATGCGCGTTACAAAAAAACGCCCATTATTATGGTCTCGGGTAAAAGTTCGCCTTTAGATGAAGTAAAAGGGATTATTGCAGGTTGTACTACTTATTTAATTAAACCCATTCAAGAGGATGCGTTTCATAAATTAAGTGTACGCGTCTTGGCGTGGTTAGCTGAGCAACGTAATGTCAATAATGAGACAGCCGCGTGTTAATGCCGTAAAATGGTGCAATAAATTTACACAACAACGCGAAAGGAAAATTTATGACCATTCAAAAAATACTTATTTGTGATGACGCGCCTGCTGATTTACAAAATTTAAAAAACGCCCTTCACGATACTAATTATGTATTGGTTACTGCAAGCAACGGCGAAGAAGCCATTAACAAAGCTAAATCAGAAAAACCCGATGTTATTTTTCTCGATATTGTGATGCCAGGGATGGATGGTTTTGCGACATGTCGCAATTTGAATAACGATCCTAGCACTAAACATATCCCCGTGATTTTTGTGAGTTCAAAAAATCAAAAAGCAGATAGAGTGTGGGCGCAAATGCAGGGTGCGAAAGATTTAGTGGGCAAACCTTATGAGGCCAAAGATATTTTGGCGGCATTGGCTTCTTTATAAACAGATTGTGATTAATAGTAGGGTGAACCGTAATGGCAGTAAAACACTTAGCAAGTCCCGAGCAAGCTGAGATTTGGTTGAGTCCTTCGGTTGCCCTGACACGTTTTCGCCCACCAGACACGCAAAACACTATCGTTGAAACGACCCGCGTTGAAACTTTTTTTGGGTTTAGGGTGGGTCGTTTGGCTTTTTTAATTTCCGCGCTTACTTATTGTGAAGTCATTGAACATTTAACAGTCAATCCGCTACCTAATGTTGATCCTTGGTTTAGTGGCTTATTGAATTTGCGCGGTAATCTCGTTCCCGTCATTGATTTACAAGTATTATTTGCCGAAGCTGTAACAACGACAAAGCGGCAACTTTTTGTTATTGATCGTGGCGAAAAAGCAATGGCGATTTGGATTGATTCGCTACCCGAAATACATAATCTCAGCACACCTGCATTAAAACAACTGCCTTTATTACCACCTCTTTTGGAGCGTTGTGTGGTGAGCGGTCATTTACATGCCGATCTTATTTGGCTAAACGTTCAGTTTGATACGCTGTTTAAAGCACTGGGCGATGCCTACGCCACATAAATATCATTAACTTATAACGTGACTATGCCTCAGCAAACACCTTCTCCATTAAGCGATACACCTGTGGAAAATCGTCCCGCAGAACAAACGCCCGTTAAAGCAACGGTTTCTGATGATGCACTATCAGCGTGGCAACAACAAAATCAACGCTTAATTGCCGCCGCTCAGCAACGGCTCAGCACACTTATTTCGCCTCAAGCCGAGAAAATACCCGAGAGTGCGCATGAAGTAACTAAAATCGCAACACCTGCGATCGATAAACTGAGTGATAACCAAATCCAAGCAAGCATTATCGAAAATATTGCGCTTATGCAGCAATTTGCCAAACAAGCCGCTGATGTAGGCTATTATTGCTTGCAAGATGTTTGCTTATTGGTCATTGAAAGCTTAGATGAATTACTCAGTGATGATCATAAAGCCAATACAGAAATCGGCGCGTTATTAAAGCAACTGCCTCCATTAATTGAGAGTTATACGCACTCACCACTCACTGCAACACAAGCTATCATCACTATTTTGCGTAAGCCTGTATTAGACTTTCCTTTATCAGATGAGGAGTTTATCCTTTTTGAAAAGCTATTACTTGCTGAAAACACTCCACCACTCAATCAGCAAACTCAGTCGACTGAATCATTATCATCGACAATAAGCGATGAATTGTCAGATGTGACGGTTGCAGATATTGCTGAACCGACAACAAAACCAATAAGCACAGAACTGCTCACCATGCTTGAAGAATTAGCCGATAAAGCCGCAGTTGCTGATTGTTATGGTTTTCAGGATTCTTGTTTATTAATTGTTGAGGCGTTGCGCGAACAACCAAATGTATCACTAGAATTATTGGCTTTATTGGAACACTACCCTGAAGTTTTTACTGCTTATCAAAACAAGCAAGATAGCGAGCAGACCGGCAAACAAATCCTTGCTGTATTACACCACCCTGATTTATCACTATCGCTCAGCGATGATGAGTTTGAAGCCTTAGAAGCTTCGATTCTATTCACTGATACGCAAGCGACCGATAGTGTTACAAAACCCGTGCAAGTGAGTATCCCCGTAATCGATACTCCAGCACCTGAGTCCAGTCCTTCGCCCGTTACTATCTCACGCGATACCCAAGAATTAGTTGATTTATTATTATTAGAAACGGCAACAGTCAATAGCCGTTTGCAAAATCTGATTATTGATAATCCTGTTCATGTACAAGAAGAATTAGAACAACTTAGCGAAGAGCTACAACGTTTTGCCAATGCCGCTAAGATGGCTGACTTTGATGGTTTAGCCCACGTTTGCGTTCATGTGACTGCTAACGTAAGACACTTTAGTCAACATAGCAGTCAATTTGATAGCGCAGAACTTACGCTATTACGCGAATGGACGGACATTGTTAAAGCTTATCTATTAGTGTTTTATGAAGATACTGCTGTTTATCCTTTATTAGCGCAATTGAGTCGAAGTGATTGGCCTATTCCTTTGGCAAATGAAACTGGCGCGGCTATTTTAAAGCAACTACAAAATACCCGTCCTGAAACAGTTGCTCCTGCCGTTGCCCCGCGCAAGCAAATAGCAGAAGTCGCCGATGTTTCTTTAGCTTTACCTGACGATGTTAATAGAGAATTATTGGATTTATTATTGCAAGAACTGCCTAATCAAACCCAGCAATTCTCACAGGCAATGCAACATCTAAAAGCAGGTGGTAGCATGCAAGATGTTACCTTAGCACAGCGAGTGGCGCATACCATCAAAGGTTCTGGTAATACTGTAGGCATAAAAGGTATTGCCGTATTAACCCATCATTTAGAAGATATTTTAACGGCTTGCGCAAATGCGCATACCTTACCTAGCCAATCTTTGTTAAACGCGCTCATTATTGCCGCTGACTGTTTAGAAGCGATGAGTGAGGCATTATTAGGTTCAGCTGACGCGCCTGACGATGCACAGGCAGTATTACAAAACATTCTCGATTGGACTAACCAAATTGATGGTGATGGTTTACCTAGCAATGATGAGCAAATACCTCAACCCCGTCCTGTTGCATTAGCTAATGATGAACATGAAACAGATAAGACTGCGGCTAAAACTACCGCACCTGCTGTTCTTGAAACGCAAGAAGCCATGGTGCGTGTACCGAGCAGTCAAATTGAAAATCTATTTCGTCTCTCAGGTGAGAGCATCATTCTTAATGGTCAAACTT
Organism: Methylococcaceae bacterium; assembly: GCA_049296695.1. Classification (GTDB taxonomy): domain Bacteria; phylum Pseudomonadota; class Gammaproteobacteria; order Methylococcales; family Methylomonadaceae; genus UBA10906. Next base: position 16,708 of record JBAQSX010000014.1, on the reverse strand, counting down.
ATGAACGGCAACGTCGTCTCAAAATACAACTTCAAGCACTAGAAGAACAGTTCGCCTTACTGTATCAATTAGAAACCGAACTTGAGCAAATGATAGATCTTAAGGATTTATCAGGTCGTTCATCGAAGCCTCAGTCTCAAGATTTTGATAGCTTAGAACTCGATCAATATAATGAATTGCATACTGCCAGTCGCCGCATGGTTGAGGCATCAGTTGATGCGCGTGAAATTGGTCAAGATATGAAAAAAGAATTGGAGTTCATGAGCGAAGTCTTGGAATACCAACAACGTTTGGTGATTGAAACCCAAGAATCCATTATGCAAACCCGTTTGGTTGCAGTAGCATCTATTGTGCCGCGTCTACAAAGAGCCTTACGTCAAACCTGTAGATTGATTGAAAAACAATGTGATTTGAGTATTTCAGGCGAAGCCTTGCTTATTGATGGTGATACCTTAAACGCGCTAGTCGATCCGCTTATGCACTTATTACGCAATGCTGTCGATCATGGCATTGAAGCGCAAGAAGAGCAACGCCGTACTTTAGGGAAACCCAGTAATGGTCAAATTCATATTAGCTTTGATCGCGAAGGCAATACTATTTTGGTTTCAGTGCGTGATGATGGGCAAGGCTTGGATTTTGATGCAATTCGTGCTGTTGCCCAGCAACGCGGTTTATTATCTGTAAATCAAAATATTTCTGAAGAAGAATTAAAAGCCTTTATTTTGCACCCTAATTTTTCTACGCGTAGTTATTCCACACAAACCTCAGGACGTGGCGTGGGTATGGAAGCCGCGCATAGTCAAGTCTTAGCGTTAGGTGGTGGTTTAACTTTACATTCGCGCAGAGGAAAAGGGCTGACTGTAGAAATGCGCGTCCCATTGCCATTGAGCCGTTCTCACGCGTTGCTGGCTAATGTTGGTGTTTATAAAGTGGCGATTGCTAGCAAAGGCTTGACCCAAATTATTTATTTTGGCTCAGGTGAATTAAAAACCTTGAGTAATGAGCAAGTGTTAATCATAGGTGATGACATTTATCCCATGGTGAAATTAAATGAGTTGCTACACATCCAAGAACATCGCCATGAAGATCGTTCTTATCAACATGGCGCGGTACTGTTGGTTGCCAATGAAAACAAAATTATAGCGGTTTTAGTCGATCAAATTACCGATAGTCGTGATGTGGTTATCAAAAACTTGGGTTATTACATGCGTAAAATTCCAGGTTTTATAGGCGCGACTATTTTAGGGGATGGTACGGTAACACCTGTATTAGACATACCTGAATTATTACGCTCCCCTAGTGGAGCGCGTAATATGGACAGCGTAGCAGTCAGTGTGCAACCTAGTACATTTAATACTAACCAACCTTTAGCGTTAATTGTTGAAGACTCACTTAGTCAACGCCGCGCTTTAGAACAAATACTCGCCGATGCGGGTTATCGGGTGCGTATTGCCAGAGATGGCGTGGAAGCGGCAGAATTATTAGTGCATATCCAACCTAGCATTGTGTTAACTGATTTAGAAATGCCGCGTATGAACGGTATTGAATTGACTTCGCATATTCGTAGTCAAGCGTCTATTAAAAAATTGCCCATTATTATGATTACTTCCCGAACCACGCAAAAACATCAGCAACTAGCAGAGGAGGCGGGAATAAATTTTTACTTCACCAAACCTGTATCTGAAGATGATTTATTAAATAAGGTCAATCAACTCATTCATGACACAGGAGCTACAACCAATGAATAGTGCTTCGAGTCATCAAGATAACTTTGCTAATTTACTCATGGATGGACTCAATTTGATGATACCGCAAAGCGATATTTACTCTTTAGAACCCGCCACTGATTTAGTAGCTAATCATGACAGTAGTCACGTTATCGGTTTTTTACACGAACATGCCAAACGATGGCCTGTCTATGCTTTATCTTCAGCTTTAGTACCATTGGCTAATAAACCGCATAGTTATCGTATTATTGTGTTGATGAAAAATGTTACGCAGGGTTATGGTCTACTTTGCGAACAAATTTACGCCCTTAAAGGTGAACAAATAAGCTTGTACACTTTACCTGCCATTATGCAAAGTTCAGCCTCACCCTTGACACACTTAGCGCAGTACGACGAGCAAGTACACTGTGTTAGTTCAGCTCAATTACTGAGCCACCTGTTTAGCAATACCCTCTAAAGGATATTAACGATGACCATGGCTCCCGCATGGATACTTCCACTTAACGAAACTACAGCAGTGTCTGTGGGCGAGTTTGAGTTAGTCCACACCCTAACTGACTTACCCAGCTTATTTTCTATTCCTAAAGCACCTTATTACTGTCAGCACGTTATGTTATGGCAAAATAACATCGTTCCTGTAATGAATCTTGCCGCTCGATTTTTACCAATAAGTAGCTATACTGAAAGCGATTATGAAAACGACATTCATCGTTTGGGTGCTTTGAGTATTTTTGCTTATCAAAGCGAGCAGACCAAACAAATAGATTACGGTGCATTATTGCTACATTCAGTCCCCCAACATTGTGAAGTGCGTGATAGTCAACAATGTGAGTTACCCGCTGATTTGGTGTCGTGGAAATATTATTTCACCTCCTGTTTTCAAGTACCCAACTCTCATAAAGTTATTCCGATACTTTGTTTAGAACGCTTATTTGGCATACCTTCACGCTAATTACCTTGATTAATAACGGCGTTGTTTTTAGTTTTCAATCTTAATTAATTACAAATGGCAGTGCTAAATAATGGGTGATTTTTTAATTGTAGGTTTATAGAGAATTGCAGTGCAATATCGCTATAAAAGGTTTATCGATAAGATAATCATACATTTTATACGCCCCTACTTTAAATAATTAACCTGTGTGAAAACACTGTAACTATCGAATCATTCATTTTATAAATATAGTAAAGGCAAATAACATGAAACAAAATACCAGCCTATTTAGCCGACTATTGCTCTGGCAGAAATTCTCCATTTTAGGTGTACTCGCACTGATATTGGTAAGTATTCCCTTTGGGCTTTATTGGATAGAAACCCAAAAAAATATTGAAACAGCAGTATTGGAAACCAAAGGTATTCCACCTACAGTTGCAGTATTGCGCTTAGTGCAATTAACGCAACGACATCGTGGCCTATCATCAATTTTTTTATCGGGTGATGATAGTGTTATCAATATGCGTGAAATGAATGAAAAAGAATTAGCAGACGCGATTACAGCGATAGATAATATGATTAAACGCGATGTTAATGATTTAGCTTTCAACAAAAAATGGGGCAATATCGTACAAACGTGGCAAACCATAAAACAGCAAGTCATTGACAAGAAAATAGGTCGTCCTCAAAGCATTACGCTACATTCTGCATTAATTAATGAACAATTAAGAATGCTAGATGCCATTTCCGACCATTTTTCTTTATCATTAGAAGCCGATTTGGGACGTTATTCATTAATTCGCTCAGTATTATATGGAATCCCAGAATTCACCGAAGCTTTAGGTAAATTGCGTGCTACAGGTGGTGGCGTATTAACTGCAAAAGAAATTACCTTAGAAGAAAAACTCAAAATATCTTTATTAATAGAAGCTGCTGAAGTTTTTTTTAAAGACAATGTATTAAGCAATATTGATAAAACCTTCGAGGTGCGACCTGATATTAAGACCAAATTAGATGGCTTTGTACAGGATGCTACTAGAACTTATAAAACAGCGATTGATTTAACGCGTAAAGAAATTTTAGACTCGCCGCAATTAACCTATTCAGCAACTGAGTATTTCGATATTTATACTACAGTAATCGATAACCAGTTTGATTTGAATAAAAAAGCTTTGATTGTATTAAATGATGAATTAAGCCAGCAAGTAACAAACTTGCGTAATAAACAATTGAGTTTGAGTCTTGGTCTATTAGCATTATTAGCTTTAAGCTCGATAATGGCTTATTTTATTTCACGCAGTATTACTAAACCGATGAGTAATCTAGTAGAGGTTATGCAGAAATTAGCCAGCGGCGATAGTAGTGTGCGGGCTAATTTAGAAACTTTTGATGAAATTGGTTTATTAGGTAGGCAGTTTGACATGATGGTTGACCAACGCGAGTTAGTCAATGCCAATATTCAACGTGAAAACGAAGTTTTAAACGCCTCGATTATTGACTTATTACAAGCGGTGGCAAAATTAGCGCAAAAAGATTTAACCACTAAAGTTCCCGTTTCTGAAAACGTCACAGGTTTGATTGCCGATGCGTTAAATTTATTAGCTGATGAAACCTCTAAAGTATTAAATCGGGTAGTACAACTTTCTGTTGACGTTGCGCATACGTCTCAACAAGTAAAAGAGCAAGCCGATAAAACAATTAGCGTGGCTTTAGAAGACAACCGCGAAGTTGAACAGTCTGCCAAAGATTTAAATGCCGCTTCTGAAGAAATGTTTGATGTGGTAAAACTGACCACCGTGTGTAACGAAGCCGCGCAAAAGGCGATTCGTAATACCGATAAAGCCCAAGAAACCGTATTAGATACCGTGCAAGGCATTACCACCATTCGTGACACCATTCGTGAAACTGAAAAACGGATTAAACGTTTAGGTGAACGCTCACAAGAAATTGGCGGTGTGGTCAGTTTGATTAATAACATCGCAGAGCGTACCCACATCTTAGCGTTAAACGCCTCTATGCACGCCGCGTCAGCGGGTGAGGCGGGTCGTGGTTTTGCGGTTGTTGCTAACGAAGTACAACGCTTGGCGGAAAACTCGCGGGAAGCGACTTCAAAAATCGCCGCGCTGGTCAATAACATTCAGGTAGAAACCGCTGATACTGTTATTACCATGAACGAGGCGATTGGACAGGTTGTTAAAGGAACAGATTTAGCGCAACAAGCGGGTAACGAAATGCGCCAAACGCGTGAAACTACAGCGGACTTGGTATTGTTGGTACAACGTATTGCCGATAGTGCTAATGCACAAGCGCAAACCACCCAAAAATTGCGCGATAAAGCACGGCAAATTCAAAAAACCACCGAGCAAACTTGTCAGCAATTACAAGCGCAAGGTGTGCAAACTGAGCATTTGGTGGATTTATCTAATGACTTAGTAGAATCTATTAGTGTATTTACTCTGCCTAAAATCGTTTAGCTCAATAATTTAGTTGGCAATACTTTTGTTTTGCCAATACTTGAAAAACTTACAGCGCAACCCTAGTTCTATGAACTTAATCGTTGCGCTGTTTTTTTTTAAACGCTTCGATAATAAAGTTTTTAAATCATGCTTAATTAAAGTGGGTATGTAGGGGCAAAACATTTTTTGCCCTTTGGTGATAATCGTTTGTTCTTAAGGGCAAATATCATTTACCCCTACACCTATAATATTTGCGTAACTTTAATCATTTGATTTTTTAATTCATGCGTAATTGTAGTTAAATAATAAAGTAAGTTTTGGACTTTTTCGTTATTTTTAAATACGCTCAATTGAGTATTGCGTAAGTTCAGTTATTAACTCAAGTTACGCAGTTTAATGGAGTCCAAAGCTTGCTTTGTAATATCAAACAATAAAGTACAAAGCAAGCTTTGGACTCCAGCGTTTTTTAAATACGCTATTTCACTAAGTTTGCGTAACTTTAATTATTAACAAGTATTACCGCTTTAGAAAATACTAGATAATAGGGGCGATTTAATCGCCCCTTATTTTTAAAACCCATAACAATAAAAAAAGGATAATCGCTATGAACAAAAAACTATGCCTGATAATGCTAAGCCTTGTCACGCTAACGGCGAATGCTGAAGAGTCTAAAGAACAATGGCACGACACCGCTTTAACTGAAGAGACCATTCAAAAAATTCAGCAAGCAGGTTATGACTATAAAAAATGTGCCACCGATGAAATGCTTAAAGTGATGCACCAAAGCAAAGATAGCAGAGCCGCTACTGAAGCGATTATTAAAAGCTGTGAGCCGATTTTGTCAAAAATGCGCGACGTGTATTTAGAAGAAAAAGTCCCCGAAGTAGTCGCTGACAGGCATTTAAAACAAATGCGTATTAAAACCACGCGTAATGTTTTGCAAGAAATGATGTACCTTGAGGCCGCTCGTGACGGCTCACCTAAATAAGAGCAACTTTCATGGAAAACTATACTATTGATTTATCTTTAAAGCCGACAACCTTTGATTTGTGGCATGTGTGCATGGCAGGCTCAATTGGCGTGTTAGCGTTGTTGTTGATTGTTACTTTGTTATTGCTGGTGATGAGCTTATTGCGGACTAAAAAAACGGCTGAGCCTGTAGTGATTGCCGCTGAGCCAAAAGTCGTTGAAAAAATTGTTGAAGTAGAAAAGCTAGTTGAAGTCGAGAAAATCGTGGAAGTTGAAAAAATTGTCGAGGTGGAAAAGCTAGTACAAGCACCCGCCCCCGCGCCGATTATTTTAAAAGAAGCCAGTGACGATGCCGCCTTGCAACTGCTTAATCTATTACAAAAAGAAGCGCGTTTTGTTGATTTTATTCAAGAAGATATGACCGCGCACAGTGACTCTGATGTGGGCATGGTGGCGCGCGTTATTCACCAAGGTTGCGTTAAAGTGATACACGAACACTTTACTTTAGCACCCGTGCGTAATGAAGCCGAAGGTAGCAAAGTGACCTTATCTGCGGGTTTTGATGCCGATGCAGTGCGTTTGACAGGCAATATTGTAGGTAGCGCGCCATTTACAGGTACGTTAATTCACAAAGGCTGGCAAGTGACTGAGATGAAATTACCTAAATTAACACAAGGACATAACGCCCATATTATCGCGGCCGCTGAGGTGGAATTATGAGTTTATTTGACAGAATTAAAAACGAAGTTTCTAAAAAGAAAGAAGAAGCTCAAGACCAAGCTAAAACAGCCAAACCTGTAGCCGCGCCAGTGGTTGAGGTGGTTGCAGAAACTATTGCCGAAGAAACCCCGCCAGCAACTGAAACGCTTGTGTCAGAGCCTGAAGCGGCTGTAGAACAAGCTACTCCAGTGGAAAACGAAGCCGCTAATCTTGAAGCTGAGCCAGAAGCCCAAGTCGTGGTTGAAACAGTCGCCCAACCAGAAGCTAATCATGTAGTAGAGCCTAGTTCTTCTGAGCCACAACATTTTTCAGTAGGCATAGACTTAGGCACAACCCATTGCGTCTTATCGTATGCCAGTGAAAATGAAGAAGTCTTCACTCAACAAGTGATGGCAATTGCACAATTAACTGCACCTTCTACTGTTGAAGACAGCTATCAATTGCCTTCGTTTTTATATCAAGCCCACGAAGCCGAACTCGCTCAAGGCGCGACTGCGTTGCCTTGGACGGCAAAACCTGATTATTTAGTCGGTGAAATTGCGCGTAACTTAGGCAGTAAAACCCCGATTCGCTTAGTGTCTAGCGCGAAAAGTTGGTTGTGTCATGCAGGGGTTAATTGCAAAGCCCCCATCTTACCGCCTGACGCGCCAGACGAAGTGATAAAAGTATCGCCTTTCCAAGCCAGCGTCGCCTATTTGCAACATTTGCGTGATGCGTGGCAAAGTCTGCATCCTAACTCACCCTTAGAACAACAAGACGTGGTGATTACCGTCCCCGCGTCTTTTGATCCAGCGGCGCGAGAATTGACCGTGGAAGCGGCAAGAAGCGTGGGGCTAGGGCAAGCGATTTTATTAGAAGAACCCCAAGCGGCGTTATACAGTTGGATTGAAAAACATGAAGACTGGCGTAAACAAGTGCAATGCGGTGATGTGATTTTAGTGATTGACGTGGGCGGCGGTACAACCGACTTGTCTTTAATTGCCGTCACCCAACAAGACGGTAACTTAGAATTGACGCGGGTGGCAGTAGGTGATCATATTTTGCTAGGTGGCGATAATATGGACTTAGCTTTAGCTTACACTGTTAAAGCCAAACTAGAACAAGACGGCAAACGCTTAGAGCCTTGGCAAGTGCAAGCCTTAACCCACAGTTGTCGCGAAGCCAAAGAAAAACTCTTCAGCCAAAGCGACATCGACACCATTCCCATTGTAGTGGCGAATCGTAGTTCATCATTAATCGGCGGTGCGTTAAGAACCGAACTGACCCGCGAAGAAGTCAGCCGTGTATTAGTTGAAGGCTTTTTGCCACGCGTAAGCGTTGATGCGCGTCCTGTCAGCCGTCCACGCACTGGGCTACGCACCACAGGTCTGCCTTATGCCCAAGATGCCGCTATTACGCGTCACTTAGCCGCATTTTTGGCTAAACAACAAAATGCCACCGAAGAGTTAAAAGACATTAACTTGCCTGAACATGCGACCTTTTTACACCCCACCGCCGTATTATTTAACGGTGGCGTATTAAAAGCGCAAGCTTTAGCTAGTCGTTTAATGGAAGTATTAAACTCATGGTTAGACTCAGAACAAGCCCCGCAAGCGCGTTTATTAGGCGGCGCGGACTTAGATTTAGCTGTAGCACGGGGCGCGGCGTATTATGGTTTTGTACGCAAAGGTAAAGGCGTAAGAATCAAAGGTGGTACAGCGGCATCGTATTATGTGGGCGTAGAATCGGCAATGCCCGCAGTTCCCGGCCTACCACCTGAGTTGCAAGCTTTATGTATTGCACCCTTTGGCATGGAAGAAGGCACAGAAAAAGAACTACCCGAAGATGAATTTGGTTTAGTGATAGGTGAGCCTGTGCGTTTCCGTTTCTTTGCCTCAACTACGCGCCGTGAAGATATAGTCGGCACGCGTTTGGATTATTGGAGCAATGAAGAATTATCTGAACTGGCAGAAATTGAAATTACTCTTTCTGATGAGGGACGCAGAGTCGGCGAAGTCGTCCCCGTACACTTAAGCTCTTTAGTCACTGAAGTGGGTACCTTAGAACTGCAAGCGATTTCACATCGTGATGATGGACGCTGGAAAATCGAGTTTGATGTTCGAGCAGGTGATACTAATTAATCCGCGCTAATTTAAAAATAATCATCGCCTTTAATGGTTTTAAAGGCGATGAATTTCTCATTAAAATGTTCGCGTGTTTTTAAACGTCTGCTAATGACGCGTTCAATTAAATAATCAATAGCCTCTAAAGTAGTCGCCATTGTATTTTGCAAGGCTAATTCTTTTCGATATTGCAATAAATACTGCTGTTGACAATAACTATCTTGAATATCACCTAAAACATCTTGCAAGGCTTTTAAGTGTTTAAGCACTGTCTTTACTTTCTTTTCTAAATAAAATGGTTGAAAAAATTCTAATAAGTAACGTAATTTTTTACAGCTTTTTCTTAATTCATGTAATTCATCGCCATTTGAATGGCTAGTAATAACAGAACCTTCTTGCAATACTTTCCGATAATTCTTTTTTATTCTACGCGTGGCTAATTGTTTAATCGTCACTGGCGCGGTTTTTTCATTTAAAGTATCTAAATAATGATGCCAAGTATTTAATTTCTGCAAATACTGTTTTGAATTGAGTAGTAATTTTAAATCGTGCCGCGCTTGTTGCTGTTTTTTTAATAATAATAGTTCTAAAGGCTGTATCGCTTGTTGTAATGGCGGCGATAAATAAGTTTTTTCTTTTTCAAAAATAAGTAGATACACATCTAAATCACGGCAAGCACCTGTGAGTTTACCTAATTCAGAAAAGAAAACGCGATATTCATTGCTAATCGATTCAGGCAATATGCCTTTAAGTTGACTTAAACCTGAACGGGTTTTACGCACAGCAACACGAAAATCATGCAAATACTCGCTATCATTACTTGCAATAATACCGTGTTCATTGGCTTTAATGCTGATTAATAATTGCGCGTAAAGCAGTTTAATAGCCTGTTCGGCTGGCATGGCGGGGGTTAAATTCAAAGCTAATGGCATAAGGTCAGATAAGTGCGATTTGCTTAAGTTAGCAAACAATTATAAGGACACTATGACAATAGAGAGAGCGTTTTCTTTTTTTTCAAAAAAAAGCCCTCAATAGAGGGCTTTTTAGTCTAAAGAGATTTTGTCACGACTGGCAGTCCTCAAGGACTGCCAGTCGTTTTAGTAGCACTTATTTTGAAACCGTTAATTTAGTCGCTAATACTGTATTAGCGTTCACATCTAATTTACCTTTCCATACTGCTTTATTACCCACATTAATCGCTGTGATAACTTTAAGTGTAAGCACCGTTTTAGCATTCCAGCTAATTTTCTTGCCATTAACCACCACAAAATTATTGCCTACTGCGCTAATTCTGCCTTGTCCATTATCGACTACGGTGTAGGCAGGTTTAGGTTTTACTGTCATAGTGGTGGCGTGACATGAACCTATGGCATCCAACGTGCCTGTATAAGTAATTAATTCGCCTGTTAAAAAGGTGGTCGCGCCGCCTGTGAAAGTCGTTCCCGCAGGCGTTGGCGTGTACCACACATGGTCGCTAGCATTAAGTCCGCCATTGACTACTAAGAAATTACGCCCTACTGATTTAATCGCCGCATCGCTTTGATTACACGCTTGCACGGCGGCAGGATTGATTTTTAAGGTTAATACTTTAGCGTCAGACTGACCTGTTTGGTCGGTAACGCTATAACTTGCCGCATTAACCCCCGCCGAACCTTGGGCGGGTGTACCTGATAATAAGCCTGACGCTGATAATTGCAGACCCGCTGGCAGTGCATTCACTGACCAGTTATAAGGGGCTGTGCCGCCTGTTGCGGTTAATTGAAAATTATAAGGGGCTAATTCAGTGGCATCGGTTAAGACATCACTAGTAATTACAGGCAAAGCCGCCAAAGGGTCAATGATAGTAATGTGATAGGCTTTCGTGGCGATGACATTATTGGCATCACTGCTATGAACACTAAAATCAAAAGCCCCTGCTTGTGTGGGTGTACCTGATAACACGCCTGTGGCTGAATCGATGTTTAAACCTTGGGGCAACGCGCCTGTAATCGTGGTGACATAAGGACTATTACCACCCACTACCACGGTGCGATTGGTATAAGCCTTATTAATCTCACCATCTTCAATATGTTCAATTAAACCCAAAGGTGCGGCGGCATCAAAACCGACCATTTGCGCCCCTGTATAATCACCCACCACCACTTCAGTGGCGCAATTAAACAGATAACTATCGCCATTGACATCAGTCACATCAACTCTGCCCGCGCCGTGAATCGCATCTTTAGCGACTTTATCACACATCGCCTCGCCCGTTTCACCGTCTAAAGAACGCTCGCCACCTGTATATTTATAAAACTCATAACGTCTAGTGATTTGTTCATTACCGTTATTTAACGCTTCGGCTTTACCTGCTAGCTTTTGTTTTGCGCCCGCCACACCTGCTTTATTTTGAGTTTGCAATAAATACCATTCTGATTCCACCTCAGCGACTTCACCATTCGTCCAATCGGCTTTACCGTCCGCGTTTTTATCCGCGCTGCTTAAATCATCTAAGGGGATTTTTTTGTTGTTGTGCAACTTAGTTTTAATCACCTTAACCCAAGACGGCACACCAAATTCTTTAACACGCGGCGCGGGTGGTGCGGGAATCACTGCGACCACTTGCGCGGGTTTGGCCGCAACGGGGGGTTGATACGTCCACGAAGGCGCGGACATTAATACTTCCGCGCCGCGAATTAAATTGCCGCTAGCGGCTGGATTATCAATTAACCAATGATATTTCACCGCACTGGGCGCGGAATAAGACACGCCAAAATGTTCACAGCCTTGATTGACCGCAGGATTCGTACATTGATGCCCTTGGGTGGGAGGAAATGCACCCACAGGCACGGCGGTATAACTTAAATAATTACCTTGCGCGTCTTTTTTACTTTCATAACGCACAAAAGTTTTGGGATGCGCGGGGTCAGAATTATCTTCGGTAATAATCGGTGTACCGTAATGATTCCAATCATAAGTATATTGAATCGCGGTACTGTGAACATCATCGATTTCAATTTCAAAACCATGTGCTTCCACCCCCGTATCATTAACCGCATCAAAATTACTTAATGAACCATAAGCGGTACTGGCATAAGTATTGGGTGTTAATGCGTATAAGCATAATAGCGATAATAATTTTCTGTTCATTATTAAATTCCTTTAAAAATAATTATATTTGTTTGCGTAATAATATAGGGCTTATTGTAAACAAGTGTTAATTAAAAGATGTGATTAATTAACTGCAAAATTAGTCATACCTTTTTTGCAAGCATCGCGCAAAAAAAGTATGTTTAAAAATATCAATTTATTAACTTTGTTATCTAAATATTAGCGATACCAATCAGTTAATAATATCAAATATAGTTGATAATAGATTTATTGAAACAACAAATTTAATGATAATATTAAACAATGAAGTATAAGCCTAGGTTTGTATTGCTACTATTTAAAACATCAACATGAAATAATTCAATGTTCTAAAAATAAAGAACAACAAAAATCATGATTAAAAATAATTGAAATTGATAAGAGTAAATAAAATATTACTAAGCGATTTTTTTTGTGCTTTGCGATAAAGATAATTTTCATATAATCAATACTAGTTTAACTTTTTTAGAAATCTCATAATGACACTCCCTACGACTATGCAAGCCATTGCTGTTGATAGCAATCAATTAATACTTAAAAATTACCCCATGCCTGTACCTACCGCTAATGAAGTCTTAATTAAAGTGGCGAGTGCGGGGGTTAATCGCGCTGATGTCTTGCAAAGACAAGGCAATTATCCGCCACCTGTTGGCGCGTCAGAGATTTTAGGCTTAGAAGTGTCGGGAACAATTGTCGCGCGAGGCGTGCAAGTTAAACATTTAAGTATTGGTGATAAAGTTTGCGCCTTGGTCACAGGCGGCGGTTATGCCCAGTATTGTTTGGCCTCAGCGGTGTGTTGTTTACCTATACTAGAAAATCATACTTTTGAACAAGCTAGCGCACTGCCCGAAGCCTTGTTTACTGTATGGAGCAATCTATTTGATAGAGCGCGTTTGCAAGCGGGTGAAATCCTATTAGTTCACGGCGGCAGTAGCGGTATTGGCACGATGGCAATTCAATTGGGCAAAGCTTTTGGCGCGAAGGTAATTGTCACTGTAGGTTCAGATGAAAAATGCGCGGCGTGTTTACACTTAGGCGCGGATGCGGCAATTAATTACCGGCAAAGCGATTTTGTCGAAGCGGTAAAACGTTTAACTGATAAACAAGGCGTTAATGTGATTTTGGATATGGTGGGCGGTGATTATTTGCCGCGCAATATCGAGTGTTTAGCTAACGATGGTCGTTTAGTACATATTGCTTTACAAAATGGCATCCGCGCTAACATCAATCTATTGCCAGTGATGCTAAAACGGCTCACTATTACAGGGTCAACCTTACGCGCCAGAGATGACGGCTTTAAAGAAGCGATTGCCCAGCAATTGCGCCACCATGTCTTGCCCTTATTGGCAAACCATAGCATTAAACCTATTATTCACGCTCAGTTTGACTTAGCTGAGGCGGCATTGGCGCATGAACTGCTGCTTAGCAGTCAACATATCGGCAAACTTATTTTACGAGTAACGCATCATGACTTATAAAACACTAATCTCTGCAAACAGCTTGCAACAAAACCTCTATAACCCAGATTGGGTGATTATTGATTGCCGTTTCTCTTTGGCAAACACTGAAATAGGCGCGTATAACTACCGACATGGACACCTTCCCAATGCGCGTTATGCGCATTTAGACAAAGACTTATCCTCAGCGATTACCGCGCAAACGGGACGACATCCTTTGCCTGATTTTCGGGTTTTAGCAAAAATTTTAGGGGCGTGGGGCGTGACTAATCACAGCCAAGTGGTGGTTTATGATGACGCAGCTGGCGCGTTTGCAGGACGTTTATGGTGGTTATTGCGTTGTTTGGGGCATGAAGCGGTGGCGGTTTTAGACGGCGGCATTCAACACTGGCAAAAATTAGGCTATGCAATCACTACTACGTTGCCACGCATTAAAGCGGTTACTTTTAGAGCTTATTTAGACCCAACTACTTGGCTGAATGCCGAGCAGGTGCAAAACGGTATTGCACAACACGCCATTTGTTTGCTTGATGCCAGAACGCCTGAACGTTATCGCGGTGAGCAAGAACCCATCGACCCCATAGCTGGGCATATTCCGCAAGCGATTAATCGACCTTTAGCATTAAATTTACATAAGGGTTTGTTTTTATCACCCGATGCTTTACACGCCCAATTTCGATTATTAATAGGCACACGTCCCGCTGAACAGATAGTGCATTATTGTGGCTCAGGTGTGACTGCTTGTCATAATGTACTGGCAATGGAACACGCTGGCTTAAAAGGTTCTAAAATTTACGCGGGTTCTTGGAGTGAATGGATTCGTAATAAAAATCGTAGTATTCGCAAAGGACAATATTAAAATCAAGAGCAAGAGCGATAATATTTTAATTGCTAGGGAAATAATAATTTGCGCGTACGAAATCGTTGAATGGTAGGGGCAAATTATTATTTGCCCTTAATAACAAGATATTGTACAAGGGCGAATATAATTCGCCCCTACAATTATTCGTACTTTTAATAACTCATCGAATATGAAAACGCTTTATAATGTCTTGCTATTTTAAATGGTAAGACTATAAACTTAGGTTGGTATTCTTTGTTTATAACAATTAATACAACAAGTCTACTATAAAAACTAAGTGCTTTTTCTAACTAAACGCACATAATAATAACTACCCTTGCCATACCAATAACTACTACCGCCATAAAAATAAACACTCCACGCAGAATTATTATTATTATCCACCGTAGTCGATGACCAAAATAATGAAGCGGGTGTAGCAGGAAAAGCGGCATGATTAATTGCGGGTTTTTTACCCAATTCCACAATACTTTTTAATTCATCAATACTGGGTATTTGCCAATCACAATAATTAGCAAAACCACCTGCTTGATTAAAATTATCCGCCGCAAGTGCAGTTTCTTGCCATTTATAACGAATGCCTTCGCCGCTAACACCTGTTCCTGTCCACGTTTGCCCTAAAATAAAACGTAACCACTGCAAATTAGTTTTAGTATCGGTAATCGTACCGTCACCATTATCACGATAACGGTCAGCAATTAAGCTAATAACAGCTACTGGTTGTTCAGATTTTTCAGGGGTTTTTTTTAAGGCATTGAGTTTTTCTAAGGCTTGCTGTAATTCTAGTTTTGCCGTGGCTGATAATTCAGCAGGTGCAGTTTTTTTAGTTTGGGCAAATTTATTGGTAAGTCCCAGCACCACCACCCAACTGCCTACTGCCCATTTTGCCGCTTGCAAATCAAGACCATAATCATCATGCAGTCGTTGCGTGAGTTGCGCGGCAACGGCTTCATAAGGTAAGTGTTTGTTATTTAATAGTGTTTCGACCACGCCTTCACGCGCTGCTTGTACACACAAAAAGACCTCGCGTTTATATTGTCCTTGGGCGTAATCTTTGAATAGCGCGTTTAAACGTTGTGGATTTTTCGCAACGTCTATGCCGTAATCATTCACTAATTGAAAAAGAAGTTGTCTGGCGTGATTGTTCATTTAAGTAAAGCGACTATTAAGACGGTATTAAATGTTTGTGATTATAAGCTAATAATTTATTAAATTTAATAAAAAACAGGTGAATAACAGTTTTTCTTAAACTTGTGTTTGCATAACCGCTTACAATAAGCTTTTTCACAACATTTTAAACAAGGAATACCATGCCCATTGACATTTTATTAACTGTGGTTGCTATATCAATTATTCAATCTATTTTTGGAGTAGGTACATTATTATTTGGAACACCCATACTCTTATTATTAGGCTATGACTTTATTAATACCTTAGAAATACTCTTACCTGTTTCTATCGCAATTAGTGTCTTACAAATCATTCGTCATCACGAAGAAATCGACCTGCCGTTTTATCGAAATCTTTTAATTTATAGCATACCTTTAGTCGTCGTATTTTTAGTAGTGATTACGATGATTAGATTAAATATTAGCGCGTTGGTTGGCGGTTTATTAATTTTTGTTGCCTTAAAAAGTTTTTTGCCTTTTATTGAAAAACTACTGACTTCGATAGTGCGTTATGAAAAGCTTTATTTAATGCTCATGGGAATCATACATGGCATTAGTAATTTAGGCGGTTCATTACTCACGGTGATTATTTATGCAAAAAGCTATTCTAAAAATAAACTACGCGTTACCTCAGCGGTTAGTTATGCTACTTTAGCCTTATTTCAATTAGTGACTTTATTAATTGTAGGCGTTGATTCTACTATCTCTTATTCAGATAGAGCCAGTTTTGTCCAAATCGGTATTATTCTATTTTTATTAACTGAAGAGATTATTTATTCTCAAATAGACAATGAAAAATACAGCAAGTTATTTGCTATATTTTTATTTATATCGGGGATTTTGTTGATTATAAAATCGTTATAAGAGCGGGTGGCGTTCAAAACTTACTTTGAACGCCACATAAAAATGGGTTGTGTTTTTAATTACTGACGTTACGCAAAGTTTAGGACTGGCAATGCTTTAAGCACTGCCAGTTTTTTTATAGCTGTTGGTTGCACCAGACCTGTCAGGTTTTTAAAACCTGACAGGTCTAATTCTGCTTGAGCTAATTAAATCATCTGGTAGTGCCTCAAAAGAGTAGGATAAATACTACGATGTCATTCCAGCAGGGATGCTGGAATCCAGTTACAGGGATGTATTTATAACAATTACCATCCGTGGTTTCTGGATTTCGGCATCCATGCCG
>JBAQSX010000013.1:0-91532 GCA_049296695.1 Methylococcaceae bacterium | reverse complement strand
ATTTAACTGTTTTAAAAAAAAATAATAAACACGCCCACACTGCCAAAATTAATTTTCCTATCCATTATTACCCCCCCTTAAAATCCCCTATAACGCTATAATAGCGTGTGCAGAACGATAACCCGCGACACATTCTAAGCGCGTTATTTTTATCAAATTTTCAAAGGCAAAAAGCAATGAGCAGTAACGATTCTTATGACAGCACCCATATTCAAGTCTTAAAAGGCTTGGACGCGGTACGCAAACGCCCCGGTATGTACATTGGCGACACCGATGACGGCTCAGGCTTGCATCATCTGGTATTTGAAGTGGTGGATAACTCCATAGACGAGGCTTTGGCGGGTTATTGCACCGAAGTGCAAGTGACCATTCACAGCAACGGCTTTGTCACCGTCACCGATGACGGGCGCGGCATTCCTGTCGATATACACGAAGAAGAAGGCAGGTCAGCGGCGGAGGTCATCATGACCGTGTTACACGCAGGCGGTAAATTTGACGACAACACCTATAAAGTCTCAGGCGGATTGCATGGCGTGGGCGTGTCGGTGGTCAACGCGTTGTCTGAGGAATTAGTGTTAGAAGTGCGTAAAAACGGGCAGTTATACCGCCAACTTTATCAGCACGGCGTACCGCAAGCCCCACTCGCGCCAGTTAGTAATGCAGAAGGCTCAGGCACATCTATCAGCTTTAAACCCAGCCGTGAAACCTTTAGCGATGTCGAATTTCATTACGACATTTTGGCAAAACGTTTGCGCGAATTATCGTTTTTAAACTCAGGGGTGCGTATTAGTTTGAGCGATGAGCGCACCGATAAGCACGATGTGTTTGAATTTGAAGGCGGTATCAGCGCGTTTGTTAGTCATTTAAACAAAAACAAAACCCCGTTATTTGCCGATGTGTTTTATTTTATTGCTGAAAAAGACGGCGTAACCGTAGAAGTGGCAATGCAATGGAATGATTCTTATCAAGAAAATGTGTTTTGTTACACCAACAACATTCCACAACGGGACGGCGGTAGCCATTTAGCAGGCTTTAGAGGCGCGTTGACCCGCACCATTAACCAATACATCGAAGCTAACGGCTTGGCAAAAAAGGAAAAAGTCAACACCACAGGTGACGATGCGCGGGAAGGTTTAACAGCGGTGTTATCAGTTAAAGTCCCCGACCCGAAATTTTCTTCACAAACCAAAGACAAGCTGGTGTCTTCGGAGGTCAAGCCCTTAGTGGAATCGACCATGAATGACAAATTGCAGGATTTCTTATTAGAAAAACCGCAAATCGCTAAAATCATTGTCGGCAAAATTTTAGACGCGGCGCGTGCCAGAGAAGCGGCGCGAAAAGCCCGCGAATTAACCCGCCGTAAAACTACGTTAGACATTGCAGGCTTACCCGGAAAACTCGCTGATTGCCAAGAAAAAGACCCTGCTTTATCGGAATTATTTTTAGTGGAAGGTGACTCGGCGGGTGGTTCTGCCAAACAAGGGCGCGACCGTAGAACGCAAGCGATTTTGCCGCTAAAAGGTAAAATTTTAAACGTGGAAAAAGCCCGTTTTGACAAAATGATTTCGTCTGAAGAAGTAGGAACGCTCATCACCGCGCTGGGTTGTGGCATTGGTAAAGATGAATATAACTTAGAAAAACTGCGCTATCACCGCATCATAATAATGACAGATGCCGATGTTGACGGCTCGCATATCCGCACTTTACTGTTAACCTTTTTCTATAGGCAATTGCCTGAAATTATTGAAAAAGGTTATATCTACATCGCGCAACCGCCGCTGTATAAAGTCAAAAAAGGCAAGCAAGAACAATATGTTAAAGACGATGCGGAGTTAAATAATTATTTAGTACAGCTCGCCTTAGACAAAGCGCAATTGTTTAGCAATGCCGACACACCTGCGATTTTAGGGCAAGGCTTAGAAAAACTCGCCAAGCAATTCATTGAAGTATCGTTAATTATCAGTCGCTTAACCCGCCGTTATGATGACGCGTTTTTAGAAGCCTTGTGCTTAATGCCCGTGCTATCGGAGTCCATCAAACAAGACGAGGCGCAACTTCGCGCATGGCTTGCCAGTTTAGAAAACTATTTAGTCAGCAGTCATGGCAAAGCGGTGTTCACGCTGACGCTTGAGTATCATAACGCGCATGATTTCACCTTTGTTATCAGTAAGCGTTTGCACAGCATGACCAAAACCTTTGTATTAGCGGCGAGTTTTTTTGCCAGCAAAGATTATGGCTTGATTGCCCAATACGCTGAGGCTACCACAGGTTTGTTTAGTGAGGCTTCGTATTTGCTCATGGGTGAGCGTCAGCAAATGGTGAGTAATTTCAAGCAAGCCTTTGATTGGATGATGCAAGAAACTAAAAAAGGGCAACATATTCAACGCTATAAAGGCTTAGGTGAGATGAATCCTGAGCAGTTATGGGAAACCACGCTGGACTCAAACAACCGCCGTTTGTTGCAAGTTCGCATTGAAGATGCCATTGCCGCTGATGAGATTTTCACCACCTTAATGGGTGATGTGGTCGAGCCGCGCCGTGATTTTATTGTGAAAAACGCGTTGAATGTTGGGGTGTTGGACGTTTAGGGGTTTGATTGATTATTCCCACGTTATTGGTTATTAATGGCGTGGGGATTATTGTTTTAATGACGGAGAATAACTTATGAAAAATTTAAAATATATTATTTATCGTGAAGGTAATTATTATGTATCACGTTGTTTAAATATTGAAGTTGCCAGTTTTGGTGAAACGCTTGATGAGGCTTTAGCTAATTTAAAAGAAGCCGTGGCTTTATATTTAGAAGATGATACGGTAACAACAGATTTTAATGAAGTGAATGAATTAATGTTGGGTGAGTTTGCGTTATATGCCTAAATTACTTTCTTCCAAAGAGATTATTACCGTGCTTTTAGCGCATGGTTTTATTAAAGCAAGCCAAAAAGGTAGTCATCAAAAATATGTTAAAAATAATTATGTTGTTATTGTACCTAGTCCTAAAAAAGAAATTCCAATTGGTACATTGCAATCTATTATTAAACAATCAGGATTAACACGCGAAGATTTTGGTGTGTGATTTTATTGTGAAAAACACGTTGAATGTGGGTGTGTTGGACGTATAGGGTTTGATTTAATTATTTCCCATGTTGTTTGATTAATAGCGTAGAAACTTAAAAGGTAACTAATATAAATTATAACTACTTAGTAATATATAACTAATTAAAAATAAATAAATCCGTTTTCATAAAATGCTAAAAAATGGCATTGTATTAATGTAAAATCAATGACTTAGCAAAACTTTCCAAATGGGAATTATCTTAACTAATTACTTTATAATGTTATTTTATTTTTTAGAATGGCTATGTAGTTACAAAAAATAACTTAACATTAAATTATTTATTAATGGAGAAAAAATGAACAACAATAAAAAATATCAAATATTTATAAGTTCAACTTATGATGATTTAAAAGAAGTTCGAGAAGAAGTAATAAAAACCATTTTAAAGATTCGTCATTTTCCTATTGGTATGGAAATGTTTACAGCTAGTGATGATGAACAATGGAAAATTATTCAAGAAACCCTTAATGATAGTGATTATTATATTGTCATCATTGGACACCGATATGGTTCTATGGCAGGCGATATTAGTTATACCGAAAAAGAATACGATTATGCCAAAAAAAAAGGTATTCCTATCTTAGCTTTTATAAAAAAAAGAGACCTTCCTACAACATCAAATGAGCGTGACAATCATGCTAAATTAACAAAAAAACTTGACGCTTTTATAAAAAAAGCTAAAGGCAATAAAATGTGCGATTTCTGGACTAATAAAGATGACTTGGCTTCAAAAATAGCAATTGCCCTACCACAAGAAATAGAGAAAAAACCACGATTAGGTTGGATTAGAGGTAATAATTTAACTGCTGAAGTAAAAAATATATCTACTAATAAGAAACCGAGAATTTCGCTTAAAATTAATTCTCAAGAGACTGTTGTAATAGATGCTAAAAACCCGAATTCTGATAATTTGAATCTTAAAAAATTATCTCGTGCAGAAATACCTGAATATTTATCCACTCGCATTACTAATGATGAAATTGATAATTATAACAGGCAACTTGAACTACCTGATGTTATAAAAAATATTAGAATAGTCATGGCTTTTTATAATCATTGGGATGAAATGAACAAATGGGACGAAGGAAATATAGAAATAGTTTTAAGAAACTCTGAATATTTTAAAGCGACTGATGTTCAAGTCACTATGATTTTTCCAGACATTTTATCTTTAGATAATTGGCGTGAAGCACAGAAAAAAATACCCATCAATCCGTTACACAAAACTGAAGATGAATACAAAAAAGAAATTGAAAAAACAAAACTTGAGACTCCTCTTTTTATTTATCAAAATTATGCAAACAGCATTAATAATGGCAAAGATGTTAGTTATAAACTTACCATTAAACCTGAAGAAAACCGATTGGATATTTATCTAAAAGAATTGCTTACCACTACTGATGAATATTTTAGTAGTGTTCAGTTAATACCTTTAAATCGTGGTGAAGGAATAATAGACGTTACTATCATGTGCAATGAATATGAAAATGTAGAAAAATTTCAAATACCCATTAAGGTTATTTAATTGTGTTAGTTCTAATACAAACTAACGGAGTATAATCATGCAATAGCAACAAATCCGCTTAATTTATTCAAACCAATGGTTAATCATTGAAGCCTTAAGCGCGACTACTGCAAATAATGCCCAGTGACATATTGAACACACGCCGTTATTGAATTATGCGAAAGTGCTAAAACCGTCATGCAACACTATCAGCGATTACACAAACAATTCCCACAGCGTGAATTATATTTTGTACATACCAGCCGTGAATAATTAAATATTATTGAACCTCAATGGCTAGGTATTTATAAATAGCATTAATTAATAACTACAGTAAATAAAAACACATAGAAACAATCAAAACATGAGCAATAAAATTAAAGTCGTTGAGTTATTTGCAGGCGTTGGTGGATTTAGATTAGGTTTAGAAGGCTGGCAGAATAAATCCGCCTCATCAAATTATAGCGAGGCTTTTAATTCCGATTATCAAGTAATATGGAGCAATCAATTTGAACCCTCAACCAAAGCGCAACATGCTTCATTAGTCTATGAAAACCGCTGGGGTAAAGAAAATCATATTAATGCCGATATTGCCACCATTGCCACTGAGGATTTACCCGATTGTGATTTATTAGTGGGCGGTTTTCCTTGTCAAGATTATTCAGTGGCTACTTCATTAAAAAATTCAAAAGGTTTAAAAGGTAAAAAAGGCGTTTTATGGTGGGAAATTGAACGGCTATTAAATGAAAAAACCAATAAACCCCGTTATATTTTTTTAGAGAATGTCGATCGCTTATTAAAATCACCGTCTAATCAACGCGGACGTGATTTTGCTATTATGCTCAAAAGCCTTGATGATTTAGGTTATGCGGTGGAATGGCGCGTTATTAACGCCGCTGATTATGGAATGCCGCAACGGCGTAGACGCATATTTTTAGTCGCTTATCATCAGTCCACTTTATTGTATCAACAAATTAATAAGCAATATTTAGATAATTGGTTATTAGCAATAGGGACATTAGCCACGGCTTTTCCTGTTAAAGTTAATCAAAGCTGTTTACCTATTGAAATAAAATTGACTGATAATATCGTTACTTTATCAGATAGTTTTAATAAAACAGGAAAAAACTCACCTTTTGAAAATGCTGGCGTTATGATAAACAGTCGAGTATTAACTTTAAAAACTGAGCCAAATTATCAAGGAAAATCGGTTGTTTTAGGCGATATTCTTCAACATAATGAAGTTGATGATAGTTTTTATATAAAAGAAACTGATTTAGAAAAATGGCGGTATTTAAAAGGCGGTAAAAAAGAAATCCGCACCACGGCTGAAGGCTATGAATATAACTATAGTGAAGGCGGTATGATTTTTCCTGATTTAATAACCCAGCCCTCACGAACTATTATTACAGGTGAAGGTGGTATATCACCTTCACGATTTAAACACGTTATTGAAACAGAGCAAGGCTTACGGCGTTTATTACCCATTGAATTAGAACGCTTGAATATGTTTCCTGATAATCACACCAAGTTAGAAGGTTGCTCAGATACTAAACGAGCGTTTTTTATGGGTAATGCGTTAGTTGTGGGTATTGTTGAAAAAATAGGTATTGCGCTGGCAGAAAAAATAAAGAGTATTCAAGATGAGTCGCTTTAGTGATATTAATAAGCAAGATGCTAATGCCATTATTGCATTTGCAAAACGCTTAGAAAATAAAACATTACGTCAAGTATGTGGTAATGAAATTATTAGTCACGGATATTTAGGAAAAGGTAATTTCGGACAGATTTTAGAAAAATTCTATTTTGAATACCAACCTAATTCAAATGCTGACGCTGATTTTAAAGAGGCTGGATTAGAATTGAAATCTTCGCCATTAAAAATAATAAAAACCAATGAGTTTCACGCTAAAGAACGATTGGTTTTAAATATCATCAATTACTTTGAAATAGTTAATCAGAATTTTTATTTAAGTTCTTTCTGGTTAAAGAATGCACATTTATTATTGATTTTCTATCATCCGCAAAAAGATAAAGCAATTTTTGATTATTTAATTAAATTAGTGGGTGATTGGCAATTTCCTATCGCCGATTTAGCTATCATAAAAAAAGATTGGGAACTTATTAAAACTAAAGTCGTTGCAGGGAAAGCGCACGAATTATCAGAAGGTGATACTTTTTATTTAGGCGCGTGTACAAAGGGCGGTAAAGGTGGCAATCCTAAAGGGCAACCCAATAGTGACATTTTAGCCAAACAACGTGCTTATTCATTAAAACGCGGATATGTTAATCATATTGTTGCCTCTATCGCAGGTCATCAGAATACAATTTATGGAAAATTATTAGACGATAATAAAGAGCAAGATATTGAATTGCTTGTTATAGCTAAATTTAAAACTTATTACGGTAAAACAACCGATGAAATTATCACATCGTTAGCTATCTCTCTTAATACGAAAGCAAAAAGTTTCTATGCTAATTTAACTAAGGCAATTCTTGGTATTGAATTAAATAAAGAAATAGCTGAATTTGAAAAAGCGGATATTGTTGTTAAAACAATCCGTTTAAAACAAAATAATTTACCTAAAGAAGATATTTCATTTCCGACATTTAAGTACACAGAAATTGTTAAAGAAACGTGGGAAGAGTCGGAATTCAAACAGCTATTAGAACATAAGTTTTTCTTCGTGTTTTATCAAAAAGATGTCAATGAACAATTCATTTTAAAGAAAGTTAAGTTTTGGAATATGTCTTATGAGGACACTCAAAAAGTTAAAACTGTTTGGCTAGATACTATTAAGCGCATTGAAAATGGACAAGCACGGATTTTACCAAAGAAATCTGAGCATTCCATTTGCCATGTTAGACCACACGCACAAAACGCTAATGATACTTATGAAACCCCACAAGGCGATTATGTGGTAAAAAAATGTTTTTGGTTAAATAGTCAATATATAAGAGATGAGGTTTATTTAAAAAATTAATCATGAACTTTCAATAAATCAAAACCAATGGTTAATCATTGAAGCCTTAAGCGCATATACTGCAAATAATACCCAGCGATATATTGAACACACGCCGTTATTGAATTATGTGAAAGTGCTAAAACTATCAGCGATTACACAAACAATATCCACAGCAAGAATTCTATTTTGTGCATACTAGCCGAAAATACTTAAATATTATTGAGGGTCAATGGCTGAGTATTTAAAAACTGAGTGATTATTACTTTTTATACAGACGTTGCATTGCAACGTCTCTACACGCTTATCTAAAAGAAATCATTAACAATATTTTCTAATTATCGACCACCCAATACCATTATGCTCAGAATAACTGAAGTCAAACTCCCCCTAAATCACAACGAAGAAGCCATTAAAGAAGCCATTATCGAGCGGCTAAAAATCAATCCCGACGATTTAATAAATTATCAAGTATTTCGTAGAGCCTACGATGCGCGGCGGCGTAGTCATATATTCTTAGTTTATAGTTTTGATATTGAATTAAAAAACGAAACGCAAGTATTAGCCAAGTTTATTGATGATAAATCAATAACATTAACCCCTGATATGAATTATCGTTTTGTCACCGAAAACAAAACAATAACAACACAGCGTCCGCTAATTATTGGCATGGGGCCTTGTGGCTTATTTGCCGCATTAATTCTCGCGCAAATGGGCTTTAAACCAATAGTATTAGAACGTGGAAAAGCCGTGCGCGAACGCACTAAAGACACTTTTGGTTTGTGGCGCAAAAGCGAATTTAATCCCGAATCGAACGTGCAGTTTGGTGAAGGCGGCGCGGGAACATTTTCAGACGGCAAGTTATACAGCCAAGTCAAAGACCCCAAGCATTACGGGCGCAAAGTATTAACCGAATTTGTCAAAGCAGGTGCGCCGCCTGAGATTATGTACGTTAGCAAACCGCATATCGGCACGTTTCGCTTGGTCTCTATGGTTGAGCAAATGCGCGAAACCATTGAACAATTAGGCGGCGAGATTCGTTTTCAACAGCGCGTGGAAGATTTTATTATCGAAAACGGGCAAATGCGCGGCGTGGTCTTAGCCAGCGGCGAAACCCTGCACAGCCAGCATATTGTGTTAGCAGTGGGACACAGTGCGCGTGATACTTTTCAACAACTTTATCAGCGCGGGGTTTATATTGAAGCCAAGCCGTTTTCAGTGGGTTTTCGCATTGAACATCCGCAAAGCTTAATTGATAGCTGTTTATTTGGCGATTATGCAGGGCATGAATTGCTAGGTGCGGCGGATTATAAATTGGTGCATCACTGCAAAAACGGACGCTCGGTGTATAGCTTTTGCATGTGTCCGGGTGGCACGGTGGTGGCGGCAACTTCCGAAGTGGGGCATGTGGTCACCAACGGCATGAGCCAGTATTCGCGCAATGAACGCAATGCCAATAGCGGCATTGTGGTGGGCATTAGCCCTGAGCAAGATTATCCTGACAATCCTTTAGCAGGGATTGAGTTGCAACGCCGCTTAGAAAAACATGCCTTTGTGTTAGGCGGTGAAAATTACCAAGCCCCCGCGCAATTAGTCGGTGATTTTTTAGCCAATCGCCCTTCAACGGCATTAGGCTCAGTTGTTCCCTCTTACACCCCAGCGGTACATTTGACTAATTTAGATACCGCCCTACCCGCTTATGCTATTGAAGCAATTCGTGAAGCCTTGCCCGCGTTTGATAAAAAAATAAAAGGTTTTGCCATGCACGACGCGGTTTTAACAGGCGTTGAAACGCGCACTTCTTCACCGATTAGAATTAAACGCGATGACAGTTTTCAAAGTATTAATACTTTAGGGCTTTATCCCGCAGGCGAAGGCGCGGGTTATGCGGGTGGGATATTATCAGCGGCAATTGATGGTATTAAAGTCGCTGAGGCGGTGGCGTTGAGTTTGGTTAAAATTTAAACACTGGAGTGTTGGTAAAAAGCGAGTGATTATTGATACACATTTTTTTCGCAAAGACCTTGCACTGAATTAACGTATTAATAATTTGGTAGTGCTAAATTATTAATACGTTAATTCAGTGCAAGGTAAATTGTCATTATGTTTTGTTTCAATAGGCGTAATTGTTTTTAAAAACTCAGTCGAAACAGGCGCGATAAATACAGCCTTATTTTCGGTTAAAGCCAGTCCACCTTTACCTTTTCTTTTTAAATAGCTGTACTTGGCTCTATTATCTTGACAATCGTTTTTGTTTAAATCTGGAACAGCCAGCATTGTATAATTCAAATCACTTAAAATACTATTTATGTTCAATTGTGGGGTATTTAAGGTAACATTGCCTACCGCTTGAATAATATTAGTGGAATAGGGATTTTCTTCTGAACCCGCCACAGCTTTGCCATTTAATAATAATTGATTAAAACTAGGAATAAGCGCGTCAAGATTTAGGGTGATATTACCATGTTTGCTATTATTAATGCCTTTGTTATCATTTATGGTTTCTATACTAGCATTATTCATTAATAACCCCCGCGCTTTGATAAAGATATTGCCGTTATAACCCAAGCCATAGGATACATAGTCTACAATTTTAGAATTAGCTGATAGCGTTACATTATTGTAGAGCGTAATATCAATATTACCCGCATTACCTTCATTAGCACTGATATTGCCATAAAATGTACTATTAATCTGAGAATTATTTGATAAATTTAAATCGTGAGCTGTAATAGCAATATTACCCGCATTACCATTACCCGCATTACTACTATTATCTACATTACTATTACCCCCAATAACAGCAAGCAGAGTCCCACCTGCAATATCATAAACTCCGCTACTGATTGCAGAATTATTTAATAAATTTAAATCATGCGCTTTAATGCTAATATCACCCGCATTACCATTTGGATTGCTAATGTGAACGCCATTTTTAATGATTATATTATAAAATCCACTACTAATTTCAGACTTATCTAATAGATTCAGGTCATGGGCTGTAATACTAATATCACCCGCATTACCATTGCCATTAATATTGTAAAAACCATTATTAATTCTGGAATTATTTAGATTTAAGTTACGCGCTG
Source organism: Methylococcaceae bacterium (assembly GCA_049296695.1). Classification (GTDB taxonomy): domain Bacteria; phylum Pseudomonadota; class Gammaproteobacteria; order Methylococcales; family Methylomonadaceae; genus UBA10906. The sequence goes on along the minus strand of JBAQSX010000013.1, from coordinate 80,855 downwards.
TAATAGCAATATTGCCAGCATTACATTTATTACAATAATCCGAGCTATTAATTTGAGAGCCATTTGATAAATTTAAGTCATGTGTAGCAATAACAATATCGCCTGAAGGATTAAAAATACCAACATGCTTTGAGTCATGAGAATCCCATGAATTATAAATATTGCCGCTATCAATAATAATATCGTTGCCAGCATTTACACTAACTAATTTTTTATTATTAAAATTTAACGCTGTATCGTAAATATCAATATCGCCAACTTTAACTTTTAAAGTGACATTATCAAGTTTAATATTGGATACTTGATTGCTTAAAAAATAATTGTGTTGTTCGATAGTTAAATAACTACCTTTATTGGCATCAGAAAAAGTAGTGCTTTGATTTTTTTCTAATAAGCCTGTGGTATTTAAATAAAAAGCATTGGGACATTAACACTTGCACCTTTACCAAAAACAATACCTGCTGGATTTATAAAATAAAAATTAGCGTGATTAATCGTTGAATTTAATGCGCCGTTAATAGTAGAAACAGAGCCACCTGTCACCCGTGCAAAAACATTATTTAATGAATTATCGCCCGTAAAAACAGCGGTTTCGCCTGATTTAATATTAAAAGTTTGAAAGCTGTGGAAAAGATTATGATTAATAGTTGTTCCCATTTCGGGTGAAATAGTAAACTGATTAGCAAGCGTGTCTTTATTATGATGAGGAATTAATTGATGCGTTGAACCATGATAATGTGTATTGCCCATTGTGCCATCAAGTACAATTTGAGCATAACTATTTTGATAAGCATTCAATAAAAGAAATAATAAAAAATACTTGTTCATTTTCTTTAGGGGAAAAGTTTTAATATTAATTAATATAATACGCCACACTGAGAGTCATTTCAAAACAACACATTCGCTTTTGCATTCTGCTAAGCAAAACGGTATCGTTGCCGTATTTAAAAACTTCACAGCGCATTTACAGGAAACACCATGTTAATCAAACTCACAGGCGGCACACTCTACGACCCCGCTAGCGGCATTGCAGCACAGCAACAAGACCTCTACATTGAAAACGGACGCATCATAGGCCCGCCCACAGACGGCAAACCCGTTGATAAAGAATACGATTTGCGCGGCAAAGTGGTCATGTCAGGGGCAATTGATATGCACACCCACATCGGCGGCGGCAAAGGCAACATTGCTCGGACGCTACTGCCCGAAGACCACCGTCAAGACCCCGTACACCGTAGCGACATCACCCGCTCAGGTTGTGGACATGCTATGCCCAGCACCTTTGTCACAGGCTATCGTTACGCCGAAATGGGCTACACCGCAGGTTTTGAACCCGCGCTACTGCCCATCAATGCCCGTCAAGCGCACATGGAAATGGCAGACATTCCCATTTTAGACAAAGGCGGTTATGTGATGCTGGGCAGTGATGATTTTTTATTGCGAATGCTGACCGCCAAAAAAGACCAAAAAGCCATTAATGATTATGTGGCGTGGACCATTCAATCGGCAAAAGCCATTGGCGTAAAAGTGGTGAATCCGGGCGGTATTAATGCCTTTAAATTTAATCAACGACAATTAGATTTAGACGAGCAGAATTGTCATTATGGCGTAACGCCCAGAGAGATATTAAAAGTATTAGCCACGGCGGTAAAAGAAATAGGTATTTCACACCCATTACATGTTCATGGTTGTAATTTAGGTGTGCCGGGTAATATGCAAACCACTTTAGATACTATTCAAGGTATTGGTGGCTTGCCGATGCACTTAACCCATATTCAATTCCATAGTTATGGCACAGAAGGCGATTTTAAATTCTCCTCAGGCGCGGCGCAAATAGCAGAATCTATTAATCGTAATAAAAATATTACTATTGATGTGGGACAGATATTATTCGGCCAAACAGTAACAGCGTCGGGTGATAATATGCGCCAACACGCCAATCATAAACACGCCAGCCCGAATAAATGGGTGACAATGGATATTGAATGTGATGCGGGTTGTGGGGTTGTACCGTTTAAATATAAAGACCAAAACTTTGTTAATGCTTTGCAATGGGCGATTGGTTTAGAAACCTTTTTATTAGTCGATGACCCTTGGCGGATATTCTTAACCACTGACCACCCCAACGGCGCACCCTTTACCAGTTATCCGCATTTAATTCGTTTATTAATGGATAGAAGTTTCCGTAATGATGTATTAGCAACTATTCACCCAGAAGCGCAAAAAATGACCACGCTTGCGAGTATTGAGCGTGAGTATTCATTAAATGAAATTGCCATTATGACTAGAGCGGGCGCGGCTAAATTAATTGGTTTAAAAGACAGAGGCGGTTTGAACGCGGGTAATTGGGCGGATATTACTGTTTATACCGATAATAGTAATCGTGAAGCCATGTTTGAAAAACCCGATTATGTGTTTAAAGACGGTCAATTAGTGGTGGTTGACGGTAAGATTGTTTCTACCAAATGGGGAACAGTTCACACGGTAAAACCTGAGTTTGACAACTCAATTGAAAAAGATTTAAAAGCTTATTTCGATAAGTATTTAACCATGAAACTGGGTAATTTTAAAATCAGTGATGATGAGATGTTAGAAGATGGACGGGGTAGTTTAACGGTGCATCCGTTGAAAGCGGTGGCGTAAAAAGTATTATTAACAAAACTGGAGTACAAAATAACTTTTGTACTCCAGTTTTTATTAAATCCGCTACTAATTATTTAGCGTCATTTAAGAAAATCTAAGGAATACAAAATGACTGATATTGAAGAACTTGAAAACGCTGTAATTAATTTACCTGCTGATAAACTTTTTCAATTCTCCCAATGGTTTGAAGAATTTATGGCAGAGCAATGGGATAATAAAATTGAAGCTGATATTTTGGCAGGTCGGTTAGACAAAATTGCCCAACAAGTTGATGATGATTTCAATGCAGGTCGCGTGCAGTTGCTGTGAATTATTTTGCTAGCACAGATTTTTGGTTTCACTATCGCCAATTGCCTGAACATATTCAAAACTTAGCCGATAAAAACTTTGAGCTTTTACAAATCAATCCGCGTCACCCATCTTTGCATTTGAAGAAAATAGGCGTTTTTTGGTCGGTACGGGTTGGTTTAAATTATCGAGCGTTAGCCAAAGAAAGAGCGGAAGGCTTAGTCTGGTTTTGGATTGGTTCGCATATAGAATATGAAAGGTTAATCACGTCTTAAAAAAAATTTTACACAATGATTGTTTTATGCAATGGCTTCTTAAAAAGTATTATTAACAAAACTGGAGTACAAAATAGCTTTTGTACTCCAGTTTTTATTAAATCCGCTACTAATTATTTAGCGTCATTTAAGAAAATCTATAATACTTTTGAATAATGCAGGGGATTAGTCGCTGTGAATAGTACATAACAAAATCACAGTTTTTGTGCTGATAGCAATTATGAATCACGCCATTAAAACGCGTGTATTGCTAAAGGTAAGACGGACGCATCAAGGCAATTTGAGCTTAACGCATACGGAAAGTGATACGACCTTTGGTTAAGTCGTAAGGTGTCATCTCAACTTTGACGCTGTCGCCTGTGAGAATACGAATGTAATGTTTGCGCATTTTGCCCGAAATATGAGCGGTGACAATGTGTCCATTTTCTAACTGTACGCGAAACATGGTATTGGGTAAGGTATCAATGACCTTGCCTTCCATTTCTATTTGATCTTCTTTAGCCATTTATTCAAGTTATCCAAGTGATTAAAGTGGTCAATTGTATCACAGGCGGGTTTTTATCAACAAAACTAAGACTAAATCACTAAACTTTATGCAAAAACGATAGGCAATAAAAAGCCCGCATAAAGCGGGCGTGTTGAGTTTTATTATTCTTATTATTTAGTTATCTCTACTTAGATGAGCTAACTCAACTCAAACAAAATTACTGTTTTTATTATTGTTATGTAAGCCCCGAAGGACTTTTCCCTCCTACCAACCAGTCGCTAAACCAGCTTCGCTCTCTCAAAGCTGGCGCATTCTATAATTAAAAAATAACAGTGTCTACAAAAAAGAAATAGTTTCTTTAAAAAATTGAATGTAATTGAAGAAAATTACAAAAAAATCAAGTAAATTCATATTGTTGTCATGGTAAAAAAATCACATTACTTGCAAGTAACAAGGCATTGATTGCAATTACTAAGCCTGTTTTTTTATTAGTTATATATATGCTAACAATCTAGGTTTTATGGTGCTTTTATTTAAGATAGATAAACAATTGCGCTTATTCATTAGTGCTTTGGCTTAAATTAAACAGTTCCCGTGCCGCAGTAACTAAGTCATAGCGTTCATTTTCAGCGGCAAGGCGAATTTGCGTGCTGGGGGTGTGAATAAGTTTATTGGTTAAAGTATGGGCAAAACGCTGTAAAACTTCTTCAGGATTTGCGCCGTTTTTTAATTGCGTCAAGGCTTTATGCAATAACGCATCGCGCTGTTGCTCGGCTTGATGGCGATAATCACGAATGGTGTTTTGCGCGCTTTGAGCGCGTAACCATGCTAAAAAATAATCCACTTGGGTGTCGATAATTTCTTCGGCTTGCTCTGCGGCAAGGCGGCGTGAGTTCATATTTTGTTCGACGGTGTGTTGCAAATCATCTACGGTATATAAATAAACGTCAGGCAGTTGTTCAACTTCGGCTTCAATATCGCGTGGCACGGCTAAATCCACCATAAACATGGGTTTGTGTTTGCGTTTTTTTAAAGCACTTTCTACCCGACCTTTGCCTAAAATCGGTAAGGTACTCGCGGTTGAAGAAATCACAATATCAGCTTCGGCTAAGTGTTGTGGCAATTCGTCTAAGGCAATGGCATAGCCGCTAAATTGCTGTGCTAGGCTGTGGGCTTTGTCATAGGTGCGATTGGCAATAATAATGCGCCCTATGCCTTTTTGGCTTAAATGCCGTGCGGTTAATTCAATGGTTTCACCCGCGCCGATGAGTAATGCGGTTTGTTCACTAAGGTCGGCAAAAATTTGTTGCGCCAACTGCACGGCGGCAAAGGCAACTGATACAGGACTTGAGCCAATCGCCGTGTCAGTGCGTACTTTTTTAGCGGCGGCAAAAGTGTGTTGGAATAATTTTCCTAACCGCTTGCCTACTGTTCCTGCTTCACAGGCGGCTTGATAAGCCGTTTTCATTTGTCCCAAAATTTGCGGTTCACCTAAAATCATCGAATCCAAACCACAGGCGACCCGAAAAATATGGCGGATTAACCCACTATCGGTATAACTATACAAATAAGGGCTGAGTTCTGTGGCATTGAGTTGTTTGCTTTTTGCCACCCAATCGACAAGGATTTGCCAATCTGCGGTATTCGCGGTGCAGTAAAATTCAGTCCGATTACAAGTCGATAAAATCGCCACTTCGTTAATATCTTTAACGCGCCACAATTCTTGCAAAGAACTCTTCAAAATGTCTGCTGGATAGCTAAGACGTTCTCGAATGGCAACAGGGGCGGTGTGATAGTTGATTCCAACGGCAAGTAAGGTCATGTGCGATTTTGGTCAGTGTTTAGGCAATTGGGATAATTGAAGCGCGCTTCACGCTTCATAGTTTTTACTAAAAATAGGGGTATATTATGGCGTTGCCGCTGATTAATTAGAATAGCTTATCAGTGGCTCTCTAATTCCGCCGTTTTTTCTGCTACTCTATAGTCCATTGTTTGTGTCTTAACTTAAGGATAGTGCGTGTTAGTTTTTAGATCATTTTTAACCTTAACCTTTATTTTATTAACCGCATGTAGCAATTCGCCTGAAAAACTTGAGCTAATCGATCAAGCGGCTACTACAGCAACACAAACACAAGCTAGCAAAGCAGTCGCTGAAAAAGCCAAAAAAGTCGCTGAAACCGCTATCGACCCTGATGTGTTATTCATGTTTTTAACGGCAGAATTAGCAGGACAACGCGGTCAATATGACATTGCTTTAGAAGGTTATATGGAAGCGGCAAAGCGGGTAAATGATCCTAAATTAACCGAACGCGCCACCGCTATTGCCATGTATTTAAAAGACGGCAATAAAACTAAAGAATTAGTTAAGCTTTGGTTAAAGCAAGATGCTAAAAACCCGTCTGCACAAAAACTAGCGACTTTAGTTGCCTTGCGTACAGGTGATAAAGCTGGCGCGATTGAACATTTAAATGCCTTTTTAGAGATTGACGCAAAAGATTTTGAAAACTCTTTACCTGAATTAATCGGGCCTTTACAAAAAGAAACTGAAACCAAACTCACCTATGATGTATTAGAAGCCTTAGCCGTTAAACATCCTCAAGAAGCAAGTATTTATTTTGCACAATCTTTATTAGCGATGCAATTAAAGGATAAAACTTTAGCCGAAAAGAAAATAGAGCAAACCTTAAAATTACGTCCCGATTGGGATAAAGCTTTAATTTTCCAAGCGCAAATAGCGGCATTATCCAATGATACGCCTAAAGCAAAATCCTTATTACAAGACGCTATTACTAAATATCCTGATAATAATAAAATTAAAAAACTATTAGCGCAGGTATTAATAAAAAGTGAAGATTATGCAGGTGCGGCTAAAGTCTATGAAGGCATTATTGCCGCTGAACCTAAAGATAGTGATAGTCGTTTAGCATTGGGTTTAGTTTATTTACAATTAAATGATGATAATGCCGCCAAAAGTATTTTTGAAAAATTACTCAATAAAACGGATAAACAAGCACAAGCTAGCTTTTATTTAGGTAAAATAGAAGAAAAACGTAATAATAACAAACAGGCTGTTATTTGGTTTGATAAGGTAAATGAAGAGCCTTTTAATTTTGAAGCCGGTATTTCAGCAGTTGCGGCATTAACTAAAGATAAACAATTTGCCGAAGTTGAAAAACGTTTAGCTAATTTAACTAAAGCCTTTCCAAAACAAAAGCAACGTATTTTATTAGCACAAATTGAATTATATAGCCAACAAAAACAATACGAAAAAGCTTTTAACTTATTATCGAATGAATTAAAAGCCCAGCCTGAACAACGTGATTTATTATATACCCGCGCTTTAATTGCCGAACGCATGGGCAAAGCTTCAGTATTAGAAACCGATTTAAAAAAGATATTACGCACTGAACCTGATAATGTTTCGGCATTAAATGCTTTAGGTTATACCTTGTTAGACCAGCCTAGTCGTTACGCTGAGGCTGAGCGTTATTTGCAAAAGGCTATTGATTTGCAACCTGATGAAGCGGTAATTATTGATAGTTATGGTTGGTTACAATTTAAATTAGGGCATTTGGATAAAGCTTTAGAGTTATTACAAAAGGCTTATAGTAGACAAGCGGAAAATGAAATTTTGGCACATTTAGCCGAAGTATTATGGGTATTAAATCGTAAAGACGAAGCCAAAGAGTTATTTTATAAAGCTTTAAAAACCGCGCCTGATGATGAATATCTATTAGATTTTCAACGCAGAATTTTAGATAAAGCACGCTAATGGCAGTTAAGTTTATTCAATGGTTAGGTATTAGTTTATTACTATCGGCTTGCGCCACCACGCCACCGATAACACAAGCACCTTATGAAAGTCATTCACGGCAGGCACTTTATTCATTGCAATATTGGTCTTTTGAAGGGCGTTTGGCAATCAATAAACAAAAAGAATCATGGCAAGCCAATATTAATTGGCAACACTTTCCTGATAAAGAATTAATTAAATTATCAGGGCCTTTAGGACAAGGTGCGACCTTAATTGAATTAACTGATAATTTAGTGACTATTAATCGTGGTGATGGTAAGGTGCAATCCTCTTCGCAAATTGAAGCTTTTATTAATCAGCAATTAGGTTTATTTGTACCTGTACAATCTTTGCGTTATTGGGTAATAGGTCTTCCTGAAAAACAATTAAAAGTCACTGAATCTGAGACAGGGTTTTATCAAGCGGGTTGGTTAATAGAATATAAACAAATGCAAACAGTGGATACGCAATTAATACCGAAGAAAATTAATGTGATGAATACACAAGTAAAATTAAAGTTAATTATTGATCAATGGGATTTACATGGTACGCGCTAATACTGCTTTATGGGAAAAGAAATACCCAGCACCTGCAAAAATTAATTTAATGTTACGCATTGTTGGACGTAGAGCCGATGGTTATCATTTATTGCAAACGGTATTTCAATTTATTGAATTATGCGATTGGCTGAGTTTTTATCCTGTAGACGATGGGCGTGTTTTTTTAAAAAATACTTTAAACGATGTCGCTGAAAGCGATAATTTAATTATTAAAGCCGCTTTATTATTAAAAAAAGAAACCGATTGTCAATTAGGCGCGGGTATTGAAATAGAAAAACATATTCCTATGGGCGGTGGTTTGGGCGGTGGCAGTTCAGATGCGGCTACTACCTTAGTAGTTTTAAATCAATTATGGGATTTGCAGTTATCAACTGAACGTTTGATGGAACTGGGTTTGTCCTTGGGCGCGGATGTCCCCATTTTTGTTAAAGGACACGCTTCTTGGGCAGAGGGTGTCGGTGAGCAGTTACAAGAAATAAATCCAGCAGAACAATGGCTTGTATTAATAAAGCCTGATTGTCACGTCAACACTAAAGAAATTTTCTTAACACAGGAATTGACACGCGATAGTAAATCCATCACAATAGCCGACTTTATTGCTGGTTCACACCAGAATGATTGTTTAGCAGTAGTTAGTCAGCGTTATCCGCTTGTACAGCAGGCAATGGAAAAGCTCTCAGAGTTTTCACCAGCTAGATTGACAGGAACGGGAGCATGTGTTTTTGCCTTATTTGCGTTAGAAAATGAAGCAAAAGCGGCATATCAGTCACTTAAAGATGAGCATCAGACTTATTTAAGCAAGGGCATTAATATTTCGCCTTTGCTAACTGAATTAAACAATTAAATTACGAATTATTGGGTCGTCGCCAAGCGGTAAGGCACGGGGTTTTGATCCCCGCATACCAAGGTTCGAATCCTTGCGACCCAGCCATTTATCACTGATACAACCCCAGCTAGGAATACTTAAATGAACGACACTGGTTCTATGATGGTGTTTTCTGGAAATGCCAACTTAGCGTTGTCTGAAGGTATCGTTAAAAAGCTCAATATGCGTCTGGGAATGGCGACTGTTGGTAGATTTAGCGATGGGGAAATTGCAGTAGAAATTGAAGAGAATGTGCGCAATAAGGATGTTTTTGTCATCCAGCCGACTTGCTCTCCAACTAATGAAAATTTAATGGAATTGCTAGTGATGATTGACGCATTGAAACGTGCGTCAGCATCACGGATTACAGCAGTAATGCCCTATTACGGTTATGCACGTCAAGATAGACGTTCACGCTCAGCCAGAGTACCTATTAGTGCTAAATTAGTTGCCAAAATGATTGAGCAATCTGGCGCAAGCCGTTTGCTAACAGTTGATTTGCATGCTGATCAAATTCAAGGTTTTTTTGACATACCAGTTGATAATGTTTATTCGTCGCCTTTGCTTTTAGGTGATATCTGGCGACAACAGTATGAGAGTTTAATTGTTGTCTCTCCAGATGTTGGTGGCGTGGTTAGAGCAAGAGCCTTAGCCAAAAGATTAGGCGATGCTGATCTTGCTATCATCGATAAACGCAGAATTAAAGCCAACGTTGCTGAAGTGATGCACATCATCGGTGATGTTGAAGGTAGAACCTGTGTATTGATTGATGATTTAGTCGATACCGCTGGGACTTTGTGTCATGCCTCTGTGGCTTTAAAAAAGCACGGAGCCGTTAAAGTTGTTGCTTATTGTACTCACGCTGTATTATCAGGGGCGGCAATAACAAATTTAAGTAATTCAGAACTTGATGAGTTGGTTGTAACTGACACAATACCATTGCAGCAAGAAGCCATCGATTCAGGAAAAATAAGACAATTGAGCGTTGCGGAAATGTTAGCTGAGACCATAAGGCGTATAGCGGTGGGTGAATCAGTTAGTTCGTTGTATGTCGATTAAAATTAAATATATGCTTTAGAGCATGGAGTTAAAAAGAATGTCTAATATGTTCGAGTTTGTTGCCCAAAGCCGTAATCAAGTTGGCAAAAACAAAGCGAGAGGTTTTCGTCGTCAAGGTAGCGTGCCAGCCATCATTTATGGTGGACATGAAGCTCCTCAAATGTTAGTTTTGAATCACAACGAAGTTGTTAAACATCTCAATCATGAGGCGGTTTATTCGCATGTTTTGAATGTAACTGTTGATGGTAAAACAGAACAAGCCGTTTTGAAAAGCGTACAACGTCATCCTGCAAAAGTGCAGATTTTGCATTTAGACTTTCAGCGCGTTAGTATGTCAGAAAAAATAAAAGTGCATGTACCTTTGCATTTCACTAATGAACATACATCAGTTGGTGGTAAAAAAGGCGGTATTGCAGCACATGCTATGGTTGATGTGGAAGTATCATGCTTACCTTCGGCATTACCTGAATACATTGAAGTCAATATGTCTACATTAGATATTGGTGATTCTATCCACCTTTCTGATTTAGCCTTACCAGAAGGCGTTGAAATTGTAGTTTTAGCACAAGGTTCAGAGCACGATTTGCCAGTTGTATCAATGATGGCATCGAAAACCAGCAAGGACGATGCGTCTGCTTAAATGATTAAACTTATCGTTGGCCTAGGTAATCCAGGACGACAATATGAAAAGACCCGGCACAACGCTGGGTTTTTATTTTTAGATGAGCTTGCCGCTGAGTTCAGTGCTTCTTGGATTAAAGAAAGTAGATTTCAGGGATTGCACACAGAAATTTCAGTTGCAACGCAAAAAGCAATACTGCTAAAACCTGAAACTTTTATGAATCTCAGTGGGCAATCAGTAGGCAAAGTCGCTCGCTATTACAAATTGTTACCCGAAGAAATATTGGTTGTTCATGACGAGTTGGACATTGCTTTAGGGGTTATAAAATTAAAGAAAGATGGTGGTCATGCAGGACACAATGGTCTGCGCGATATTATCGCACATCTAAATTCTAAAGAATTTTATAGACTTAGAATTGGAATCGGTCGTCCTCAAGGGACAAAAGCGGTGGCTGATTTTGTATTATCTTCGCCTTCAAAAGAAGAACATCAGTTATTAACAACTGCCTTTTATAATGTAAAGACTTTTATTCCAAGTATCATTAGCGGTGATATAGCACTAGTAATGAACAAATTGAACAGTCTTTAACTATATAAAAACAGTGAAATTTAAAATAAAACTTGACACGGAAGATTAAGTTAAAGATAATTAACGGATTGCCCGATACTGGAGGGGTTCCCGAGCGGCCAAAGGGATCAGACTGTAAATCTGCCGGCTCTGCCTTCGGAGGTTCGAATCCTCCCCCCTCCACCATTCGTTATAAGCAAAAAAAGATTGAAAGTTTGCGGGTGTAGTTCAATGGTAGAACTCCAGCCTTCCAAGCTGATTACGTGGGTTCGATTCCCATCACCCGCTCCATAACTGAGGTTATCGCTCATATAGCTCAGTAGGTAGAGCACTTCCTTGGTAAGGAAGAGGTCACCGGTTCAAATCCGGTTATGAGCTCCATTAGTTCATTGCTGTAGTAATGTCAGTTCGTTACTAACGGTTTCATAGGTTTTATCTGAGACTCACAGGTCAGTAGTTCAATTGGTAGAATGGCGGTCTCCAAAACCGTTGGTTGGGGGTTCGAGACCCTCCTGGCCTGCCACTCAGATTAGAGACATCAATCATCTTTCACAGTAAAAACATGATGAATACCCAGGCAGAAGCATCAGCACCTGTTGCTGATATTGTAAAGCAGGTTTTTTCCGCCGTTTTTGTGGTTGCGGCTATAGCGGCATTCTACTACTTCTCTGATATTCAATTATTGTATCGCGTTCTTGCTTTAATTATTACAGTAGCTCTTTCTGCTTGGATGTTATCAACGACAAATATAGGCAGAGTTGTGTGGCAATTCAGCTTAGATTCTAAACAAGAAATTAGAAAAGTTGTTTGGCCAACACGAGAAGAAACTACCCGCACCACATTGTTAGTGTTTGCAATGGTGTTTATTGTGGGTTTAATTTTATGGCTACTAGACACCTTCTTATTTTGGGGTGTGCGTTTATTGACAGGTCAAGGCGGATAACCATAATGGCACTACGTTGGTATGTGGTTCATGCTTATTCAAACTTTGAAAATAAAGTCAAACAAGCACTAGAAGAGCGAATCAAAAGGGATGGCTTGCAACAATTTTTTGGCAGAATTTTAGTTCCAACTGAAGAAATTGTTGAAATGCGTTCAGGACAACAACGCAAAAGTGAAAGAAAATTTTTCCCTGGTTATGTATTAGTTGAAATGGAATTAACTAACGAAACATGGCATTTGGTTAAAGATGTTCCTAAAGTCTTAGGTTTTATTGGTGGTACATCAGATAGACCAGCCGCTATTACTGAAAAAGAAGCAATGACTATTCTCAATAAGGTTGAAGAAGGGGTCAACAAACCCCGTCCTAAAATCTTATTTGAAGTGGGCGAAGTTATTAGAATAATTGATGGTCCATTCAAAGATTTCAACGGCATTGTTGAAGAAGTCAATTATGAAAAGAACAAATTAAAAATATCAGTGCTTATTTTCGGTCGTTCAACTTCAGTTGAATTAGATTTCGGACAAATTGAAAAAAGTTAGTTAGTGTTAGTTTTATCGAGTCTCTGTCTGTTTCAGGCAGGGATTTTTCTGTCTAGGGGGAGCTGAAAAGCGATTGCACCCACATTGGAGTAAAAAATGGCAAAAAAAATAACCGCATACATCAAGCTGCAAGTAAAAGCGGGTGAAGCAAATCCAAGTCCACCAATCGGTCCTGCATTGGGTCAACGTGGCGTAAACATTATGGAGTTTTGTAAAGCATTTAATGCCAAAACTCAAGATGTCGAAAAAGGCTTGCCTTTACCTGTTGTTATCACTGTTTATAGTGACCGTAGCTTTACCTTTATTACTAAAACCCCACCTGCTTCAATTTTATTGAAAAAAGCGGTTGGTATTAAAAGTGGTAGTAGCAATCCTAACACCAAAAAAGTGGGTACAGTGACCCGTGAGCAGTTAGAAGAGATTGCAAAAACTAAAATGGAAGATTTAAACGCGGCAAACCTTGAAGCCGCAGTAAAAACCATCGCGGGCAGTGCGCGTAGTATGGGCTTGAACGTGGAGGGTCTGTAATGGCTAAGTTATCAAAAAAAGCAAAATTAATTAAAAGCAAAGTCATTAGAACTAAACAATATTCACTGACCGAAGCTGTACAGTTATTGAAAGAATTAGCGACCACCAAATTTGCTGAATCTATCGATGTCAGTGTTAATTTGGGCGTTGACCCACGCAAATCCGATCAAAACGTGCGTGGCGCGACGGTATTACCTAACGGTACAGGTAAAACTGTGCGAGTAGCGGTATTTACCCAAGGCGCAAATGCAGATGCTGCAAAAGCTGCCGGTGCAGATATTGTAGGTATGGATGATTTAGGCGATTTAGTCAAAAAAGGTCAAATGGATTTTGACGTGGTCATCGCTTCACCCGATGCTATGCGTGTGGTTGGTCAATTAGGTCAAATTTTAGGCCCTAGAGGTTTAATGCCTAACCCTAAAGTCGGTACTGTAACCGCTGACGTAGCAACTGCTGTGAAAAATGCTAAGTCAGGTCAAGTACGTTATCGTACTGATAAATCTGGCATTATTCATTGTACTTTAGGAAAAGTCGCTTTTGAAAGCGATGCTATTCAAGGTAACTTAGAAGCATTGCTTGCTGATTTAAAACGTTTGAAACCAACAGCGGCAAAAGGTATTTACATTAAGAAAATCACCTTGTCTTCTACTATGGGACCTGGTTTATGGCTAGACCCTAGCAGTCTTGCTAGCTAAGAATTACTTGCGCTGTTAATAAGTACAGCGCGAACAGAACTTTGGGTTACTGTGCAAACAGTAACCGTCAAAGACCGCAGGGGTTGTAAAACTTAATATCCTGCGTAGACGGAAGCAACCTGAAAATTGGGTAAAGCCGTAAGTTGAGGAGTATCCTTTAATGATACGTTTCGTTAATGCTGATTTTTTAAATCAGCGAAATACTGGAGCTTAAGCTGTGGCACTAAATTTAGATGGCAAAAAAGCCGTTGTTGAAGAAGTCGCGGGATATGCGGCTAGAGCCCATTCTGCTGTTGCGGCAGAATATCGCGGCTTGACAGTGACCGAGTTGACTGAATTGCGTAAAACCGCCAGAGACACAGGCGTTTATTTGCGAGTTGTAAAAAATACACTAGCAAAACGCGCAGTTGCGGGAACAAGTTTTGAATGTATGCAAGATAGCTTGGTAGGACCATTGTTAATTGCATTTTCTATGGAAGACCCCGGCGCGGCTGGAAGATTGATTAACGATTTTGCTAGAACACACGATAAGTTAATTACTAAAGTAGTTTCTATCGATGGTCAAGCATTCGGTGCGTCTGAATTGGCACGTTTGGCAAGCTTGCCAACACGCGATCAAGCCATCAGCATGTTGATGTCAGTCATAAAAGCCCCTGTAGAAAAACTGGCTCGTACACTGGCAGAAATCAGAGATCAAAAACAAGCCGCGTAACTGCACTAGCGTTTTACAAAATTACACGCTGGCATAAGTGGTTTCAAACTAACAAATACTTGAGGAAAAAAGACAATGGCATTAACAAAAGAAGATATTTTGGAAGCAGTAGCCTCCATGACTGTAATGGAAATCGTTGATTTAATTACAGCATTTGAAGAAAAATTTGGTGTATCAGCCGCTGCTGCCGTTGCCGCTGCGCCTGTTGCCGCCGCCGCCGCTGTCGTTGAAGAACAAACTGAATTTGACGTTATCTTAACAGGCTTTGGTGAAAATAAAGTTGCTGTTATTAAAACTGTTCGTACTATTACAGGCTTAGGCTTAAAAGAAGCAAAAGATGCCGTAGAAGGCGTACCAACAACGTTGAAAGAAGGTGTTTCTAAAGCAGAAGCTGAAGGCTTCAAGACACAATTGACTGAAGCTGGTGCAACTGTAGACGTTAAGTAGTATTAAAAACGACTACAAGGGCTAACGCCTAAGTCATGGCTGGTGACATAAGTCACCGGCCTTTTGCTGTTTGCAGCAACTTAAAGTTTTAGTCTCTGAAAAAAAAACTCAAAGACAGTCAATCAAGCAGCTTGTCTGTGCCGCTGTTGTTATCCCTGACAAAAAGGTTTGGAAGCGAAATGTCCTACTCTTTTACCGAAAAAAAGCGTATACGAAACAACTTTGGGAAAAGTACCGAGGTACTTGAAGTTCCCTATCTTCTGGCAACACAAATTGATTCCTATGCCAGCTTTCTACAACTAGGTACTAAACCCGACCATCGCATCGATAGAGGGCTACATGCGGCCTTTTCTAGCGTATTTCCTATCGAAAGCCATTCTGGTTATGCGGTACTCGAATATGTCAGATACCGTTTAGGCGAACCCGTCTTTGATGTCAGAGAATGTCAACAACGTGGCGCGACCTATGCCGCGCCGCTACGCGTATTAGTACGTCTTGTCATTTATGACAAAGAAGCCCCCATCACTGCCAAAGTGGTTAAAGATATTCGTGAACAAGAAGTCTACATGGGCGAGCTGCCCTTGATGACCGATAACGGAACGTTTGTTATCAATGGAACTGAGCGCGTTATCGTTTCACAGTTACACCGCTCTCCAGGTGTATTTTTTGACCACGACAAGGGTAAAACCCATTCGTCTGGAAAATTATTATTCAATGCTCGTGTCATTCCTTATCGCGGCTCATGGTTAGACTTTGAGTTTGATCATAAAGACTGCGTTTATGTGCGTATAGACCGCCGTCGCAAAATCCCTGCGACCGTATTACTGCGTGCTTTGGGTTATGACAATGAAGAAATGATTAAAATGTTCTTCGATACCAATAAATTCACTATTGGTGCAGACAAAATTTTATTCCATGTTATTCCCGAACGTTTGCGGGGTGAAATTGCCGCCTATGACATCAAACACAATGGACAAGTGCTTGTTGAAGAAGGACGGCGCATTACTCAAAAGCACATTCGCGAAATGGCGAAACTAGGACTCACTGAAATTGAAGTGCCTAGAGATTATTTAATTGGCAAAATTTTAGGTCACAACTTAAGCGATAGCGCAGGTGAACTGATTGCTAAAGTGAATGACGAAATGACAGCGGCTATTATTGAGCGTTGCGTAGAAAGCGGTATTAAAGAAGTTAATACCTTATACGTTAATGACTTAGATAGAGGCGCGTATATTTCTAATGCTATGCGCTTAGATACTACTATCACTGCTTTAGATGCTTTAGTTGAAATCTATCGCATGATGCGTCCTGGTGAGCCACCGACTAAAGAATCTGCTGAAAACTTATTCCATAATTTATTCTTTACCGAAGAACGCTACGACTTATCGACTGTTGGACGGATGAAATTCAATCGCCGTTTAGGTCGTGAAGAAATTGTTGGTTTGGGTACTTTAACCAACGATGACATCATCGATGTGTTAAAAGAATTAATCGCCATTCGTAACGGTAACGGCACGGTGGACGACATTGATCATTTAGGTAACAGACGGGTACGTTCTGTGGGCGAGATGATTGAAAACCAATTCCGCGTGGGCTTAGTACGCGTAGAACGCGCTGTAAAAGAGCGTTTAACCTTAGCCGATTCTGAAGGCTTAATGCCCCAAGAAATCATTAACGCAAAACCCGTGTCAGCGGCGGTCAAAGAATTCTTTGGCTCGAGCCAGTTGTCGCAGTTTATGGATCAAAATAATCCCTTATCACAAGTCACCCATAAACGCCGCGTATCGGCTTTAGGACCAGGTGGTTTGGCAAGAGAACGTGCAGGCTTTGAAGTGCGTGACGTACACGCCACCCATTATGGCAGAGTTTGTCCGATTGAAACGCCTGAAGGGCCAAACATTGGTTTGATTAACTCGCTGTCAGTTTATGCGCGTACTAACGATTACGGCTTTTTAGAAACGCCGTATCGTAAAGTGGTTAACGGTCACGTTACCGACCAAGTCGATTATTTATCTGCCATTGAAGAAGGCGAATTTGTTATCGCGCAGGCGAGTGTACCTGTAGACGAAAACGGTAAATTAGTTGATGGCTTAGTGTCTTGTCGTCATAAAGACGAGTTTGCTTTAGCCATGTCCGATACGGTGCAGTATATGGACGTATCGTCTAAACAAATCGTCTCAGTAGCGGCTTCTATTATTCCATTCCTAGAACACGATGACGCGAACCGCGCCTTGATGGGTTCTAACATGCAACGTCAAGCTGTACCAACACTGAGAGCTGAAAAGCCATTAGTGGGTACGGGCATGGAACGCACCGTGGCTAAAGACTCAGGCGTGGCAGTGGTTGCTGTGCGCGGTGGTCGCATTGAAGCCGTTGACGCGGCGCGTATTGTAGTGCGTGTCAATGATACTGAAACCGAAACAGGTTCGTCAGGTGTTGATATTTACAACCTGATTAAATACACCCGCTCTAACCAAAACACTTGTATTAACCAAAAACCTTTGGTTAAACCTGGTGATATTGTTAGCAAAGGCGATATTTTAGCTGACGGGCCTTCAACCGATATGGGCGAATTGGCACTGGGTCAAAATATGCTGGTCGCGTTCATGCCGTGGAATGGTTATAACTTTGAAGACTCGATTTTAGTCTCTGAACGTGTCGTTAAAGAAGACCGTTTCACTACGATTCACATCGAAGAAAAAACCTGCGTGGCGCGTGATACCAAACACAGCCCTGAAGAAATCACTGCCGATATTCCTAATGTGAGCGAAGAAGCCTTATCGAAATTAGATGAGTCAGGCATTGTCTACATTGGCGCGGAAGTCAAAGGTGGCGATATTTTAGTGGGTAAAGTCACCCCTAAAGGCGAAACTCAACTCACGCCCGAAGAAAAGCTATTACGCGCTATCTTTGGCGAAAAAGCCGCTGACGTAAAAGATACTTCTTTGCGCGTTCCGGGGAGTATTGAAGGTACGGTCATTGACGTGCAAGTATTTACCCGTGATGGCGTGAAAAAAGACAAACGCGCTTTAGATATTGAACGTGATGCCATTAAACGTTACCGCAAAGACTTAGATGACCAGCTCAAAATTTTAGAAGGCGATATTTATGCGCGGGTGGCTAAATTATTGATTGGTAAAGTCGCGTTATCAGGTGCGGGTGGTTTAAAAGGTGGCTCAGAAATCACTCAAGATTATTTAGACAGCATCAAGCATTCTGACTGGCTTAAAATCAACATGAAAGACGAAGAGTTGAATGTGCAACTCGAAACCGTTGCCGCGCAAGTGGAGCAACAACGCAAAGACTTTGATGAAAAATTTGAAGTCAAATGCAAAAAAATCACCATGGGCGATGATTTGCCTCCGGGTGTGTTGAAAATGGTTAAAGTCTATTTAGCGGTCAAACGTCGTATTCAGCCAGGGGATAAAATGGCGGGACGGCACGGCAACAAAGGGGTTATCTCCATGATACGCCCCATTGAAGACATGCCTTACACTGCTGATGGCAACCCTGTCGACATCGTGTTAAACCCGCTGGGTGTACCTTCGCGGATGAACGTGGGACAGGTCTTAGAAACCCACTTAGGTTGGGCGGCTAAAGGCTTAGGCATCAAGATTGGCAAGATGTTAGAAGCGCGTTATGACGCTGAAATGGAAAAAGTCAAAACCATTCGTGACTATTTAGGCAAAATCTATAACTCTAGCGGTCGTAAAGAAGATTTAGATTCTTTCACCGATGGCGAAATTTTAGAAATGGCGCGTAATCTAGTGGCGGGTGTGCCGATGGCATCACCAGTATTCGATGGCGCGGACGAAGAAGACATTCGCCGTATGTTGCGTTTAGCCGACCTGCCTGAACATGGTCAAACAACTTTGTATGATGGTCTCACAGGTGAGCCGTTTGAGCGTGAAGTGACCGTGGGTTATATGTACATGCTCAAATTGAACCACTTGGTCGATGACAAAATGCACGCACGTTCAACTGGCCCTTATAGCTTAGTCACACAGCAACCTTTGGGCGGTAAAGCGCAATTTGGTGGTCAGCGTTTTGGTGAAATGGAAGTCTGGGCATTGGAAGCTTACGGCGCGGCGTACACCTTGCAAGAAATGCTCACAGTCAAATCTGACGATGTCACGGGTAGAACGCGAATGTATAAAAACATTGTCGATGGCAATCACAAAATGGAAGCGGGAATGCCAGAATCGTTCAATGTGTTAATCAAAGAAATTCGCTCGCTGGCAGTCAACATCGAACTAGAGCGGGAATAGCTGTAAATGCGTAAGGGCGACTTAAAGTCGCCTTTACCCTTGCATTACACAATATTTCCAATTCTCAACATCAAGAGGATAAGCACTTGAAAGATTTAATGAATTTTCTAAAGCGTCAAGGACGTACTGACGACTTCGATGGGATTAGCATAGGACTCGCCTCACCTGACATGATTCGCTCGTGGTCTTATGGTGAAGTGAAAAAACCCGAAACCATCAACTACCGTACTTTTAAGCCAGAACGAGACGGCTTGTTCTGTGCCAAAATTTTTGGGCCCGTGAGCGACTATGAATGTCTCTGCGGCAAATACAAACGTTTAAAACATCGCGGCGTTATCTGCGAAAAATGCGGCGTGGAAGTCACTTTGTCTAAAGTGCGCCGTGAACGCATGGGACATATCGACCTAGCCAGCCCTGTAGCGCATATTTGGTTTTTAAAATCCTTGCCTTCGCGTATTGCTTTATTATTGGATATGACCCTGCGTGAAATTGAGCGGGTGTTATATTTTGAATCCTTTGTGATTTTAGATGAAGGCACAACGCCACTGGTGCGCGGACAATTATTAACCGATGATGAATACTTAGACGCGGTTGAGCAGTATGGTGATGATTTTGTTGCCAAAATGGGCGCGGAAGCTATTTACGATTTGCTTAAAGCCATTGATTTAAAAGAGCAAGTGGTTATCTTGCGCGAAGAAATCAATTCGACCAGCTCTGAGACTAAAATCAAAAAATACTCCAAACGCCTCAAGGTGATGGACGCTTTGTTGAGTTCTAAAAATCGTCCTGAATGGATGATTTTACAAGTATTGCCCGTGTTACCACCTGAGTTGCGTCCTTTAGTACCGTTAGATGGTGGTCGTTTTGCCACGTCAGACTTAAACGATTTATATCGCCGCGTGATTAATCGTAACAACCGTTTAAACCGTTTGTTAGATTTAAACGCGCCTGACATTATCGTGCGTAACGAAAAACGCATGTTGCAAGAATCCGTAGACGCGCTACTCGATAACGGTAGACGTGGACGCGCTATTACTGGCACAAATCGCCGTCCGTTGAAATCATTAGCGGATATGATTAAAGGTAAGCAAGGGCGTTTCCGTCAAAACTTATTAGGAAAGCGTGTCGATTACTCAGGTCGTTCGGTTATTGTTGTAGGCCCGACATTGCGTTTGCATCAATGCGGTTTGCCTAAAAAAATGGCGTTAGAATTATTTAAGCCCTTTATTTTCAGCAAGCTACAATTACGCGGTCATGCGACAACCATTAAAGCCGCTAAGAAAATGGTAGAACGCGAAGGTGCGGAAGTATGGGATATTTTGGAAGAAGTGATTCGTGAGCATCCGATTCTATTAAACCGTGCGCCGACTTTGCATAGATTAGGTATTCAAGCTTTTGAACCGACCTTGATTGAAGGTAAGGCGATTCAATTGCATCCGTTAGTGTGTAGCGCGTTCAACGCGGACTTTGACGGTGACCAGATGGCGGTGCATGTACCGTTATCGATTGAAGCGCAATTAGAAGCCCGCGCTTTAATGATGGCAACCAATAATATTTTGTCACCTGCTAACGGCGACCCTGTTATCAACCCCTCACAAGACGTGGTCTTGGGGCTGTATTACATCAGCCGTGAAAAAATCAATGCGCGTGGTAATGGCAGTATTTTTGGTGATGTCGGTGAAGTGCATAGAGCTTTGCAAGCCAAAGCCGTGGAATTGCAAACTAAAATTGTATTACGCATTACTGAAAAAGTAGTCAACGATAAAGGCGAATTAGAAAACAAAACGCGCCGTGTTGATACTACTGTAGGCCGCTCTTTGATTTGGGAAGTCGTACCTGAGCGGATGCCCTTTGATGAAGTTAATCGCGACATGACTAAAAAGAATATTTCGCGTTTGATTAACTACAGCTATCGTCATCTAGGCAATAAAGAAACCGTAATGCTGGCTGACCAAATTATGTATTTGGGCTTCCGTTATGCAACGATTTCGGGCGTATCGTTTGGTATTGAAGACATGGCAATTCCTGCTGAAAAAGTCGATATTATCAAGGCGGCTGAAGCGGAAGTGAATGATATTCAAAGCCAATATGCTTCAGGCTTAGTGACTGACGGTGAGCGATATAACAAGGTTGTTGATATTTGGTCACATGCTAACGATAAAGTCGCTAAAGTGATGATGGATGGCTTAGGCGTGGAGTCAGTTATTGGTGCCGATGGTAATTTCGTTGTTGATGCTAAGGGTAATGAAGTTAAGCAAAAATCCTTTAACTCTATCTTTATGATGGCAGAGTCTGGAGCACGCGGTAGTGCCGCTCAGATTCGTCAGTTAGCGGGTATGCGCGGCTTGATGGCAAAACCAGACGGCTCAATTATCGAAACGCCTATTACTGCGAATTTCCGTGAAGGGCTGGACGTATTGCAATACTTCATCTCAACCCACGGTGCGCGTAAAGGTCTTGCTGATACCGCGTTGAAAACCGCGAACTCAGGTTATTTGACCCGTCGTTTAGTTGACGTGGCGCAAGACTTGGTGATTACAGGTCAAGATTGCGGTACTAGCAATGGCTTAATCATGATGCCTATCATCGAAGGTGGTGATGTGGTTGAACCGCTATCAGAGCGCGTTTTAGGTCGCGTTGCCGCGGTTGATGTGATGGATGCGGCGGGTGAAAACATTATCGTGCCACGCGGTACCTTACTCAATGAACACTGGGTTGCTATTTTAGATGAGCAAAGTATCGACCAAGTTATCGTGCGTTCAATTATCACTTGTGAAAACCGTCATGGTGTGTGCGCGGCGTGTTATGGACGTGATTTAGGTCGTGGACATTTGGTCAATATCGGTGAAGCAGTCGGCGTTATTGCCGCGCAATCTATCGGTGAACCAGGTACACAGTTGACCATGAGAACGTTCCACATCGGTGGCGCGGCATCGCGTTCTGCGGCGATTAGCAATGTACAAGTTAAATCAGCAGGTACAGTGCGCTTAAACAACTTAAAATCAGTCCCTAACCGTGAAGGCAATTTAGTTGCGGTATCACGTTCAGGTGAGGTGGGTGTTGTTGATGATTACGGTCGTGAAAGAGAACGTTATAAAATCCCTTACGGCGCGGTGTTATCGGTTAAAGAAGGCGATAAAATTCACGCTGGCGATATTATCGTTACTTGGGATCCATTCACGCACCCCGTTATCACCGAAGTTGAGGGTATTGTTGAATTAGTCCACTTCGTTGATGGTGTTACCGTACAAAAACAATCTGATGAAGTCACAGGTTTAAGTTCGTTAGTAGTAACTGATCCAAAACAACGCGGTAGTGCAGGTAAAGAATTACGTCCAATGGTGAAGTTGTTAGACACCCAAGGCAATACTATTTATCTGTCAGGCACAGAAATCCCCGCGCAATACTTCTTGCCTACAGGCGCGATTGTCGGTATTAAAGACGGCGGTGAAGTAAAAGTGGGTGACGTACTGGCTAGAATTCCACAAGAATCCAGTAAAACCCGCGATATTACGGGTGGTTTGCCACGCGTTGCTGATTTATTTGAAGCGCGTAAAACCAAAGACCCTGCAATTTTGGCTGAAACCAGCGGTACAATTTCGTTTGGTAAAGAAACCAAAGGTAAACAACGCGTTATCATCACCGATGCGGCGGGTGAACAAGTAGAAACCTTAATCCCAAAATGGCGACATATCACCGTGTTTGAAGGTGAATTTGTGGAAAAAGGTGAAACCATTGCAGAAGGTGAATTAACCCCGCATGATATTTTAAGATTGCGCGGTATTGAAGAATTAGCTAACTATTTGGTTAAAGAAATTCAAGACGTGTATCGTCTGCAAGGCGTAAAAATCAACGACAAACACATTGAAGCGATTATTCGCCAAATGCTCAGAAAAGTTGAGATTACCGCTTCGGGCGATACAGCTTTCTTAAAAGGGGATCAAGTTGAACGCGCCGCTGTGCGTGTTGAAAATGATCGTATGGAAGCTGAAGGGAAAATCCCTGCCAGCTACGAATCAATTTTGCTAGGTATAACAAAAGCTTCTTTGGCAACAGAATCGTTTATTTCAGCCGCGTCTTTCCAAGAAACGACACGCGTATTAACCGATGCTGCTGTTAGAGGTTTGAGTGATAGCCTACAAGGTTTGAAAGAAAACGTTATCGTGGGTCGTTTAATTCCAGCAGGAACGGGATTAGCGTACCATGAATATCGGAAAAACCGTTTTGCACAATATCATACAACTGATAATGATATTGCTCATGCGGGTGATGTTGAAGAAGCACTGAAACAAGCTTTAAGCATTTAAGAAACGTAAAAATAATTTTTGCAGAGAATGGACTTGACCTAATTAGTATTAGCAAGTATCATTCTCTGCTCACATGAAAAAACGTACTTAAGTGCAGTTTTGAATACTACACGCGTTTAGGACGTGCGTTGTCTAGAGCAAGTTGTAGTCTGACGATTAATTGTATATCGGAGTAAACAAAGATATGGCCACGATCAACCAATTGGTTCGTAAGCCGCGTACTAAGAAAGTAGAAAAGAGTAATGTTCCAGCATTGGAAGCATGTCCTCAACGGCGGGGTGTATGCACTCGCGTTTATACAACAACACCTAAAAAGCCAAACTCAGCTTTGCGTAAAGTAGCGCGGGTTAGATTGACTAATGGTGCTGAAGTAAGTAGTTATATTGGTGGCGAAGGTCATAATCTTCAAGAACACTCAGTGGTTCTGATTAGGGGCGGTCGTGTTAAAGACTTACCAGGTGTTCGTTATCACGTTGTGCGTGGTAGTTTAGACGCGTCTGGTGTAGCCAAAAGACGTTGCGGTCGTTCTAAATATGGAACAAAACGGCCTAAAGGCAAATAATAGGTTGGGGTTGAGATGTCAAGAAGAAGAGTCGCTACAAAAAGAGAAATCATTCCAGATCCTAGATTTGGTAGCGTGATGCTGACCAAATTTATGAATATGATTATGGAAAGCGGTAAAAAATCAGTTGCTGAAAGCATTGTTTATGGCGCATTAGATGCGATTAAAAACAAAGGACACAACGAACCTCTGGAAGTGCTGTCCAAAGCATTGGAAAACGTTCAGCCTAGAGTTGAAGTAAAATCCAGACGCGTAGGTGGTGCAACTTATCAAGTTCCAGTGGAAGTCCGTCCTTCAAGACGTATGGCACTTGCAATGCGTTGGTTGATTGATGCTTCTCACAAAAGAAATGAACGCAATATGTCAGCTAAATTAGCTGGCGAATTGATGGATGCTTTTGAAAACAGAGGCACCGCAGCGAAAAAACGTGAAGACACACATAGAATGGCAGAAGCTAATAAAGCTTTTTCTCATTATCGTTGGTAACTGGATAAGTTGTGAGTTGAGTGCGTAAAACGCCTATAAAATATTATCGTAATATCGGCATCATGGCGCATATTGATGCGGGTAAGACAACGACTACTGAACGCATACTCTACTATACGGGTGTATCCCACAAAATGGGTGAGGTTCATGATGGCGCGGCCGTTATGGATTGGATGGAACAAGAGCAGGAGCGCGGCATTACGATTACCTCAGCCGCGACCACTTGTTTTTGGAGTGGTATGCGTCAGGAGTTTCCGCAGCATCGTATCAATATTATTGATACGCCAGGTCATGTTGACTTTACTATTGAAGTTGAACGGTCTTTACGGGTTTTAGATGGCGCGTGCGCGGTTTTCTGTGCTGTAGGTGGTGTAGAACCACAATCAGAAACTGTTTGGCGACAAGCTGATAAATATCAAGTTCCAAGATTGGTTTTTATCAACAAAATGGATCGTATAGGTGCAGATTTTCTTAGAGTTATTGCGCAAATTAAATCCAGACTTGGAAGTCATGCGATACCTATGCAGTTGCCAATCGGAGCTGAAGAAAATTTTGAAGGTGTAATCGATCTCATCAAAATGAAAGCTATCTATTGGGATGAGAACAATATGGGTATGACCTTTAAGGAAGAAGCAATACCTAATGAACTAGTAGCAGCTAGCAACAAATGGCATGATTACATTGTTGAAGCCGCCGCTGAGGCTAACGAAGAATTAACGGAAAAGTATCTTGAAGAGGGTACTTTAAACGATGACGAAATAAAGCTCGGTATTCGTATTAGGACGATAGCAAACCAGATTGCTCCTGCTTTTTGTGGTTCAGCCTTTAAAAATAAAGGTGTGCAAGCATTGCTTGATGCTATTATCGAATACATGCCTGCTCCAACTGATATTGCCGCTGTCAATGGGGTGCTTGAAAATGGCATTACTGAAACGACGCGTATAGCAGATGATAACGAACCTTTTTCTGCTTTGGCATTTAAAATTGCAGCTGATCAATTTGTAGGTACTTTGACCTTTTTTAGAGTTTATTCGGGTGTATTAAATACAGGAGACACCGTTTATAACTCAATAAAAATGAAAAGAGAGCGCGTTGGTCGTATTGTACAAATGCACGCTAATAGCCGCGAAGAAGTTAAATCCGTCTATGCAGGTGATATAGCCGCTGCTGTTAGTCTTAAAGATATAACAACAGGCGATACACTTTGTGATTTGAAAGCTCCAGTTGTTCTTGAGCGCATGGATTTTCCTGAGCCAGTAATATCCATAGCTGTAGAACCAAAAACGAAAGCAGATCAAGAAAAGATGAGTGTCGCGTTGGTTAGATTAGCTCAAGAAGACCCTTCATTTCGAGTATATACAGACGGTGAGTCTGGTCAGATTATCATATCTGGCATGGGTGAACTTCATCTTGAGATCATTGTTGACCGTATGAAAAGGGAATTCAATGTCAATGCTAATATAGGTACACCACAAGTTGCTTATAGAGAAACCATCCGAAAATCAGTAGAACAAGAATCTAAGTTTATAAGACAATCAGGCGGACGTGGTCAATATGCACATGTTTGGCTTAGAATTGAACCTAAAGAACTTGGTACAGGTTATGAATTCGTTAATGAAGTTGTCGGCGGTGTTGTTCCAAAAGAATACATACCAGCTGTAGACAAAGGGATTCAAGAACAATTGAAGAGTGGTATTCTTGCTGGCTTTCCCGTTCTCGATGTTAAAGTCTCTTTATTTGATGGTTCCTATCATGATGTGGATTCAAATGAAATGGCTTTTAAAATTGCTGGTTCTATGTGTTTTAGAGAAGGCGCGAGAAAAGCAAGTCCTGTTTTGTTAGAACCCATAATGAAAGTCGATATCTCAACGCCTGAAGAATATATGGGTGATGTCGTAGGTGATGTTAATAGACGACGCGGTGTTATTCAAGGTATGGAAGATACACCATCGGGCAAGATAGTTATTTGTGAGGTTCCGTTAGCAGAAATGTTTGGTTATTCAACTGATTTGCGTTCGGCAACACAAGGACGGGCAACCTACAGTATGCAGTTTGAAAAATATAACGAGACACCTGCACACATTGCAGAAGCAATTATTAAAAAATCTTCATAACATTGAAATAATTAAAGGTATTGACTCATGGCTAAAGAAAAATTTTCCCGGACTAAGCCTCACGTAAACGTAGGCACTATCGGTCACGTTGATCATGGTAAAACAACATTGACAGCGGCATTAACAACTGTAATGGCAAAATTGCATGGCGGTGCGGTTAAAGCGTTCGATCAAATTGACAACGCCCCTGAAGAACGTGCGCGTGGTATTACCATTGCGACCTCACACGTTGAATATGAATCAGAAAAACGCCACTATGCACACGTTGACTGTCCAGGTCACGCCGATTATGTAAAAAACATGATTACTGGTGCCGCTCAAATGGACGGTGCCATTTTGGTATGTTCAGCAGCTGACGGTCCAATGCCACAAACTAGAGAACACATCTTGTTGTCTCGTCAAGTTGGCGTTCCTTATATTGTGGTGTTCTTGAACAAAGCTGATATGGTTGACGATGAAGAGTTAATCGAATTAGTTGAAATGGAAATCAGAGAATTACTTGATATGTATGAGTTCCCTGGTGACGATACACCAATTATCAAAGGTTCTGCTTTATTAGCGTTGCAAGGCGATGAAAGCGAAATCGGCGCGCCTTCTGTTATTAAATTGGTAGAAGCTTTAGACAGCTATATTCCATTGCCAGAAAGAGCAGTTGACGGTGCATTCTTAATGCCTATCGAAGACGTGTTCTCAATTTCAGGTCGTGGTACTGTGGTAACAGGTCGTATCGAACGCGGTATTATTAAAGTAGGTCAAGAAGTTGAAATCGTAGGTATTAGACCGACTGTGACAACTACTGTAACTGGCGTTGAAATGTTCCGCAAATTGTTAGACCAAGGTCAAGCAGGTGATAACGTTGGTTTGTTACTTAGAGGTACAAAAAGAGATGACGTAGAACGTGGTCAAGTATTGGCACACAAAGGCACTATCAAACCACACTCTTATTTCAACTCTGAAATCTATATCTTGTCTAAAGATGAAGGTGGTCGTCATACACCATTCTTTAATGGTTACCGTCCACAGTTCTATTTCAGAACAACTGACGTAACAGGCGCGGTAGAATTGCCAGAAGGCGTAGAAATGGTAATGCCTGGTGATAACATCACCGTAAAAGTTAAGTTGATTTCATCTATTGCGATGGAAGACGGCTTACGTTTCGCTATTCGTGAAGGCGGTCGTACTGTTGGTGCGGGTGTTGTTGCTTCTATCATCGAGTAAGCGAGTATGTCTAATCAAAATATCAGAATTCGGTTGAAATCGTTTGACCACAAATTAATCGATCAATCGGCTGGTGAAATAGTAGAAACAGCAAGAAGAACAGGGGCGCAAGTTAAAGGTCCGATTCCATTGCCTACTAAAAAAGAGCGTTTTACTATTTTGATCTCACCGCATGTTAATAAAGATGCCAGAGATCAATACGAGTTAAGAACATATAAAAGATTACTGGACATCGTAGAGCCCACTGATAAAACCGTAGACGCGCTGATGAAGCTCGACTTAGCGGCGGGTGTCGATGTTCAGATAAAGTTGAATTAAGAAATCGAGGAATTGGCAGATGTCAATAGGTCTTATAGGTCGTAAGTGTGGAATGACCAGAGTTTTTTGTGAAGATGGTTCTTCAGTACCCGTTACGGTCTTACAAATTGACTCAAATAGAGTCACACAAGTAAAAAGTATCGAAACTGATGGCTATCGTTCGATTCAAGTCACCGCAGGCGATAAAAAAGCCTCGCGTGTGAATAAAGCGATGGCAGGTCACTACGCAGCGGCCAATGTGACAGCTGGACGCGGTCTTTGGGAATTTAGACTCGAAGACGGTGAAGGCGTTGACTTATCTGCTGGTTCTAAGTTATCAGTTGACGTATTTTCAGTAGGTCAAGTCGTTGACGTACAAGGCAGAAGCATTGGTAAAGGTTTTGCGGGCGGTATTAAACGTCACAACTTCCACATGCAAGATGCAACTCACGGTAACTCGCGTTCGCACCGTGTATTGGGTTCTATTGGTATGAACCAAACACCTGGTCGCGTTTTTAAAGGCAAAAAAATGGAAGGTCACATGGGTGCGGTGCAAGTCACTACCCAGAACCTAACTATTCATGCCATTGATGCCGAAAGAAACTTGCTATTAGTTAAAGGTGCAGTACCTGGTGCTAAAGGTGGTGATGTTGTCATTACTCCTGCAATGAAAAAAAGGAATAAAGGTTAAGCTATGAGTTTGCAAATACCTGCTTTACATGAGCAAGATGCTACAGGACAGCTGAGTGTAGCTGAGAGTGTTTTTGGACAGTCTTTTAATGAAACATTGATTCACCAATTAGTAACACGTTACATGGCGGGGGCGCGTGCAGGTACAAAAGCACAAAAAACCCGTTCTGACGTTAGCGGTGGTGGTATCAAACCTTGGCGGCAAAAAGGTACAGGTCGTGCGCGTTCAGGTACAACCCGTAGCCCTTTATGGCGTACAGGGGGTGCAACATTCGCGGCTCGTCCTAGAAACTATGAGCAAAAGCTCAATAAAAAAATGTTTCGCGTAGGGATACGTTCTATTTTGTCTGAATTATTAAGACAAGGTCGTTTAGTTGTTAGCGACAGTATTATCCCTGAGTCACATAAAACTAAATTATTCAATCAACAAATAAAAGCAATTGATGCTAAACGTATTTTAATTGTGGTTGATAATTTAGATGCCAATTTAATTTTAGCTTCAAGAAATATTCCTTATGTGGAAGTGGTTGAAGCGACTAATTTAAACCCAGTATTGTTGGTTTCTGCTGATAAAGTAATTGCCACTTCAGGCGCACTTAAGCAGATTGAGGAGCGTTTGGCGTGAGTATGAACACCTATCAATTAGCAGCAGTGCTGCAAGCACCTGTTATTTCTGAAAAAAGCACTAATGCCGCTGAAAACAATAGACAATTTGTTTTTAAAGTAGAAAAGAAGGCTACTAAAGAAGACATTAAAAAAGCGGTTGAGTTAATGTTTAGTGTTGAAGTCGATTCAGTTCATGTCTTAAACGTTAAAGGCAAACAAAAACGTTCCAGTCGTTCTTTATATACAAAGTCTGATTGGAAGAAAGCCTATGTAAAACTTAAGCTAGGTCACGACATTCAGTTTTCGGCTGCTTAATCAATTAACGTGAACGATCAATTAGGAAACGGTAGAAAACAATGGCTATTGTAAAGTCAAAACCGACATCGCCTGGGTCTCGGTTTGTTATTCGTATTAAAAACGATGAGCTGCATAAAGGTAAACCCTTTGCACCGTTGTTAAGTAAGAACAGTAAAAGTGGCGGCCGTAATAATCAAGGACGTATCACGACAAGACATATCGGTGGTGGTCACAAACAACATTATCGTATTATTGATTTCAAAAGAAATAAAACAGACATTCCTGCTGTGGTAGAACGTTTGGAATATGATCCAAACCGTACAGCTAATATTGCGCTGATTTTATTTAAAGATGGTCTACGTCAGTACATCATCGCCCCCAAAGGATTAGAAGTCGGACAAGAAATTTTGTCGTCCGAGACCGTTCCTGTAAAAGTGGGCAACTGTATGCCTTTGCGCAATATTCCAGTAGGTACTACTGTTCACTGTGTTGAATTAAAACCAGGTAAAGGCGCGCAAGTGGCTAGAAGTGCAGGCACTTCTGTGCAATTAGTAGCAAGAGACAATATTCATGCAACTTTGCGTCTGCGTTCAGGCGAAATGCGTAAAGTCATGGTGGATTGCAAAGCCGTTATTGGTGAAGTCTCTAATTCAGAACATAACTTAGCCTCACTAGGTAAAGCAGGTGCTTCAAGATGGCGTGGCGTAAGACCTACCGTTCGCGGTGTGGTTATGAACCCAGTCGATCACCCGCACGGTGGTGGTGAAGGGCGTACCTCTGGTGGTAGACATCCCGTATCACCTTGGGGTATGCCAACTAAAGGTTATAAAACCAGAAAAAATAAACGTACTGACAATATGATTGTTAGACGACGTAAGCAGAAATAAAGGGGAGTTAGCGTGCCACGTTCAATTAAAAAAGGTCCTTTTGTTGATCATCATCTTCTGAAAAAAATAGAAGATGCCGCCAGTAGCAATAATCGGAAACCGATTAAAACATGGTCAAGACGGTCAATGATTATTCCCGATATGTTGGGATTAACTATCGCTGTTCATAATGGAAAGCTACACATTCCAGTCCTTATTTCTGAAAACATGATAGGTCACAAGTTAGGTGAATTTGCACCGACTCGTACTTACAAAGGTCATGTTATCGATAAAAAATCTAGGTAGTCGAGTGATGGAAATTTCAGCAAAGCTAAATAATGCACCCTTATCAGCGCAAAAAGCGCGATTAGTAGGCGATCAAATCCGTGGCATGTCAGTAGAGACAGCATTGAATACATTAAAATTCAGTTCTAAAAAAGCCGCTGCCATTATCAAAAAAGTGTTGGAATCAGCTATTGCTAACGCTGAACACAATGAAAGTGCGGATATTGATAACTTAAAGGTTTCTACCGTTTTTGTGAATGAAGGGGTGACCCTAAAAAGATTTAGCGCAAGAGCGAAAGGACGCGGGAATCATATCCTGAAAAGAACTTGCCATATCACAATCAAAGTCGCTGAAGTCGAGTAGGGGTAGAACATGGGACAAAAAGTACATCCAGTAGGCATACGTTTGGGTATTGTCAAGGATTGGAATTCCAGATGGTATGCAAACAGTCAGGACTATTCTGTTTTTCTACATCAAGACTTGACCGTAAGAGCCTTCCTAAAGAAAAAGTTAGCACACGCTTCCGTTAGTCATATTCAGATTAACCGCCCTGCAAACAACGCTCATATTACTATTCATACAGCACGTCCAGGTATCGTAATTGGTAAGAAAGGCGAAGACATTGATGTATTGAGACAGGAAATCTCTAAAATGATTGGTGTTCCTGTTCAGCTAAATGTTGAAGAAATCAGAAAACCTGAATTAGATGCGCAATTAGTTGCAGAAGGTATTGCGCAACAGCTTGAAAAAAGAATTATGTATCGTCGTGCAATGAAACGCGCTGTAACCAACACTATGCGTTTAGGTGCTGAAGGTATAAAAATCAACGTTGGTGGTCGTTTAAACGGTGCTGAAATTGCTCGTAGTGAATGGTATAGAGAAGGTCGTGTACCTCTACATACGCTTAGAGCAGATATTGATTATGCGACCGCTGAAGCAAACACTACTTATGGCATTATTGGCATTAAAGTGTGGATATTCAAAGGTGAAATCTTTGACATGGACGCACACATGGCGGCCATTAATTCTGAATCTAAAAAATAGTTGAAGGGACAAGATAATGCTTCAACCTAAAAGAACTAAATTTCGTAAGCAGCACAAAGGTAGAAATACAGGTACTGCAGTGCGCGGCTCATCAGTGAGCTTTGGTGAATACGGTTTAAAATCGGTTAGTCGTGGTCGGTTGACCGCTCGTCAAATTGAATCAGCTCGTAGAACCATTACTCGTCATGTAAAACGTGGCGGTAAAATCTGGATTAGAATTTTCCCAGATAAACCGATTACTAAAAAACCTTTAGAAGTTCGTATGGGAAAAGGGAAAGGTAGTGTAGAATACTGGGTTGCTCAGATTAGACCAGGGATGATGCTATATGAAATACAAGGTGTTTCTGAGGAATTAGCTCGTGAGGCATTTACATTGGCCGCAGCCAAGTTGCCTTTAAAAACACTCTTTACTGTTCGGACGATAATGTAATGAAAGCCAGTGAATTACGCCAGAAATCAAAAGAAGAATTAAGCACCTTGCTACTTGACTTGTCACGCACTCGTTTTAATCTCAGAATGCAGAAAGGGACAGGGCAACTATCTAAGCCTCATCAAGTCAAAGAAGTGAGAAGAAATATAGCCCGTGTGCAAACCGTGTTGAATGAGTTGGCGAGAGCATAGTGATGAGCGAAAATGAAAATGTAAAATTGCGAACAATCACGGGTCGTGTTGTTAGCAACAAAATGGATAAAACCATTACTGTTTTAGTTGAACGAGTAGTAAAACACCCTGTATATGGTAAATACATTAAGCGTTCTACCAAAATGATGGCGCATGATGAACAAAACGTTTGTCAAGAAGGCGATGTAGTAGCAATTACCTCGTGCCGCCCCCTGTCTAAAAATAAAAGCTTTAGATTGGTTCAAGTTTTAGAAACTGCTAGTAAGTAGTTCATTGTTATTTTAGGAAAAAATTATGATTCAGATGCAAACTAGCCTTGACGTTGCCGACAATAGCGGTGCCAAAAGGGTCATGTGTATCAAAGTGCTAGGTGGTTCACACCGCCGTTACGCTGGTATTGGTGATGTGATTAAAGTCAGTATCAAAGACGCTATCCCACGCGGTCGTGTTAAAAAAGGCGATGTGTATAACGCGTTAGTTGTGAGAACAGCTAAAGGCGTACGTCGCGCTGATGGCTCAGTGATTCGTTTTGATGGTAATGCGGCAGTTATTTTAAATAATAATTTGCAACCTTTAGGCACGCGTATTTTTGGCCCTGTTACTCGTGAGTTGAGAGGAGAAAAATTTATGAAAATCATCTCTTTAGCTCCTGAAGTATTATAAGGCGGTCATTATGCAAAAAATTAGAAAAGGCGACGATGTAATCGTTCGTACTGGCAAAGACAAGAATAAAAGCGGTAGAGTTACTAAAGTCTTAAAAAATAACAAAGTTCTGGTTGAAGGTATTAACCAAGTTAAGAAAAATCAAAAGCCGAATCCTAATGCTGGTATTTCTGGCGGCATTATCGTTAAAGATATGCCCATTGATATTTCTAACGTAGGTTTATATAACCCTGTGACTAAAAAAGCGGATCGTGTCGGCTTCAAACTTTTAGAAGATGGCAAGAAAGTCAGATATTTCAAGTCAACTAACGAACTTGTCGACGCATAAGGTACTAATGAATCATGGCTAGACTAAAATCTGTATATAAAGAGACTGTTCTTCCTGCTTTACAAGAACAATTTGCTTACAAATCGGTAATGCAAGTACCTCGTATAACCAAAATCACTTTGAATATGGGAGTAGGCGGTGCGGTTGCTGATAAAAAAATATTACAAGCCGCTCTTAGTGACATGGAAAAAATCTCAGGTCAAAAACCTGTGGTCACTTTAGCAAGAAAATCAATAGCAGGATTTAAAATTCGTGACGACATGCCTATTGGTTGTAAAGTTACTTTGCGTAGTGATCGCATGTACGAATTCTTAGATCGTTTGATTAGTATTTCGATACCTCGTATTCGAGACTTTAGAGGACTGAGCCCAAAAAGTTTTGATGGTCGCGGCAATTATTCAATGGGTGTCAAAGAGCAAATCATATTCCCTGAAATCGATTACGATAAAATCGATGTTTTGCGCGGTATGGACATCACCATTACAACGACTGCTAGAACCAACGAAGAAGGTTTAGCATTGTTGAAATTGTTTAATTTCCCATTCAAAAGTTAAGGCGATTCTGACATGGCAAAGAAATCGATGATTGCACGCGAAACTAAACGCAAGCAATTAGTAAAAAAATACAGTGTTAAACGCGATGCTTTAAAAGAAACCATCAGAAGTCCAAATACAACTTTTGAAGATAAAGAAGCTGCCCAATTGCAACTCCAAAAATTACCTAGAGATTCTAGTGTGACTCGTGTGCGTAATCGTTGTAATCTGACAGGTCGTCCACACGGTTATTACCGTAAGTTTGGACTGAGTCGGAACAAGCTGAGAGAAGCGACTATGCGTGGTGATGTACCAGGTCTAGTTAAGGCAAGTTGGTAACGGTTTTGGAGCATAAAAAATGAGCATGTCAGATCCAATAGCAGATATGCTGACCCGTATTAGAAACGGTCAGTCTGCTACAAAAAAAAGCATTAAGTTACCTTCATCTAAAGTGAAAGTGTCGATTGCTAAAGTATTAAAAGAAGAAGGTTACATCACTGATTTCAGTGTTGAAACTATTGGTAGTCATTCTGAAATGACCATTGAATTAAAATACTACAAAGGTGTGCCTGTTATCGAAAAAATCGAACGGGTGAGCAAACCTAGCTTACGTATTTATAAATCTAAAGACGAACTACCTAAGGTTCTTGGCGGTTTGGGCATAGCTATCGTATCAACGTCAAATGGCGTAATGACTGATAAAGCAGCTCGCGCTATTGGCCACGGTGGCGAAGTTATTTGTACTGTTTGCTAAAGGGGCTATCATCATGTCAAGAATTGCTAAAGCTCCTGTTATTATCCCCAGTGGCGTGGATATAAAAGTCGAAGAAAACAATATTATTGTTAAAGGCAGTAAGGGGCAACTGTCTTTTAGTCTAAATCCTGCTGTGACCATTGATGTTGTGGATAACCTAATTCAAATGCAATGGAACAAAGATGATCGAAAAGCTGTTGCACAAGCAGGAACTGCTAGAGCCGTTATTAACAATATGGTTGTTGGTGTATCAGCTGGTTTTGAAAAAAAACTGACTTTAATAGGTGTTGGTTATAGAGCGCAAGCAAAAGAGAACATCCTTAATTTAACTTTAGGTTATTCTCATCCGATTGATTTTGAAGTTCCTGTTGGAATTTCAGTCGAAACACCTACGCAAACTGAAATTGTTATCAAAGGAAGCGATAAACAACAAGTAGGTCAAGTTGCTGCAAAAATCAGAGCATACCGCCCACCTGAACCTTATAAAGGCAAAGGCGTTAGATATGTTGATGAAGTTGTTGCTAAAAAAGAAGCTAAGAAAAAATAGGGTAGCATAATGGAAAAGAAACAAGCTCGTATGAAGCGTGCATTGAAATTGCGCTGTCAGATTAAAAAATTAAAAGCAACACGGTTGTCAATTCACAAAACCTCACAGCATATTTACGCGCAAGTGATTAGCGGCGATGGCAAAACTACATTGGTAAGCGCGTCAACTGTGCAAGAAGAAATTAAAACAACCTTGAAAAGCACAGGTAATATTACAGCCGCTGCGGCTGTAGGCAAAAGCATTGCGGAAAAGGCTCTCGCTGCGGGCGTTACAGAAGTTGCTTTTGATCGTTCAGGGTTCAAATATCACGGTCGTGTTAAAGCACTAGCGGATGCTGCGCGCGAAGCTGGTTTAAAATTTTAGGAGAAAAAAATGGCTACAGCACCTTCTCAAGGTAATGCCGACAATTTGCAAGAGAAATTAGTCAATGTACGGCGTGTTGCTAAAGTAGTAAAAGGCGGTAGAGTTTTCGGTTTTACTGCATTAACAGTAGTCGGTGATGGTGAAGGTCGTGTCGGCTATGGTGTTTGTAAAGCACGTGAAGTGCCTATTGCGATTCAAAAGTCTTTAGAACAAGCGCGTAAAAATATGCGTAAAGTATCTTTAAAAGGCGGAACATTGCAATATCCTATTATGAATACTACAGGTGCAGCAAAAGTCTATATGCAACCAGCCTCTGAAGGTACAGGTATCATTGCAGGTGGTGCAATGAGAGCCGTATTTGAAGTTGTCGGTGTGCATAACGTATTAGCTAAATGTATTGGCACTAATAATCCTATTAACGTTGTGAGAGCGACAATCAATGGATTAACAGGAATGCACGATGCTAACCAAGTAGCTGCAAAGCGCGGTTTGTCAGTTGAACAGATTATTGGATAATTGAAATGACTGGTACTAAATTAAGTGTCACCATGACAAAAAGTAAGTTTGGACGTTTACCACGTCATCAAGCCTGCTTAAAAGGTTTGGGTTTGAGCAGAATTCATCAAACTATTGAAATACCTAATACCGCCGAAAATAGAGGCATGATTAACAAGATTGCCTACATGTTAAAAGTTGAGGAAATCTGATGTTTTTAAACACTATTAAGGCGAGCGAAGGTTCTCGTAAGAAATCAAAACGCGTAGGTCGTGGTATTGGTTGTACCGATGGCAAGACTTGCGGTAGAGGACATAAAGGTCAAAAAGCGCGTTCTGGTGGTTTCCACAAAGTCGGTTTTGAAGGCGGTCAAATGCCTTTACAGCGGAGATTACCAAAGGTAGGTTTTACTTCTCAGATTAGCATGTACTCTGCTGAAGTTCGTCTAGGCGAATTAAATGCTTTGACTGCTGAAACAATTGATCTCAAAGTTCTAATTGAAGCTAATGTT
This sequence comes from Methylococcaceae bacterium, assembly GCA_049296695.1. Lineage (GTDB taxonomy): Bacteria > Pseudomonadota > Gammaproteobacteria > Methylococcales > Methylomonadaceae > UBA10906. The sequence continues at coordinate 43,976 of JBAQSX010000013.1, read as the reverse complement.
GTCCCTGTATTTACTAAGAAAGTAAAAGTCATTAAATCAGGCGAAATCAATAGAGCTGTTGTCACCAAAGGGATTAAAGTGACCATCGGTGCTAAAGAATCTATTGAGGCTGCAGGTGGTAAGGTAGAGGCTTAAGGTGAGTACTTCAAAAGCTCAGATGGCTAGTAAAGTTGGCGGTTCTTCAGAACTAAAAGCGAGATTACTTTTTGTTTTAGGAGCTTTTTTCGTTTACCGTGTTGGAGCGCATATTCCCGTCCCAGGGATTGATCCAAAAGCACTTGCAATCATGTTTGAACAACAAACTGGTTCTATACTTGACATGTTTAATATGTTTTCAGGTGGTGCTTTGATGCGTTTGAGTTTATTTGCTCTTGGTATCATGCCTTATATTTCTTCATCGATTATTATGCAATTGATGACCGTTGTTATTCCAACGATGGAGCAAATGAAAAAAGAAGGTGAGTCAGGAAGGCGTAAAATTTCTCAATACACACGTTATGGAACTGTGGTTTTAGCGACATTTCAAGCGATTGGTATCTCTTTAGCTTTGCAAAATCAAACTGCTGGTGGGCTTTCAGTGGTGTTAAATCCTGGATGGTCTTTTGTTTTTGTTACCACTGTAACTTTAGTTACAGGAACTGTTTTCCTGATGTGGTTAGGTGAGCAAGTTACTGAACGCGGCGTTGGTAATGGTATCTCTATGATTATTTTCGCAGGTATTGTTTCTGGTCTACCAAAAGCTGTTGGCGGTACATTAGAATTGGCTAGAACTGGTGAAATGAACGGGGCGTTCATAATTTTGCTGTTTTTGTTGTCACTCTCTGTCACTGCTTTGGTTGTTTTTGTGGAAAGAGGTCAACGTAGAATACTAATTAACTATCCAAAAAGACAGCAAGGACGTAAAATGTACAGTGGTCAAAGTAGTTTTCTGCCATTAAAAATTAACATGGCAGGTGTAATACCACCTATTTTTGCATCTAGTATTATTTTATTCCCTGCAACAATTGCCTCATGGTTTGGAAATAATAGTGGTTTTTCTTGGCTTCAAGATATAGCAACAATGTTATCACCAGGACAACCTGTTTATGTTATGTTTTATGCTGCAGCAATTATTTTCTTTTGTTTCTTTTATACAGCTTTAGTATTTAACTCAAAAGAAACTGCCGAAAACTTAAAGAAATCAGGGGCATTTTTACCAGGTATAAGACCTGGATTACAAACCAGTGCATATATAGATAAAGTAATGACTCGTTTGACTTTGGTTGGTGCGTTTTATATTACTTTAGTGTGTTTGTTACCAGAGTTTTTAATAATATATTGGAATGTTCCATTTTATTTTGGTGGAACGTCTTTATTGATTATTGTAGTGGTTGTCATGGATTTTATTTCTCAAATACAAACTCATGTTATGTCTCAACAATATGAAGGCTTAATGAAAAAAGCCAATTTGAAAAAATAATTTACATGTTTCAAACCTAGGGGTTGATTGTGAAAGTTCGAGCATCTGTTAAAACAATTTGCAGAAATTGTAAAATCGTAAAAAGAAATGGTGTCGTTAGAGTTATTTGCCTTGATGGCAGACACAAACAACGACAAGGTTGAGTCAGTTTTAATTTTTTTAGAATACTACTCAGGGGAGTATCTGAATGGCGCGTATTGCCGGGATAAATGTACCAGATCATAAACATGCAGTAATAGCTTTAACTGCGATTTATGGTGTAGGTCGACAAACTGCAAGTGATATCTGTGCAGAGGTGGGAATAGTGCCCTCCGTCAAAATAAAAGATTTAAGCGAAGAACAATTGGAATCTATTCGTACTGTAGTATCGAAGATGACAGTAGAAGGCGATTTGCGCCGTGAAGTTTCAATGAATATCAAAAGGTTGATGGATTTGGGCTGCTATCGCGGCATAAGACATCGCCGTGGTTTGCCTTTGAGAGGACAAAGAACAAGAACTAACGCTCGTACCCGCAAAGGTCCACGTAAACCTATTAAAAAATAAGATATTTATACAGAGATTAAAGTAATGGCTAGTCCAAATCGCGCTAGAAAACGTATCAAAAAAGAAGTTGCCGATGGCATTGTGCATGTACATGCTTCCTTCAACAACACTATCGTAACGATTACTGACAGAAAAGGTAATACCCTATCTTGGGCTACCTCAGGTGGTTCTGGTTTTCGTGGTTCAAGAAAAAGTACCCCTTTTGCTGCACAGGTCGCCGCTGAAAAAGCTGGAGCTGTTGCACAAGAATTTGGTATGAAAAATCTTGATGTAATGATTAAAGGACCAGGACCTGGTCGTGAATCAGCAGTACGTTCTTTGAACAATCTGGGATTTAAAATTAACAATATCGTTGATGTGACGCCTATACCTCATAATGGTTGTCGTCCTCCTAAAAAACGCCGCGTATAGAGAATTTGGAGTAGTACTATGGCAAGATATCTTGGACCTACTTGTAAATTAAGTCGCAGAGAAGGTGCTGATCTGCTATTAAAAAGCAGAGGCAAATCTTTAGAGGGTAAATGTAAACTCGATCAAAGACCTGGTCAGCATGGAGCAAAACGTGCCAGAAACTCTGATTATGCTGTTCAATTAAGAGCGAAACAGCGTTTACGCAGAATTTACGGAATTTTGGAAAAACAATTTAGAAATTACTATAAATCTGCTGATATGAGAAAAGGAGCAACAGGTGAAAACCTATTGAATCTTCTTGAATCCAGATTAGATAACGTTGTTTATCGCATGGGTTTTGCTTGTACTCGCGCTGAAGCACGTCAATTAGTTTCTCATAAATCTATACAAGTCAATGGCGCATTGATTAATATTCCCTCTTACCAAGTATCACTTGGTGATGTTATATCAATCAGAGAAAAAGCTAAAAAACAACAAAGAATTGTTGATGCCTTGACAATTACCGAACAATACGGCTTTCCTGCTTGGGTAGAGGTTAATTCAAAAGCTATGACAGGTACTTTTAGTTCATTGCCTGATAGAGTTGATTTGGGTAGCGATATTAATGAACAACTTGTTGTAGAACTTTACTCCAAGTAATTGTAATTTTGAGAAATATAAATGCAGAGTTCTATTCCTGGCTTATTGAAGCCTCGGTTAGTTGAAGTTATCAGTAAAACTGCCAATCATTCTAGGATTGTAATCGAGCCATTAGAACGCGGCTTTGGGCATTCTCTTGGTAATGCATTGAGACGTGTTTTATTATCTACAATTCCTGGCTGTGCAGTTACCGATGTAGAAATCGAAGGCGTTCTTCATGAATACACAACTATAGAAGGTGTTCAAGAAGATGTTATCGATATCTTACTCAACCTTAAAAAATTAGCTGTTATTCTTCATTCTAAAGATGAAGTTGAATTGATGCTTACTAAGCAGGGCGCAGGCAGTGTTACTGCGGGGGACATTAGTTTGCCCCATGACGTTGAGATTGTTAACCCAGATTTAGTCATTGCCAATCTGACACAATCTGGTGTTTTGAATATGAAACTCAGAGTGCGCCGTGGTAGAGGTTACGAGACTGTTAGCGTACGCAAAGCAAACCCTGAAAATAACTTGGTTGTTGGTGCATTGCAATTGGACGCATCTTACAGTCCTATTATCAAAGTCGCTTACCAAGTCGAAAGCACGCGTGTTGAACAGCGTACTGATTTAGATAAGCTAATAATAGAATTGGAAACTAACGGAACAGTCGATCCTGAAGAAACTATCAAACTGGCAGCGACCATATTACATGACCAATTATCTGTTTTTGTCGATTTTGAAAAGGTAAATGACCAGTTGACCGAAGAAGTTGTGGTAGAGGAAGTATTTGAGCCTATATTACTGCGTCCAGTTGACGATTTAGAATTGACAGTTCGTTCTGCTAATTGCTTAAAAGCTGAGAATATTTTCTACATTGGCGATTTAATTCAACGTACTGAAGTTGAATTATTAAAAACACCCAATCTCGGTAAAAAATCGTTAACAGAAATAAAAGACATCCTTGCATTAAAAGGTTTGTCATTGGGTATGCGCTTAGAAAATTGGCCGCCCGATAATCTTATCGATCAAAACCATACAGCAACACACTAACATCAGGTCTTTTCGCAATGAGACATCGTAAATCAGGTAGAAAATTTAATATGAATAGCAGCCATCGTAAGGCGCTATTCAGTAATATGGCAAACTCATTATTTGAACATGAGCTAATCAAAACTACTTTGCCAAAAGCTAAAGAATTGAGAAGCTTCGCTGAACCATTAATCACCTTGTCTAAAGAAGACACTGTCGCTAAAAGACGTTTAGCTTTTGCTAGATTGCGCGATCGCAAAATGGTAACTAAATTGTTCAACGAATTAGGACCACGTTACAAAGAGAGAGCAGGTGGCTACTTGCGTATCATGAAATGTGGTTTTAGATCAGGTGATGACGCGCCTATGGCTTATGTTGAACTGGTCGATAGACCTGAATAAACAGTTGGCTAAATCTTTCTAATAAAAAAGTCGGTTATTCCGACTTTTTTTATGCCTTAAGAAAACTGTTTTACCCCCAAAAAGCAATGGTTTAGCACTAAATAAAGCTTATTCATCATATTTTTATGAAAATAATTTTATCTTCTAGGATAATCAAGTTTTACATTGCCTAAAAGGATGATATGAATATCTTAGCAAAAAATGCCTTGTGGATAATTGTTGCCATTATTGGCGCAATAGCAGTCAGTGCAATTGCTTTAAATCGTGGTGAGCAAATTAACGCGCTATGGTTTATTGCGGCGGCTTTATGCGTATATTCACTGGCTTATCGTTTTTATGCGGCATGGATTGCGGCAAGAGTTTTAAGTGTTGATGCCACCAGAGCCACACCCGCAGAGCGACTTGATAATGGACATGATTTTACGCCAACCAATAAATGGGTAGTTTTTGGACACCATTTTGCTGCCATTGCAGGCCCTGGACCTTTGGTGGGGCCTACACTTGCCGCGCAATTTGGTTATCTACCTGGCACATTATGGATTTTGTTTGGTGCGGTGCTAGGCGGTTGTGTACAAGATATGGTGATTTTGTTCTTGTCCACGCGGCGTAATGCCAAAAGCTTAGGGCAAATGGCGCGTGATGAATTAGGATTATTAGGTGGCAGTGCGGCATTAATTGGCACATTTACCATTATGATTATTCTTATCGCGGTATTGGGCTTAGTAGTGGTTAATGCCATGAAACACAGCCCTTGGGCAACCTTTACCGTGTCAGCCACGATTCCTATTGCTATGTTCATCGGTTTTTACATGCGCTATTTACGCGCAGGACAAGTCTTAGAAGCCTCAGCTATAGGCGTGATGTTGTTGCTACTCGCCGTTGCCGCTGGAGGCTGGTTGGACAATAGCCAATGGCGTAGTTATTTTGACCACGAGGGTTTGACTTTAGCGTGGTGGATTATGGCGTATGGCTTTGCCGCCGCCATTTTACCTGTTTGGTTGTTACTCGCGCCGCGTGATTATTTATCGACCTATATGAAATTAGGCACGATTACTTTATTAGCGGTGGCAATTTTATTATTGCAACCCAGCGTCAAAATGCCCGCCATTACCAGCTTTATTGATGGCACAGGCCCTATTTTTGGCGGTAAATTATTCCCCTTTGTGTTTATCACTATCGCTTGTGGCGCGATTTCAGGCTTTCATTCCTTAATTGCCTCAGGCACAACCCCAAAACTGTTAGCTAACGAACGCGACATTGCCATGATAGGTTATGGCGGCATGTTATTAGAATCCTTTGTTGCCATTATGGCGATGATTGCAGCTACGGTTCTCGATCCGGGTGTGTTCTTTGCTATCAATAGTCCAGCAGGGATTGTTGGTAAAGAAGCCATTGACGCAGTTGCCAAGATTTCCTCATGGGGCTTTCCTGTTAGCGTTGAGCAAATGCAAACCTTAGCACGACAAATGGGCGAGACCAGCTTATTTGCGCGTACAGGTGGTGCGCCTTCCTTAGCCGTGGGCATGGCAAGCATTTTTGGTAGTGCTTTTGGTGAAGGCTTGCTGGCTTTGTGGTATCACTTTGCCATTATGTTTGAAGCCATTTTTATTTTAACGACTTTGGATGCTGGTACACGCGTGGGTCGGTTCATGTTGCAAGACATGCTCGGTAATATCTGGCCACGCATGGGGCAAACTTCGTGGACACCTTCGGTAATACTGAGCAGTGCTTTAGTTGTATCGGCATGGGGTTATTTTTTATATATTGGCGTAATAGACCCCAATGGCGGCGTGAATATTCTCTGGCCCTTATTTGGTATTGCCAATCAAATGCTTGCTGCCATTGCCTTAAGCGTTGCTACAGGTATTTTGGTGAAATCAGGTAAATTAAAATACGCATGGATAAGCGCGTTACCGCTGACATGGCTTGTTATTATTACCAGCACAGCCGCATGGCAAAAAATTACCAGTGAAGATTTGCGTATTGGTTTCTTTTCAGCCGCTGAGGATTTAAATACCAAATTATTAGCAGGTTTATTACCCGCTGAAAAAGCGATAATTGCACCACAATTAATTTTTAATTTACGCTTAGATGCTTATTTAACCTTGTTTTTAGTCAGCTTACTATGGTTAATTGTGTTTGATATGTTACGCGTTTGTATGCGTTATTTATGGGGCAAAACCGTATTACCCTCTAGCGAAGCAGCTTATATTGCTACACAATACGACTTAGAATAAACTTAAGTACTTACTAAATTAATTTTAACCAAGGAGCTTTAATTATGAGTCATGAAAAAAGAAATTATCTTTGTCAGTATCTAAATATATTAGATCAGCAGACTAATAAACATATAGGCTCTCTTGCAGATTTATCAACAGAAGGCTTAATGTTTATTAGTGATCAAATCATGCCTATAAATGAAATTAAAGACATTTATATAGAAAATGATATGAAAGATGAAATGCAGTTATTCATTAAAGCGCGAATAAAGGTTTTGTGGCACAAGCTCAATATTAATCCGCAAATGCACTGCATAGGCTGTAAAATTACAGCAATCGATAGTCAGGATTATGCAAAACTTGAGAATTTAGTTAAATCCCTCAGTTTTGATCCTGATATGGAAATTCACCGCACAGCGATTAGTTATAAAGAAGAATAAATTACTATTTAGTCTTTTTTAATAACAATAATTACTTCTTTAAAATTACCTTTTTCTTTTTTATGAATGCAGAACCTTGTACTTATGTAATCTTTGGCGCGACGGGTAATTTATCGCGCATTAAATTAATGCCCGCGCTGTATCATTTAGACGTGGCAAATCGTTTGCCTGAAGGTACACGCATTTTAGCTATTGGTCGCCGTGCGTGGGATCAAAAAAAATGGTTAAGTGAAGTTGAAGACATGGTTAAAACCAAAGTCAAAGACGAATTTGATGAGGTGATTTTTAAACGTTTTAGCGAACGCTTGTGTTATCACCAAGGCGATATTCAACAAGAGCAATGTTATAGCGAATTAGCCGCCTTACTGAATAATAAAGATAAATTTTCGCGCAATATCGCTTTTTATTTATCGATTAGTCCTGCTGATTTTGGCACAGTGATGAGCTTTTTAAGTGCTAATCATTTATTTAATGAAGAAGAAGCCGCAGGTTGGCGCAGAGTTATTATTGAAAAACCCTTTGGTTATGATTTAGAAAGCGCGCAAGCTTTGCAAAAACGCATTAGTCATTATCTGCATGAAGAACAAATTTATCGCATTGACCATTACTTAGGTAAAGGCATGGTGCAGAACGTGCTGGTATTTCGCTTTGCTAATGTGATGCTCGAACCCTTGTGGAATCGTAACTATATCGACCATATTCAAATCACCCATTCAGAAAGCATAGGTATTGATAGTCGTGGTGATTATTACAATGGCTCAGGGGCAATGCGCGACATGCTACAAAGTCACTTATTGCAATTATTGACCTTAGTGACGATGGAACCGCCCGTATCAATGGAAGCGGAGGCCTTGCGTGATGAAAAGGTGAAAGTTTTAAAATCGATTCGTCCTATTCCTAAAGAAGCGGTTCATGCGCAAGCTTTCCGTGGGCAATACACCAAAGGACAGGTTAATGGCGTGAAGGTTAATGGTTATTTAGACGAAGACCATATTCCACCTAATAGCACCACTGAAACCTATGCTTCCATGAAGTTATACATTGATAACTGGCGGTGGCGCGGCATACCCATGTATTTGCGGACAGGTAAGCGCATGGCAAAATCACAATCGACTATTTCGATTTGTTTTCGTCATCCGCCTTTGCAGTTTTTCCGCGAAACTCATCAATGTATGAGTCCGAATTGGGTATTGCTGGGCATTCAACCCGAAGAATGTATTCGTATTGAAATGACCGTGAAAGAACCAGGTTTAGAAATGCGCACCCGCACCAGTAGTTTAGATGCGAGTTTCCGTAATGAAGACGAAAAAGCCATTGATGCTTATGAAGATTTATTATTAGACGTATTAAAAGGCGACCGCTCGTTATTTTTGCGTTTTGATGAAGTGGAATATGCGTGGCGCATTGTTGACCCAATTTTACAAACATGGGCAATCGAACGCGATTACATTGCAACTTATCCCGCTGGCTCATGGGGGCCAGAAGACAGCCGTTTGTTTGATAAAGAAAATCAAGCATGGCGGAGTTCCTTAACACCTGAGTGTAAATAACATGCAAACCAATAGCCGATGGCATATTTTTGAAAACCCCGACCTAGTCGCTAGCGCGGCAAGTCAACAAATTTTAACTGCCGCTGAGCGTGCCATTGCCCAAAGTGGACGTTTTAAACTGGTGTTAGCAGGCGGTAATACCCCTGAAAAAATCTACCGTTTATTAGCGCAAAGTGAGGCAGATTGGGCGAACTGGTTTATTTATTATGGTGATGAGCGTTGTTTGCCAATTGATGATGCCGAGCGCAATAACGTGTTAGCCGAAAAAGCTTTTTTAAATCATGTGGCAATACCTAAAGAACAGATTTTCACGATTCCTGCTGAATTAGGTAATGAAGCCGCCGCTGTGGCTTATAACCCTATTGTGGCAGGTGCGTTGCCTTTTGATATGGTGTTATTGGGCATGGGTGAAGATGGGCATACCGCCAGTTTATTCCCCAACCATGTTCACCCCACTGAGGGTTTTGTGCATCCTGTGAATCAATCACCCAAACCCCCCGCTGAACGTGTGACCTTAAGTGCTGGCGCGTTAAGTGATACTACCGAGTTATTGTTTTTGATTACAGGTACTAATAAAACTGAAATCGTTAAACAATGGAAAGCAGGTGTGGATTTGCCGATTGCTCAGGTTGAACCTAAAAATACCATCGATATTTATATTGATTACGCCGCTAACGGGGAATAATTTAACTAATGGGTTATAAGTTGGAATTAAATTCCAACTTATAACCTGCTTTATCATTATTAATTAATAAAATAACATGTCATCTAATTATTCAGACCCCAAACATACTATAGTATTAATAAAAAAATTATTAAGCTATGGTTTTACCAATAAAGCCTTTGTTATTATTCATCATGATACCCATAAAGATAATGATGAAAGTCGTCTTAAAGCTCATTTAGACCATTGTGCTAAAATAACAAAATTTGATACTGATGGTAAAAATGCTGATGTTCAAAAACGCTTAGAAATTATTTTAAACGCATTTGAAAGTGGCAATTTTTCAAAAGCAAATGAAGATATTTTTATTCATCTAGCTAACGCGGCTATTATTGAAATACCGCTACGCTAGCAATAATTGTTATTTTATACAGTATAGTCTTGTAAAACAGTGATTAATTGAAGTGATATACTGGAGTCCAAAGCTTGCTTTGTACTGGATACAAAACAAGCCTTGGACTCTTATAAACTCAGTAACCAATCTAAATTCATACCTTTGTACGTTGCCAATGCCCCGATTTACCGCCACTTTTCTGCACTAATTGAATCGCCTGAATCACCATGCCTCTATCAATGCCTTTGCACATATCGTAAATAGTCAACAACGCGCAAGAGGTGGCATGTAACGCCTCCATTTCCACGCCTGTTTGTCCTGTAGTTTTCACTGTAGTAATACAATGCACCCGATTGGTATGGGGTTGCGGATGCAGTTGCACCTCAACATGACTCAAAGGCAAAGGATGACATAGCGGAATCACATCAGCGGTTTTCTTGCTTGCCATAATGCCAGCAATTCTTGCCACCGCTAAAACATCGCCTTTACGATGCTCACCTTGCATAATGCGTTGCAAGGTCTCAGGCAACATCAAAATATAACCCTCAGCCACCGCCACGCGCTCAGTAACAGCTTTCGCGCTAACATCGACCATGTGCGCCTCGCCTTGTTGATTAAAATGCGGAGTATGTGTCATAAAAAATCCTTAAAATGAATTGATTGCCTTGTAATCTGTTAAAATTTTAAGGCTTAAGTTAAGTTAATTATAGCAGTTTCAAATTGATAACAGTCTTTTGACTCGCGCAATCAAAATAATATCCCATTAAAGATGATGAATAATTTACACCAACACGCTATTAATATTTTTCAAGCAGGTATTCATGCCGCAAATCCCTATTATGCGGTTCAGCAATATATTAAGCTTAATAATAATACAATTGAATTAGGTCATGATGATACCCATAAACGCACGGGTGATTGGTCAACTATTCATTTAATTGCTTTTGGTAAAGCCGCCTTATCAATGATAACCGCCGCGCAAGATATAATACCCAAACACTTATTAATTAATAAACCCATTGTAGTGACTAATTATGAAAATGTTAGTGCAGAAAATACTCTCGAAATTATTGGGGCGGGTCATCCGTTACCTGATAACAATGGATTACAGGCGGCACAAAAAATCGCTAAAGAAGTAATACAAGCGCGGCAAGGTGAATTAGTCTTAGTATTAATAAGCGGCGGCGGTTCGGCATTAATTCCTTATCCTGTTAATTCTATTAGTTTGCAAGAAAAAATAATCACCACGCAATTATTATTAGCTTCAGGCGCGAGTATTAATGAAATCAATTGCGTGAGAAAACATTTATCGCAATTAAAAGGCGGCGGTTTGGCAAAACTTGCCTATCCTGCCGATGTTCACGCCTTAATTTTGTCCGATGTTTTAGGTGATGAGGTCAGTGCGATTGCCAGTGGCACTACAGTTGCTGATAACAGCACCTTTAGTGACGCTATTTGTGTTCTAAAAACTAAGGGGCTATGGCACAATGTCCCTTTATCTGTGCGGTCTTATTTGCAAGATGGTGAGCAGGGTTTAGTTGCCGAAACGCCTAAAGCGTCAGACCCTGTGTTTGCTAATACTGACTATCACTTAATTGGCAGTAATACCTTAAGCGTTAATGCTATGCGTGACGCGGCTGAATTGGCGGGTTTTGCAGTTGAAGTGATTGATTACGCGCTCTGTGGTGAGGCAAAACAAGCCGCTGAAACATTAGTCGCTATTGCTAAAACACGATGTGAACAAGGTATTAATAAACCCTTAGCCTTATTAGCAGGTGGCGAAACCACCGTAACTTTAACAGGCACAGGACTGGGCGGACGCAATCAAGAAATGAGCTTAGCTTTTGCTATTGCCGCGCAAAAACAAGCTTTAACAGGTAACTGGCTATTTTTAAGTGGTGGCACAGACGGACGTGATGGCCCAACCGATGCCGCTGGCGGGATTATTGATAATAACAGCTTATCGCTTATTAATAATGCCGAGCAGTTATTATTAAATAATGATTCTTATCACGCCTTAAAACAAGCGAATGCCTTATTAATAACAGGTGCTACGGGTACTAATGTTGCCGATTTGCAAATACTGTTATTATTACCTAATTAAAAATAATGTAGGGGCAAATTATTATTTGCCCACACTAACAAAAACTGCACAAGGGCGAATATAATTCGCCCCTACTTTATCAAAATTTAAAACTCTCTATTAGGAAAAACTATGTTCACTAAAGATATGACTATTGCTGAATTCGACAGCGAATTATTTACTGCAATGGAAGGCGAACGCAATCGTCAACAAAATCACATTGAATTAATTGCCTCAGAAAACTATGCCAGTCCGCGCGTAATGGAGGCATTAGGTTCACAATTAACCAATAAATATGCCGAAGGTTATCCTAATAAACGTTATTACGGCGGTTGTGAATATGTAGACGTAGTTGAACAATTAGCAATAGATAGAGCTAAACAATTATTCGGTGCAGATTATGCCAATGTACAAGCCCATTCAGGCTCACAAGCCAATATGGCAGTATTCATGGCATTAATGCAGGCGGGTGATACTATTTTAGGATTAAGCCTAGCGCACGGCGGTCATTTAACCCACGGCGCGAAACCTAATTTTTCAGGCAAGTTATATAATGCGGTGCAATACGGTTTAAATATCGACACTGGCGAAATTGATTATGAACAAGTAGAAACTTTAGCAATAGAACATAAACCCAAAGTAATAGTCGCGGGTTTCTCGGCTTATTCACGCGTGTGGGATTGGCAACGCTTTAGAGATATTGCTGATAAAGTCGGCGCGTATTTAGTAGTGGATATGGCGCACGTTGCGGGATTAATTGCCGCTGGTTTATATCCCAATCCTGTTCCATTTGCTGACGTAGTAACAAGTACCACTCATAAATCTTTGCGTGGCCCGCGTGGGGGATTAATTGTTTGTAAAAGTAATCCTGAAATTGAAAAGAAAATTGATTCAGTGATATTCCCCGGTATTCAAGGTGGGCCTTCAATGCACGTTATTGCCGCTAAAGCAGTAGCATTTAAAGAAGCCATGCAGCCTGAATTTAAAGTCTATCAACAACAAGTAATTAATAATGCTAAAGCGATGGCGCAAGTCTTTATTGAACGTGGTTTTGATGTAGTATCAGGCGGCACGGATAATCATTTAATGTTAGTGTCTTTAATTCCAAAAGGGATTACTGGCAAAGCCGCCGATGCGGCATTAGGTAAAGCCCATATTACTGTGAATAAAAACGCTGTGCCTAATGACCCACAATCGCCTTTTGTCACTAGCGGTATTCGCGTAGGCACACCCGCGCCTACTACTCGCGGTTTTAAAGAAGCCGAAGTAATAGAAATAGCGCAATGGATGTGTGACGTGATGGAGAATCTCGAAGACGAAAGCGTTATTAATACTGTGCGTGAAAAAGTCAGCGCATTATGTGCGCGTTTTCCTGTTTATAGTTAAGTACAAAGCTGAATTATTAACGCAATTAGGCAAGATTAGTTTTATTATCAAGACTGGCAAAGCTAGCGTTTTGTCAGTCTGTTTTTTTTGAGTTATAACAAACCAATGTCAAAGCTAGATAAAATAACTATTAAAGGTTATAAGTCGATTAAAAATTTAGAAAACTTCCCGCTAAAAAATCTTAATATTTTATTAGGGGCAAATGGCGCGGGTAAAAGTAATTTTATTTCAGTGTTTAAATTTTTAGCACATCTTTATAATCAAGATTTACAACTTTATGTGCAAAAAAATGGGGGTATTAATTCGTTATTACATTATGGTAAAAAGAAAACTGAAGAAATAACAATTGTCTTTGAAATAGAAAATAAATATTATCATGATGGGCGTTATTGTTATAGCAATTATGGTTATGGATTTTCTCTCATTCCAACTATAGATAATCGACTAATTTTTAAATACGACCGTTGTGTTACTTCCGATAACGAATCTAAGCCACATTTTATAGATTTCAAAAGCTCAAATACCGAATCTCAACTTAAAACAACTAATATTCCTTATATTAATAAAGAAGATGAGTTTTACATTGCATCTATTATCAATATTAAATCAGCAATTCAAAATTTGCGAGTTTATCATTTTCATGATACCAGTGATGACTCACCAATAAAACAAACTCATGTGATTAATGATAACTTACGTTTAAAACCTAATGGCGAAAATTTAGCCGCTTTTTTATTAAAATTAAAAAAAGAATATCCAGAAAATTATCAGCAAATTGTTAATACTATTCAATTAGTCGCGCCGTTTTTCTCTGATTTTGTTAATCGAGATAATCAAGAAACAATTGAATTAGAATGGTTTGAAAAAGGTGATTTAGACACCCCATTTAAAGCCCATATTTTATCAGATGGTACATTGCGTTTTATTTGTTTGGCGGTGTTATTATTACAACCATTTGATTTAATGAGCGACACCGTATTAATTGATGAACCTGAATTAGGTCTACACCCTTATGCTTTAGCGATATTAGCGGATTTAATTAAACGTGCCGCTGAAAAAAAACAATTAATTATTTCTACGCAATCGGTTGAGTTAATCAATCATTTTTCTGCTGATGATATTATCATAGTGGATAGAGAAAATGACGCTTCAAGTTTTAAACGTTTGAATGAAATAGAATTAAAAGATTGGTTAGACGATTATACTTTGGGCGAATTATGGACGAGTAATATTATCGGCGGGAGACCTAGCCGATGACACGTTATTATGTAATATGCGAAGGACAAAGTGAAGAAACGTTTATTCGTGATGTACTCGCGCCTATATTAGCTGATCAAAAGATTTATTTAACGCCACTTTTAGTTCCTACTTCGCGTAATAGTAAAGGTGGTGCATTTGATTATGCACGAGTGAAACCGTTCATCATTAAGTCATTAAAAAAAGAAAAAAACGCATTCGTCACAACCTTATTTGATTTATATGCCTTAGATAAGCACTTTCCTAATTTTGAGCAATCTCAAAAATGCAATAATGTGTATGAAAAAGTCGAATGTTTAGAAAAGGCTTTATACGAAGATATTGCCAAAGAAAATAGTAACTTAGCAAGGTATTTTATCCCTTATATTCAGCCTTATGAATTTGAAGCGTTGTTATTTTCAGATGTTGAAAAATTAGTAACGGTTGAACCGAATTGGACACAATTTTCAAAACAACTAAAAACTATTCGTGACGAATTTGAAACGCCCGAACATATTAATAATAGTTACGAGACAAAACCCTCTGCCAGATTAGATAAACTCTTAAATAATCCTAACTATCGTAAAACCTATCACGGGGCTTCAGCTATTAAAGCCATTGGTATTCATACCTTATTAGCAGAATGTCATCATTTTGCTGATTGGTATAAAAAATTATGTCAATTGAATAATTAATTTATTCACGCAAACAATAACTTCTCTTAAAACTTACTGGTATTTACTCATGTCTGATATTGAAATTGCCCAACAGGCAACCATGAAACCCATTATCGCTTTAGCCAAAGAAAACTTTGGTATTGAGCCTGAGCATTTAGACCCATTCGGTCATTACAAAGCTAAATTATCACTTGAATACATTAATAGTTTAGCTGATAAAAAAAACGGTAAATTAATACTGGTTACAGCAATTAGTCCAACGCCAGCAGGTGAAGGCAAAACGACGACGACTGTAGGTTTAGGTGATGCTTTAAATCGCATTGGCAAAAAAACCATTATGTGTTTGCGCGAGCCTTCATTAGGGCCGTGTTTTGGGGTAAAAGGTGGCGCGGCGGGTGGTGGTTATGCCCAAGTTGTACCAATGGAAGATATTAATTTACATTTCACTGGGGATTTTCACGCTATTGGTGTGGCGCATAATTTATTATCGGCTTTAATTGATAATCATATTAATCACGGCAATGAATTAGATATTGACCCGCGCCGTATTCAATGGAAACGCGTAGTTGATATGAATGACCGCGCTTTGCGTAATATCGTAGTCGGTATGGGCGGGGCGGCTAATGGGTATTTGCGCGAAGATGGTTATGATATTGTGGTTGCCTCTGAGGTTATGGCGATATTATGTTTAGCCACCAGCCGCGATGATTTAAAACAGCGTTTAGGACGTATTGTTATAGGTTATAAATCCGATAAAATCACGCCTGTTTATGCCAGTGATTTAAAAGCACATGGCGCAATGGCGGCATTATTAAAAGATGCTATCAAACCGAATTTAGTGCAAACCTTAGAAAATAATATCGCTATTATTCACGGTGGCCCTTTTGCCAATATCGCTCATGGTTGTAATACCGTCACTGCCACTAAAACCGCTTTAAAACTGGCTGATTATGTAGTTACCGAAGCGGGATTTGGTGCGGATTTAGGCGCGGAAAAGTTTATTGATATTAAATGCCGTATGTCAGGATTAACACCATCGGCGGTGGTATTAGTGGCAACCATTAGAGCGTTAAAATTCCACGGTGGTGTTGTTAAAGAAGAGTTAAATCAAGAGAATTTAGCGGCATTAGAAACGGGCTTTGCTAATTTAAAACGCCATTATGACAATATTACCAAGCATTATGGTTTGCCTTGTGTGGTCAGTATTAATCATTTCACTTTTGATACGACTGCTGAAATTGAATTATTACAAAAACTCTGCGCTGAAATTAATGCGAAGTGCGTAATTGCAACCCATTGGGCAAATGGCGGCGCGGGTGCAGAAGATTTAGCCCACTCGATTAGTGAGATTGTCGATAATAGAGAAGCGTCATTTAGTTTTGTTTATGAAGATAATATTAGTTTGTGGGAAAAAATAGAAACCATTGCGACTAAGTTATATGGCGCGGGCAGTATTAACGCGAGTGCTAAAGTGAAAGCGCAATTAGCGGAATGGAATAAAAACTATGGTAGTTTTCCTATTTGTATTGCTAAAACGCAAATGTCGTTTTCGAGTAATCCCAGTATTAAAGGCGCACCTTCGGGACACGTTATTGAAATTCGAGATGTACGACTCGCCAATGGCGCGGGATTTATTGTGGCAATTGCGGGTGATATGATGACGATGCCGGGATTACCTAAAATTCCAGCGGCTGAACGTATTGATATTGATTCAAACGGTAAAATCACAGGGTTATTTTAATAATCTAACTAAAAGTAGGGTGGGTAATCCCCACCTTACTTAAATAACCTATTTTTGTAATTCAACATTCAAAAAATTTTACTCAGCTTGCCTCATTTTTTGTCACTTCTGGTTTACTTCTTTTTAATGAAAGATAATGCAAACCCATTAATGTTCCTGCTTCTGAAATAGTATCTACCCAGATAATTTGAGCCTGTGCTTGCATGCGTAATTGATTAAATACGATGTTGGTAATCGTACCTTTTTGAACATTAATATTACTATTGAGATGAATCATTAAACCTTCAACAGAAACATTAATAGTCGTAAAATCAACATAACTGCTGTCTAATAAAATCTGTCCTGCAACAGCGATATTTTTGCGGTAGGCTTTTCTTTTACAGGGTAGTCTATCAACATCATAGGCAATATTTTTAAAGCTTAGTCCAAGTGTAATGTGATTGTGTTCCATATCCACTCTAAT
Organism: Methylococcaceae bacterium; assembly: GCA_049296695.1. Taxonomy (GTDB): domain Bacteria; phylum Pseudomonadota; class Gammaproteobacteria; order Methylococcales; family Methylomonadaceae; genus UBA10906. Next base: position 26,658 of record JBAQSX010000013.1, on the reverse strand, counting down.
GACTTCCACTTCCCCTGCTAAACGTAATATGGGTAGATAAATATCAATGACTTTTGCAGTGAGTAAGGTATTAAAAATAATACTATTATCTTCGCCACTATTGATTTCAACTAATACCCCTGTAATAGAGATATTTCTGACAGTGACTTCTTGTTCTTTGCCTTCTAAGTAAATAAGTCCGCGCATGGCTAGATTTTTACGGTAAGGGCGTTTTAAATTAACAGTCATCGTTATATCCTCTGGTTAAATTTTATCAGTTCAAGGAATTTTCTTGTAATTGTAGTATCCCAATCAAAGGTTTGTTGTTTTTTAATAGGATTTGTTTATTAGACACGCAATGAAGAAATTGTTACTTATATTTTTAAGCGGCTTGTTAGTGGCTTGTGCAACTATGCCACCCACTAATACCGATAATATTTGTGCTACCTTCAAAGAAAATGAAGACTGGTACAAAAATGCCAAACACGCTTATACGCGTTGGGGTGTGCCTATTGCTGTACAGATGGCAATTATGCACCAAGAATCGCATTTTGTTGCCGATGCTCAGCCGCCGCGTACTTGGCTTTTGGGTTTTATTCCGTGGTCGCGTCCTAGTAGCGCGTATGGTTATGCACAAGCGTTAGATGAGACTTGGGCGCAATATTTGAATAGCGTTGGTAGTTGGACAGCCGAACGTGATGATTTTGCCGATGCCACCGATTTTATTGGCTGGTATAGTTATGTGAGTCATCGTAAATTAGGGATTCCTAAAAACGATGCTAAACGCTTATATCTGGCTTACCATGAAGGGCATAAAGGTTATGCCAAAGGCAGTCATTTACGCAAAGCGTGGCTTAGACGCGTTGCCAATAAAGTTGAACAACGAGCGCGCTTGTTTGCGCAACAATTGGGTCAATGCGCTGTGAATTAAAAATCAAAAATGGTAGACTGTGCGAAAGGTTTTTCTTAAAGCCAACAAGCAATGATGATAGATTGCATTAGTTTTTTTAATTTCAAAGAAAGAACTAGTGATTGATAAAGTAATATTGATAAGGTAAGAACATGAGTAATATAAAAGAAGTTGTCGAGCAATTGGTTTCAACTATTGATGGAGCTATGGTATCTGCATTAGTTGATGCTAAAAGTGGTATGGTGTTAGGTTCGGCTGGCTCTGGAATAGATATTGAATTGGCAGCCGCGGGTAATTGTGATGTGGTTCGCGCTAAAATGAAAACTATGCGCAGTTTAAATCTAAGAGATAATATTGAAGATATTTTAATTACCTTGGGCAAACAATATCATATTATTCGTCCTACTGAAAAATACGAAGGCATGTTTATTTATGTAGTATTGGATAAATCGAAAAGTAATTTAGGATTAGCACGTCGTCAAGTATTGGTATTAGAAAACCAATTAGTTGTTTAGTTTATCAGTAGTCATTATACATTGCGTATTAAAGGCTAGCGATGATTAAGTTAGCCTTTTAATTTTTAAAATTTATTTCCCTTAACAACTTAAAAGAGGCACAAATTGTGAGCAAAATTCAAATTCAAGTTTTTTCAATGATCACCATTATGCTGATAGGATTTACTATGTTTTCAATCGCAAATGCGACCACCCCCGAAGAGAATAAAACCGCTGGTATTGCTTTTTTAGCGGCTAATGCTAAAAAAGCTAACGTTGTCACCACTGCAAGTGGTTTGCAATATGAAGTGCTAAGCAAAGGCACGGGTAGTAAATCACCTAAAGCCACTGATAATGTCACCGTACATTACAAAGGTACAACCATTGATGGCAAAGAATTTGATAGCTCTTACAGCCGTAATGCACCTGCCACTTTTCCTTTAAACGGCGTGATTGCAGGTTGGACTGAGGGTGTACAACTGATGACCGAAGGCGCGAAATACCGTTTTTATATCCCTAGCGTGTTAGCTTATGGCGAAAACGGCGCAGGCCCTATTGCTCCTAATTCAACATTAATTTTTGATGTTGAATTACTCAAAATTCAGTAAATTCTTTAAGGGGCGATTTATTCGCCCCTCTTTTATTTCTGTATCTGTATGCGTTACTCTGTAAGGCATATCATCACTTATTGACCCTCGCAGTTATCATGTCAACTTACTCCCTATTTGCCACCACGCCTAAGGCGATGGAATCCATTTTGTTTGAAGAATTGCAAAGCTTAGAGGCTGAGCAACTCAGACAAACCTTAGCAGGGGTTAGCTTTCAAGGCGATTTGGCTATGGCTTACCGCGCTTGTTTGTGGTCAAGAACAGCTAATCGTATTTTGCTGGTACTCAGTAGTTTTAGCGTACATTCCGCTAACGATTTATATAATGCTGTACAAGCAATTGATTGGTATGAGCATATCAATCCCGAAGACAGTATTGCGGTATCGTTTTCTGCAAAAAATTCTGAGGTTATCGACAATAGTCATTTTGGCGCGTTAAAAGTCAAAGATGCCATTGTTGACCAATTCCGCGCCAGATTTAATGTGCGTCCGTCCATTGATACTGAGCAACCCAATTTAAGAATTAATGTGCATTTACATGGCGAACAAGCGCAATTAAGTATTGATTTATCAGGCGAGAGTTTGCATAGACGCGGCTATCGCGACAGCTCACACCCCGCACCGATTAAGGAAAATTTAGCGGCGGCGATTTTATGGCGCAGTAATTGGCTAACGATAGCTGAATCTGGCGGCACATTGCTCGACCCGATGTGCGGCTCTGGCACATTATTACTCGAAGGCGCGATGATGGCGGCAGATTACGCGCCCGGCCTTCTGCGTGAGTATTTTGGTTTTATTGGCTGGAAAAAACACGATGCCGCACTATGGCAAACGCTAAGACAAGAAGCTGAGCAACGTAAAACCTTAGGTTTAAAAAAACTGCCCGTGATTGTTGGCTTTGATGTGGATAAATACGCGCTAAGCTGGGCTAGTAAGCATATAGCCACAGCAGGTTTGAGCGATAAAATTCATTTAGAGCGGCGCGATATTGAGGACAGCAAACCTGCTAGCAGTTGGCAACAAGGTTTAGTTGTGTGTAATCCGCCTTATGGTGAGCGTTTAGGCGATGATGCGCAAACTAGCGAACTTTATAAAAAATTAGGCGCAACCTTGCAAAGTCAGTTTGTCGGCTGGCAAGCGTCGATGATTATTAGTAATCCTGAACTGGGTTTTCGTTTAGGGATACGCTCACGCAAGCCTGTGACCTTATTTAACGGCGCGTTAGAATGTAAGTTATTGCGTTTAAAAATCGAAGAAAACGCTTTTTTTATTCCCAAAGTACAAACTACTAACGAACACATTGAGCAGATTAGTAGCACCGAAGTCAGCGAATTACAAACGCAAGGCGCGGAAATGTTTGCTAATCGTCTGCAAAAGAATTTAAAAAAACTGGCGCGTTGGGCAAAGCAACAAGGCGTTAGTTGTTATCGCGTTTATGATGCTGATTTACCTGAATATTGTGTGGCAGTGGATTTGTATCAAGGCGAGCAAACGTGGGTGAATGTTCAAGAATATGAACCGCCTAAAACCATTGATGCCGAAAAAGCGAATCAACGCTTAGCCGCATTATTGGCTGAAATTCCACGCGTATTAAACATTCCAAAAGAACAGGTGTTTTTAAAAATTCGCCGTCGGCAACGTAGCACTGAACAATACGAAAAAGTCGCTGAAACTAAACATTTTCATCAAATCAGCGAAGGCGGTTGTCAGTTGCTGGTGAATTTTGAAGATTATTTAGACACAGGTTTATTTTTAGACCATCGTCCCATAAGAACCTTGATTCAAAAACAAGCCAAAGATAAGCGTTTTTTAAATCTGTTTGCTTATACGGGTAGCGCGACCGTTCATGCCGCTGTGGGTGGCGCGAAGCTGACGACTAGCGTGGATATGTCTAATACTTATCTGCAATGGGCTAAAAATAATTTAGCTTTAAATCCTAATACGGGTGAGCATGAGTTTATTCAAGCCAATTGCTTAGAATGGTTAGCACAAGAATCGGCGCAAACTCAGCCACGGCAATATGATTTAATTTTTTTAGACCCGCCGACGTTTTCTAATTCCAAACGTATGGACTCGGTGTTTGATATTCAAAAAGATTATGTGCTGTTACTCGAGCAAGCGATGCGCTTGTTAGCCCCTAAGGGCATCTTATATTTTTCCACTAATTTTAGACGCTTTCGTTTAGACGAGCAGGCGTTAGCCTTATTTACTATTACTGATATGAGCGCGGCAAGTATTCCTCAAGATTTTGCGCGTCATTTAAAAATTCATTATTGTTGGAGCATCACTCATGCTGCGTAGAGTTAAAATTATTGTCTCAGGACGGGTGCAGGGCGTGTACTTTCGTTTATTTACCCAAAACAAAGCCAAGCATTTTTCAATTAAGGGCAGTGTTAAAAATCTTGCCGATGGGCGCGTAGAAATCATTGCCGAAGCTGAAAATATGAGCATTGAAAAATTCATTAAGTGGTGTCACAAAGGCCCTGTAACAGCACGGGTTGATAAGGTTGAAGTAGAAGAATTAGCCCATGACCAACCGTTGACTTCTTTTGACATTGTGCATTAATCACACATTTTGATTGACTAAGGGCGATGATTAAGGTTTAATGCCGCTCCTTTTGGAGCTTCGCCTAGGTAGCTCAGTCGGTAGAGCAGAGGACTGAAAATCCTCGTGTCGACGGTTCGATTCCGCCCCTAGGCACCATGCCAATCAGGCATACACATCCACAGAAGCTTGCATCATCTAATATCCCATTATTGCCTAGGTAGCTCAGTCGGTAGAGCAGAGGACTGAAAATCCTCGTGTCGACGGTTCGATTCCGCCCCTAGGCACCATCTTCATCAATGGTTATCTCATGGCAAGTAAAAAACCAAAATCCAATAGCGCAATTTCTGCTTCGCCCAGCATTATCCCCTCTTCAGGCAATCCATCTTCTGATAATCTCAATTACCTTCAAGGCATTTTTTTAGCCTGTGATGGTTATCAAAACACCCTGTTACTAGACAAAAATCGCTTACTTTCAGCTAACTACAGCTTAGAACTGCAATGCGATGGTGAATTTGTCAGTGTGCTTGACCTGCATACGGAGCAACTCAAGCCTGTATTGTTTGGGATTAATCAAATTAATGATTCAGGTTTTACTGAAAAACAAACACATTGGCAAGCACATAGCGCAGTGATGGAGGGTTTTTCACGCGGCATTGATTTTGCCGATAGTTGGGGCTTGGAAAATGGTCACACCGCTTATCTTTATCAAAGTGAAAAGCATAACGATCTCATTGAGTTAGTCTACAACGATCCTGTTGTGGGCGAGTTTATTCCTGTCAATGCCGATGAGTATTATCAAATAAGCGGTAGCTTTGCTTGTCATCGCTGTGATGGCGCGTTGCTTATTGAATATTACGATAATCAACACAAGAAATTATCACAAAAAGAATTAGCGATTATTACCGACAAATTAGGCGGTAAAGCACTAAGCGATTATTTAAGCTTAAGTGAACGCATTGTTATTCCTCAGCGTGCTGTTTTTGTTAGATTAAGTCTGAAAAAACACAGCACTAAAGAGGGTCAAGAAAAAAATAATAGTTTTTTATTCTTCACTCGCCTGTTTTTTGCACTCAGCTCAAGCAGTGAGTCGCTAGCGTGGAGCGATTGTCCATTAAGCGTTGATACTTGGCAGACTTTACGCGCCACTGATTTATCAAACTACTGTCGTTTAAATTTTGCTTTACCTTCAAGTGTTTATGATGGTCAAACGCATGAGTTGCATCTTGTTGAACGTGATACAGGACTTGCTTTGCTCAATTCACCCAAAAGCTTTAGTTATGATGAAATCATTTTAGGGCAAGTCCGTGGTCTTGAAAGCTCACGCGTGGTGGGTTGGGTATCGTTAGCGAGTGCTGAACTTGAATTATTAATCGATGAGCGGGCAGTGCTAACGGACACAAGCCAAAGCACCAGCTCTGATGAACAGTTTGCTTTTAACTTGAGTGTGCCTACTGATTATTTAGATGGGCGGGTTCATTGTATAGAAGTTAAAGTAAAACCCTCAGGCAAAAGCTTAGGCGTTTTAGCCGAAATCACCCCTTGCCAGCTTACGCCTTGGTCAGTATTACAAAAATACGCCAGTCGCCCTTTACCTGCCAAATTATCACCTGCGAGTGCTTATCGTTATGAAGCGTTACGCACAAATCTACGCGCACTAAGCCAGCAAGCAAATTCTTCACACTATGCCACCCAATTAAGTCTGTGGCATGAGATTTTAGTGACGGGTTTTGAAAAAAATCGCCAATTTATACCCTTAGACTTTCCAGTGGTAAGCAATCCTTGCGTAAGTATTGTTGTGCCTGTGCATAACAAATTTGCAGTGACTTATCATTGCCTAGTGGCTTTGTTATTTGCTTATAATCGCGCCAGCTTTGAAGTAATTTTGGTCGATGACGGCTCAGAAGACGAAACCTTAGACATCCCAGCATTGGCGAGCGGTGTTACTTATTTACGCAATGAAACCGCGCAAGGTTTTATTCGTAGTTGTAATCGCGGCGCGAACCAAGCCAAAGGTCAGTATATTGTCATGCTCAATAATGACACTGAGCCTACTGTGCATTGGTTAGATGAACTACTGTTTGCGTTTGAGCAATTTGATAAGGTGGGTTTAGTCGGTTCAAAATTGCTTTATCCCGATGGTAGTTTGCAAGAAGCAGGTGGTATTGTGTGGAAATCGGGTAATCCTTGGAATTACGGACGCGGTGGCAATCCCTATGACCCACGTTTTACTTATACCCGCCAAGTCGATTATTTATCAGGCGCGGCAATCATGTTGCCTACGCGCTTGTGGCAACAATTAAACGGTTTTAGTGAAGAATACTGTCCTGCTTATTTTGAAGATACTGATTTAGCTTTTAAAGTACGCGATGCGGGTTTTAAAACCGTATTCGCGCCTTTATCGGTGGTTTATCATTTTGAAGGTATTAGCAGTGGTACAAGCGTCACTTCAGGCATTAAACGCTATCAAGAAGTCAATCGCCCTAAATTCAAACAAAAATGGATTCAAGCTTGTCGCTTTAATGGTGATGAAGGCAAACAAGTCGATTTAAACAAAGACCGTGGCATCAACTATCGCGCTTTGGTGATTGATTATCAAACGCCACGCACTGATACCGATGCTGGCAGTTACGCCGCCGTTCAAGAAATGCGCTTGCTCCAATCGCTAGGGTTTAAGGTGACTTTTTTACCTGAAAACTTAGCCTATATGGCAAATCACACCGAATTTTTACAACGCTTAGGCATTGAAAGCCTGTACGCGCCTTTTGTGTCATCCATTCAAGACTTTTTAGAAAAACGCGGCTTAGAATTCGATGTGGTTTATATCACCCGCTATTATGTAGCACGCAATCAACTGCCCTTAGTGCGCCGTTACGCGCCACAAGCTAAAGTCTTATTTTGTAATGCAGATTTACATTTCTTGCGTGAAATTCGTGATGCTATTGAATATCAAGATAATCAGGCAATGACTAAAGCCTGTGAGATTCGCACTCAAGAATTGAGCATTATGCGTGAAGTTGATGTGACCTTGTCTTATAACACTACCGAACACGCAGTGATTTTGTCGCACAATTTAGATAATTCTAAAGTAGTGACTTGCCCTTGGGTGGTTGAAGTAGAAAAAAATATTCCCCGTTTTGCAGAGCGCGAAGACATCGCCTTTTTAGGCGGTTTTGGTCATCCACCCAATAAAGCGGCAGTGTTATTTTTCATCAATCAAGTGATGCCTTTATTAGAGCGTAGTTTGCCTGAGGCTAAATTCCGCATTTATGGTAGTAACGTTCCTGCTGATATTGAAAAACTCGCCAGCGATAAAGTGATTATTGAAGGTTATGTGGAAAATGTTGCCGATGTTTATCATCAATGCCGCGTGTTTGTCGCGCCACTACTCACAGGTGCGGGTATTAAAGGCAAAGTCATTGAAGCCCTAGCGCACGGAACGCCGTCTGTTTTAACGCCGATTGCCGTTGAAGGCACATTATTACGTTCTGAATTAGAAGTCTTAATTGCAGAAAGCCCACAAGAATGGGCGGACGCAGTGACACGTTTGTATACCGATGAGGCGTTTTGGCAACAAACCTCAAATGCCGCCAGCCGTTTTGCTGAGCAGTATTATTCTTTTGATAACGGACGCTCCCTGATGTTAAAAGCCCTCAATGCCGCTGACATTTTTGCCACACCTGACAATCAAGCCTTGATTGCCAAACAAACCCGAGCCTCTTTTCATTAACGGCTAAGCTATGTCTAAATTATCCAAAACCCTTAAACGCAAACAAAAAGAAAAACTTAAGCATTTCGCGCCATTAAAACCCGTAGTTGTAGCGGTAGTGGATGCTAAAGCCGTTATTGAGCCAGTCATCACCCAAACTAGCCCAGTTATTGATTATCAAGCACTCTGCGAACGTGCCGACAACTTATTACAAGTCGATATGACCACGCTTAAGCGCATGGAGTGTATTGAAATTGTTAAGGTTTTAGAGCAGGTTGCTAATTATCATCAACAAGAGAACCCCACTGTAGATGCGCGTGTTTATCGTCAACGTGCAATTGAATTACTTGAGTATTTATTTAGCAGTAAAGCCCCTTCAGTGTATTTGAGCAAGCTATACAGCAAACAGCTACGTCAACTTGCCTTAATTAATGGCAAACATGCCAACGCGCTTAAAACGCAAGACAGCATTAACGCCTTGCGCTATGCCAACTTAGCCGTGCAGGCAATTGAAAAACTTTATGCTCAAGATGAAGCGCAACCCCTGTGGTTGAATACGCTTTATGGGCAACAACTGAGATTTGTTGCTTTAACCCATAATCAACTCGCCCAACGGCACAAGCAACAACAAGACGATAAACTCGCCGTGCAGGACTGGGCTTTAGCCAATCAGGCAATAGAAAAGCTACTGGCGCGTTTTCCTGAACGCTTAGCAGATGTAGCGGAGTTATATAACAAACAATTGCGTCAAAGCGCACTGGCTTATGATCGCCTTGCCGATACCGCTAAAGACCAATGGAATGAAGAATTAACAAAACAGTATTGGGCTTTAGGTTTACAAGTCATCAAGACATTGCGGACACATTTTCCAGAGCAACCTAATTGGGTGGAAAAACTTGCTGCCAAACAAGCAAAAACGTATTTATTAGGAAAAAATCCCTAGTGAACTATTTATTTATTTGCGGCACGGCACGTTCTGGCACAACGGCAATGTGGCGATTATTAACTAGCGATGAGCGTATTGTTTTAGGGCTGGAGCGGTATTCGGTTTTATATGATAAACAAAAGCCTAATAAAGAGTTATTTAGCTTTGAACGTTTCCATGATTTACGCCAACACGATACTTTTTACCAAAGTTTTCCGCCTTATTATCAAAAAGCTGAACGCTTATTTAATAATGCTCTTTATATTGGCGATAAAACCCCAAAATTATTTAATCATCTCGATAGTTTATTAACGCAAATTCCCAGCGCGAAAGTGATTTTTATGTTACGCAATATTATTGATGTTGCCGCCTCTTATGAAGCACGAGCCAATAATGAAGACGATAAAACATGGTCAGCCACGCGAAGAACCGCTCATGCTATTAATGATTGGAAACAGTCTTTAATGATATTAAAGCAATATAGTGACGATGAGCGGGTTCTGCCTATTATTTATGAAGATTTTTTTTCAGCTAATAATACATTAGAACCGCTTTATCAATTTCTTGAATTAAAAACTAATGATGCCGTTAATTTAGCTTATAACAATATCATTAATAAAAGCTCTAAATTAGAAGGGCAACGCAAACGAGAATTAACCATTAATGCGGTACAGCAAATTTGTGAAACTGCACCTTTTGGTTTATATCGTGAGGTATTACAAAAAATTAGAGCAAAACAAAACAAATAAATAGCTATTTGTATTCCTATTAAAAAACCAACGCGCTATTCATGGCAATTATTAATAACTCCTTCAAATTCATCTTTGTTCATGTGCCAAAAGCGGCGGGAACTTCATTAACCACTGCTTTGCAAAGTTATACCAATTACTGTGATTTAGAAATTGGTGGCACGCAGTTTGGTGAACAAATTCAAGCCGCTTATAGAAGACGTTTTGGATTATCAAAACATTCTACAGCGGCTGAAATTAATCATATTGTGGGTGCGGTCGTGTGGTCACAATCATTTAGCTTTGCTTTTGTTAGAAATCCCTTTAGCCGTTGTTTATCCACCTACCATTTTTTACGAAAATGGGAAGGACTCAATCCCGAATTTGCTAAAAGAATTAACAGTTTTACGAGTTTTGAAGAGTATGTATTATCCGATATTTGGCAAGAAACCAATGGACCAGATGAGATATTTCGTCCACAAATTCATTGGTTACGCACTAAAATTAATTCGACCGATATATTAGTGGATTTTGTCGGGCATATTGAAACCATAGACGAAGATTTTGCCCATATTGTCAATGTCATCGGCGCGCCTAAAGATAAGCAACAAAGAATACAATTACCTAAATTAAATCGTAGTGAAGCCAACGCCTTTTCTGATATTAAAAATGATGCGGTTATTGAGAAGATTATTAATAAATATAAAATTGATTTTGAAGTTTTTGGTTATTCACAACAGCCTTAGTTAAATTAACAGGTAGTGTTTCAAAAGAGTAGGTTTTAACAAAACGCTATTCTAGCTGGAGTTCAAACCTAGGTTTGAACTCCGAAAGTTGTGATATTAACTAACCTACTTTTTTGATGCACCACCAATTAACAGGTACAAAAAAGCCCGTTTAGTTTTAAAACTAAACGGGCTTTTTATTATGATAAAATCTAATTGTAGGGGCAAATCCTATTTGCCCCTAATAACGAACACTTGTTAGCAAAGGGCAAAAAATATTTTGCCCCTACACAATTTAAACGCTAGTGCCACCTACGGTTAGACTATCGATTTTTAAAGTCGGTTGACCCACGCCTACTGGCACGCTTTGCCCATCTTTACCACACGTTCCCACGCCGCTGTCTAATTGTAAATCGTTGCCAACCATCGACACTTTGGTCAATACATCTGGGCCATTGCCAATTAAAGTCGCGCCTTTAACAGCGCGTCCGATTTTACCGTTTTCAATCAAATACGCTTCACTGGCAGAAAACACAAACTTACCCGATGTTATATCGACTTGTCCGCCTGAAAAATTCTTAGCATACAAGCCTTTAGAAACCGATTGAATAATTTCATCAGGATGAGATTGCCCTGCTAGCATATAAGTATTGGTCATGCGTGGCATGGGCAGGCTTGAATAAGACTCGCGCCGACCGTTGCCTGTCGGTGCAACGCCCATTAAACGCGCATTGAGCTTGTCTTGCATATAGCCTTTTAAAATGCCGTTTTCAATTAATACCGTTTGCTGGGTGCTAGTGCCTTCATCATCAATGCTCAATGAGCCGCGCCGCCCTTGCAAAGTGCCGTCATCGACAACGGTGCATAAACTAGAAGCGATACGCTCACCGACTCTGCCGCTAAATGCCGACGTGCCTTTACGATTAAAATCACCTTCCAAACCATGACCGATAGCCTCATGTAATAAAATCCCCGGCCAACCCGCACCTAAGACTACCGTCATCGTACCAGCGGGGGCTTCGCCTGCCTCTAAATTCACTAAAGCGGTTCTAACCGCTTCGCGTCCGTATTCAAGTCCCAAACCCTGTTCAATAAATTGACGATAATCACAACGACCGCCGCCACCCATACTACTTTGTTCGCGTTTGCCATTATCACTGACAATCACGCTAACATTAAGGCGCACTAAGGGGCGAATATCGCCCACCAAAGAACCGTCTTGCGCGGCGATTAAAATATGTTCATAAACCCCCGATAAGCTAACAATCACTTCTTCAATGCGATTATCGAGTTTGCGGGTTTCACTGTCGATGTGTTTTAAAAAGTCGATTTTTTCTGAGTCGGCTAGCGATTTCAGCGGGTTTATCATCGGGTATAAATGACGCACGTTAGCATGTGGCTTAATACGCACTTGGGCATTTTGTGCTTGTCGGCTAATGGCACTGACCGTGTCTACCGCTTCTAACAGCACAGGCAGTTCTAATCGGTCACTATAAGCAAAACCTGTTTTTTCACCAATAACGGCTCTAACTCCCGCACCTTGTTCAATGCTATGACTGCCTTCTTTGACAATACCGCCTTCTAAGACCCACGATTCATAATGGGTAGATTGAAAATAAATGTCGGCGGCATCTACTGAAGAACCCAGCAAGCGATTCATGACTTGTTCAATATCGCCCTCGTGCAGTCCTGCTGGACTTAAAATCGCTTGTTTTGCTAAATGTAATAATTCCATGATGCTGTTGTATTAAAAATTAAAATTAGGCTGTTACTCAGCCGTTAAATTATTGCGTAACATGTCATAGAGTGACTTCAACAAAGTCTCGCTATCATTATGCGGCGGTGACAAGTGGTTACTACTTTGTTCAAATTCATGGACTAGGCTGACACTTATTTTAGTATCGGTATTGCTTTGATTGAGCGCAATCATATAAGTTGAAGCTTCAGCTTTGCGCTCAAACAAATGCTCTTGCTTGTAAAGCACATAATACCGCCCCTTATCGCGTTCACGGTCGATTATTTTCAAAGTACATTGCCTTAGAGCTTGTTCTAAGGTATGCCATGATTCAGCAGGTGATTGCTTCAGTAAAACAGCAGGTGGCTCGGTTTCTAACCAAGAAACGATGTTACTACCTAAGCCACGCCGTAAAGCCAAAGCAGGCACACTACTAATATCACGCACACTGCTCGGTTCAATAACCCGTTTAGGCGGTTGTTCTAATGCCGAAGTATCTAAATAGCGTTTATCTTCATGTTTACCCAAAGAACACGCCGTTAAAGTAATACTTAATAAAATAATTTTTATGCGCATAATATTACTAAGTTTATTTTCAATAAAAATTCCCGCAAACTAAATAACAAGTAATCAATGATATTTATATTAACGGCTTAATATTTTTTACAAAATTATCAAAATGAGTTAATAAAAAAGATACTGGGATTTTTTCAGAACGCTGATTAAATTCTTTTTTATCAATCGCTAAGTTTAATTCTTTATTGATAAAATTTATCCAATGAGTAACATCATCATCAGTGACGGTATTTTGAAGCTGATGAAAATGAAATATCATCATTATTATTTTTAAGCGAAAACAAAGCAACACTTTTTTGATTACTTTTTTCTGAATAAACTCTAAAAGAAAGTCGCTTGTCTCCAATGGTATCGCAATAATAATGCCCCTGTTGCGCTTTCTTTTGATATTCACTGGATTGATAGTTAATTAGTTCAGTTAATAATTGACTTATCAAAGGATTGTTTAATACCACCTCACTTACTAAGGTTCGATAAGAGGACGTTTTATTAATTGCATGACTTTCAATTAATTTGACTAAATAGTGTGCTGATAACTGTGTTTGACTATTAGCAAAAGGGATAATATTAGCTGAAACAAAAGCCGCAATTTCATCTAAACTAAAATCGGAGTGATGATATTGTTTTCCCGTAATAAGAGAGTATTCTAACATTATGAATTTCATAACTGCTTAATTGAGGTTTATTTTCATTACCTAATTCAACTTCAATATAGGCAAGAATTTTATCACCTTCTTTAACAATATAATCAGCTCTATTAGCGTTTATATTTTTAGTAGGATAAATAATCGAAGTAACAGGTAATTGTAGCCGCTCACAAAACCATTGATGAAACACATCATTCATTTGAAGATGAAATAAAGCTAAATTCACTCTATTTTCAGGTTTTGAAATATCTTCGTTTACAAAAATATCATCATTCATTATTGCTATTTCCATACACAAACAAACTGCTAGTTTTTAAAATCTAGCAGTTTATTCAATAAGATTATCTGGTAGTGCTTCAAAAGAGTAGGAACGTCCAACGGCATGGATGCCGAAATCCAGAAACCACGGATGGTAATTATTATAAATACATCCCTGTAACTGGATTCCAGCATCCCTGCTGGAATGACATCGTAGTATTTATCCTACTCTTTTGAGGCACTACCGATTATCTCTATTACGCGCTTTTAGATTCTTGATAACTTTTTCTGATTTGCGCGAGTAACTCAAAGTCTTTTACTTTAGTATCGCCCAAATAACTCCAAGCCAAACCTTTTTGAATCATCTCTTCATTAATTGATACTGAATTATCACCTAAATATAACCAGCCCAAAATACGCCCATATTTTTCAGTGCTATCGGGTTTTACGGTTTTAATACGAATCAATTCGGCATTTTCTAAGCGATGTTTTAACCACTCTTTAGCTTCTAAACCCAAGGCTTTTTCGTGCAAATCTTTAGTGCGACTCTCTGGGGTATCAATCCCTGCAAGCCGAATGCGTTTGCTTAGTGATATATCAAAGCCCAAATCAATTTCGACATCCATAGTATCACCATCAATCACCTTATTTAAACGCGCTATTCTATATTCGTACATTTTATGCTCCTATAATAACTTAAGTAATATTGTTATCTTTTCTTTTGACCAGATAAATTAATAATAATTGCCGATGATGCAAATTTTGATTAGCTTGATTCCATGCGTACATAAAAGAACTTACAGAATCATTATCAATGCGTTTGTGATGCGTATCATAAATAATAGGGTAGTGCATCAAAAAAGTAGGTTAGTTAATATTAAACCTTTCGGAGTTCAAACCTAGGTTTGAACTCCAGCTAAAATGGCGTTTTGTTAAAACCTACTCTTTTGAAGCACTACCAATAATAGTTTTAAACGACTAATAGCTTTTATCAAAACAAAATTCCTTTAATCATTAATACATCGCATTTTACACAATTATTATTTTTGCGTTAAGGCAAAAGCTTTTAAAACTAAATCTTCAGTATTACCTGTTTTATGCACATTTTCACTTAAATAACGCCGCCATTGTTTCGCTCCATATTCCCCATTAAATAAACCCAAAATATGCCGCGTGACTGTATTTAATCGCCGCCCTTCACTGAGTTGCTGTTGAATATAAGGTATTAACTGCATTAATACCTGCTCACGCGTTTTTATGGGATAACTTTCATTAAATAAACGCTTATCTATTTCAGCTAATAAATACGGATGCGAATAAATCTCGCGCCCCAGCATTACGCCATCAACATAGTGCAAATGTTGCTCAGTTTGTTCTAAAGTCGTAATACCGCCATTAATAATAATTTCTAAATCAGGACAGTCACGTTTTATTTGATAAACTACGTCATAACGTAACGGCGGAATATCTCGATTTTGTTTGGGGGATAAACCATTAAGCCACGCTTTTCTGGCATGAATAATAAAGGTTTTACAACCCGTTTTTGCCACAGTATTAATAAACTGTAATAACTCTTGATAAGAATCTTGCTCATCGATACCGATTCTACATTTTACCGTAATCGGTATTGAGACGGCGTGTTGCATAGTAGAAACACAATCCGCCACTAATTGCGGCTCTGCCATTAAACACGCACCAAAACGCCCTTGTTGGACTCTATCACTAGGACAGCCAATATTTAAATTAACCTCATCATAATAATAATCTTCCGCCATTTTTGCACATAAGGCTAAATCATGGGGATTACTCCCGCCTAATTGCAACGCTAAAGGATGTTCTTGATTATTATATTGCAAAAAACGATGCGCATCACCGTGTAATAATGCGCCTGTTGTTACCATTTCGGTATATAAAAACGCGTGTTGTGATAATAAGCGATGAAAATAACGGCAATGCCTATCCGTCCAATCTAGCATTGGGGCAACGCAAAAACGTCTATTTAACTTTTTAGTAATTTCTTGACTCATTTTTATGAATAATGATGGTTTTTTAAATAAACTTTAAATATAGTAAATTGGAGGTCAAGCTTTGCTTGAGCTTAATTTAAAATCAGGCAAAGCCTGACCTCCTGTTTTAATTATAAACTATTCATAGCTACTTTAATTTGCCGTAAAACTAATTCAATGATACTTCTAGGCGCTGCTATATTTAAACGCACAAAACCACTGCCATTACGACCAAATACTAATCCCGGAATAATGCCGCATTTGGCTTTATAGACAAAAAAATCTTTTAATTGCGCGTCTGTTAAACCCAAAGCCTTGCAATCTAACCATAATAAAAACGTGCCTTCAGGTTCAATTAACTGTATTTGTGGAGTTTCTTTTTTTAAAAACTCGGCAACTAAGTTTTTATTCGCAGTTAAATAGCTTAATAATTGTTCAAGCCACGGCTCACCATATTGATACGCCGCTTCAAAAGCAGTAATACTAAACGGATTCGCAGAGCCAATATGGACACTATCAAAGACTTGTTGAATGGCTTTGCGATGCGTTTCATTAGGAATAATTAACGCCGATAAATTCATGCCCGCAATATTAAAAGTTTTACTGGGCGCAAATGCGGTTAATACGCGCTCAGTATCAAATTGACCTAAAGGATAATGTTTGTGTGGAGCGAATAATAAATCGGCATGGATTTCATCAGAAAATACAATTAAATCATGCCGCTGAGCAATATCTAAAACGTGTGCTAATTCCTCTTGATTAAAAACGCGTCCTACAGGGTTATGGGGCGAACATAATAATAATAACCGCGCTTTTTTGGCGCATGCTTCCAAATGTTCAAAATCAATTTCATAACGCCCATTATTTAACACTAATGGATTTTCAATTAATTGCCTGTTATTGGTTTTTATTGCATCAAAAAAGGGTTGATACACAGGTGGTTGAATAATAACGCCATCACCTTGCTGAGTATAAGCTAATACTGAGCAAAATAAAGCAGGCACAATCCCTGCTGATAATACTATCCATTCACGCTTAATAGTCCAGCCATGCCGTTTTTGAATCCAATCAATAAAAACTTGATAAAGGCTTTCAGGATAAATAGTATAACCATAAATCGGATGCGCCGCCCGTTGTAATAAAGCCTCCATGACTTGTGGCGGCGCGGCAAAATCCATATCCGCTACTGATAGTGGAATCACATCATTAGTGCCTAAATATAATAAATTATTATCATATTTACTGGCGTGTGTGCCAAAACGTGAAATAACAATGTCAAAATCAATAACGGTATTCATAATATCTCTTTTAATTGCATCTATCAGCGTATTTAATATGGTCTTCGGGACTTAAATTAGTTTCGCAATTCCAATAACCTTGATTATTTCTAATCCAACTGACGGTTTTTCCATTAACAAAAATACTGCCTTTTATTACACAGCTTAAATTAGCCTCACCTGTATCATTATTAGCACTGACTGTGATTTGACTACAGTAATTACTACTATCATTTAAACCTAATTGTTGCACCGAAGTAATAGGTGTACCTTCATTTAAATTAACTTCTATTAGTGTTTTTCCGGGCGATATTTCAGCCATAGCACCATAAAATTGAGATTTAGTAATATATTCGGTTATAGCAGAGCTACCAACAAATGCACTACCCGAACAAAGTTTGGGACTATTAAAACAAGCTGACAGATTTTTATTACAATGCTCTAGGGTTTTTAATTTAAAAGCTTTCGCACTTGCACCTGCATTTTGTAACTGGCTCACTAAATCGTTAAATTGTTGCTCAGTGGCTTGTGTATTCATTTCCATACAAACATGCGTTGTAGACTGCTGATAATTATTAGGGTCTGTTATAGTAATTGTTTGCTGATAATTAACTTTGCCATCTTGCATAATAGGCACGGTTATTTTTAATAAATTCAATGAATAACTTTTATACTGTATCTCCACCGCTTTTGCAAAAACGATAGCGGGTATATTGAGCAGTAATAATAATAAAACTACTTTTTTCATGGCGCGATTCCTTGGTTGTGGGTTGAGTTATTACGGTTGATTGATATTTCACTGCCGTAGAGACGTTGCAGTGCAACGTCTCTACAATTAAATCAATTATTAATACTATGGCGAGTATTACTATTTATTTCTTAGCAACTAACGTTTCTATTCGATAAGACCCAGACTCACCACCTAAAGTATTGGCTAAATAAGGCAATACTTTTTTCATATCAGCGGTCAGCGTCCAAGGTGGATTAATAATAATCATACCACTTGCAGTCATACCCAATTCTTCACTATCAGGCGCAATACTTAATTCAAATAATTGCATATTTTTAATGCCACTATTAATCAACGCTCTTTCTAAACTATTATTGCGTTTTCTATCAATTACAGGATACCACAAGGCATAAATACCCGTAGCAAAACGCTTGTGCATGTCAATAATGGCTTTAACGACATCGGCATAATCGGATTTCATTTCATAAGACGGGTCAATCATAATAAGACCGCGTTTTTCTAAAGGTGGTAATAAACCTAAACAATTTTTTAAACCATCGGCATTAAAAATTTTAATGCCTCTGTGTTTAGCAAATACGGTATTTAATATTTTCACCTCCGTGCTATGCAGTTCATATAAAAATAAACGGTCATCGCGGCGCATTAATTGCGCTGAAATCATTGCCGAACCACAATAACGGGTTAATTGTGGGGTATGATTAAAGACTTTAATTAATTTAACATAACGATTTAAACTTTGGGGCAAATCTTTACGCGCCCATAAAAGTCCAATACCATTATCAAATTCTCGATTTTTTAAAGCGTATTCGGCAGTTAAAGAATAATCCCCCGCACCTGCATGCGTATCAATACAGCAATACGCTTTATCTTTTTGGGCTAAATAATCGAGTATGTGAATTTGAACATGATGTTTTAACACATCGGCGAAATTGCCTGCATGATATGCGTGGCGGTAACTGAGCATAATTTAAGTTTTATTTTAAGAGAAGAATAAATTGAGTTATTTAAATAATCACCGTAGAGACGTTGCACTGCAACGTCTTTGCACTGCAACGTCTTTGCACTGCAACATCTGTACAATATAATCAAAACACTTTATCAACGATAGTCATGCCAATTTCAAAAGAAATTAAACCGATAATAATCCATTCTAAAATAGACGAATGTTGATGTTTTTGTTCATCGGCGAGCATTTCAAATAATTCATGAATGGTTTTGAGTTTTTTAGATAATACTTTAGTGCGTTGTTCAATTTCTAAATATTTGGCAGTAATACTATAAAACTGTTCATATTCGGGATATTCCCAAAAAAATTCGGGTGTGTCTAATAAATCGTAATTTAAAATAATATCACTTTTGGTTAAAAATAATTGTCCACGAATTTTAGCAATTTTACGCCCACTGAGTTTAATTGAACCATTTTCAGCCAGCGATTTTGGAATATAACGGGTATTATCAATAGTATTCACAGCATGACTTTCAAATGAAGCCAGTTTTATTGATTGCGCCATACCTTGTGATAAGGAAAATAATAAAATCGGGTCTGAGGATTCTATTTCAATATGGTCTTCAATAATACGCGTAGCGGGACAGTTTAAAGCAAAGGTAAAATTATCTTCTTCGGGATGCGTTAAAGGATTTTCAGCATAGTGTAATAATAAATGATGTAATTTAGTTTGCTCTTCAGCACTCACATTCCAATGCACTACTGCGCCGTAAGCAAATATCACCGACCACGCATCATTATCTTCTATCAGTAATGCACCTTTAATAATACGAATTAAAGTCGATTCTGAAATAGTTTTTGCCAAACGACTAATATCAAAGTTTTGGGCTAAACAATAGGCATTGCAATGTTTAATTGAATGATTATCCGCCATAATAAAATCTCTTGTTAAATTAAGGGGCGATAATATATCGCCCCTATAGGAATTATTCTATTTTTAATAACCAACCATTTTCACTATCACACGCGCTGGCTTTACCTGCAATTTTAACATTGACTCGCGCTACAGTATTCGTCAAACCTTCGGGGATTTTACCTTTAACACTATAAAAAGGGTCTTTAAATTCAATATCCACATCGACAGCTTGATTTTTAACAGTGACATTAATTAAATCGGGTTTATAAACATTAAATGCCACAAATGAAAATTCAGATTGCGCTTTAGTGGCAACTAAAGGCGCAGGATTGAATTTTGCAATATGGGCTTTAATACAATGCCCCGCACTATTACCACCACCCATACCCACATGTCCACTATGATGTTCTGAGGCATTGGCAGAAGTATTTATAAACAGAGAAATAATAGCTAAATAAATTAATTTGTTCATGATTGCCCATCCATTTTTATTGTTGTTGTTTTTATCTAAATGCGCTTAGCATGATACCACAATCATTTCTTGAGCAATGCGGCTTAAACTATCGCTTTTATTAAAGCTTAAGTGCCGCGCTATGCCTTAGCGGTTTTTAAGCTATAATCGCCTATCTTTTTCTCTTTTGTTTTAAGTGAACGCCGTGTCGAGTACAACTTACGATTTATCAACCTTTCAAGGACTTATTTTAGCGTTGCAAGCCTATTGGGCAGAGCAGGGTTGCGTATTATTACAGCCTTTAGATATGGAAGTGGGCGCGGGAACGTTTCATCCTGCCACTTTTTTACGCGCCATAGGCCCTGAGCCTTGGAGTGCGGCTTATGTACAACCCTCACGCCGTCCCACTGACGGGCGTTTTGGTGAAAATCCCAACCGCTTGCAACATTATTATCAATACCAAGTATTATTAAAACCATCGCCTGATAATATTCAAGAATTATATTTAGGCTCATTAAAACGATTAGGTTTTGATTTATTAGAGCATGATATTCGTTTTGTCGAAGATAATTGGGAATCACCCACTTTAGGCGCGTGGGGTTTGGGTTGGGAAGTATGGCTTAATGGTATGGAAGTTACTCAATTTACTTATTTTCAACAAGTCGGCGGTTTAGAATGTAGACCTGTGAGTGGTGAAATAACTTACGGTTTAGAACGGCTTGCTATGTATTTGCAAGGCGTGAATAGTGTTTATGATTTAGTGTGGACAAAAACGCCACATGGCGTGGTCACTTATGGTGATGTCTTTCATCAAAATGAAGTGGAAATGTCGTCTTATAATTTTGATTATGCCAATGTCGAGTTTTTATTTAACTGTTTTGATACTTATGAAAAAGAGTGTCAAAAATTAATTGAATCAAACTTACCTTTGCCCGCGTATGAAATGGTATTAAAAGCCTCGCATACTTTTAATTTATTAGATGCGCGTCATGCAATATCAGTGACTGAACGGCAACGTTATATTTTACGCGTCAGAACCTTATCTCGCGCCGTGGCTGAGGCTTATTATGCGCGTAGAGAATCGCTGGGTTTTCCTATGTGTCAACAGTAACAACAATGGAACATTTTTTTAAAACCGTTCATATTACTAACTTTAAATCGCTTAAAGACGTGACTTTAAGCGATTGTAAGCGTATTAATTTATTATTGGGTAAGCCTAATGTGGGTAAATCTAATATATTAGAAGCGATTGGTTTATTTAGTATTCCATACCTTAAATATAATAAAAGTAAAAAAATAACTCAGTTTGTTAGATTAGAAGATTTAAACGAGTTATTTTTTAACGGTGATAAAGAAAAGCGGATTATAATTGAAGCTAAAGATAATGGTAATAATTTTAGTTCTTGTGAAGCCACCTCGTTTAAAGATGGGCAAGAACGTATGATAGGCTTTACAATAAATTTAAAAACCGATACATCTATTTATAAAGAAATTACTATGCTTATAAATAGTAAGCTAAACTTTATAAACGATTACAAAAGAAATTTACGTCCACTTTCTAAAGTTAAGTATTATAAATTTTCTTATGAGTTATCGTCTAAGAAATCAATAAACAATTCTTTACAATTCTTAATTCCACCTGTTGGAGCTAATTTAGCTGACACTATTCAAGAATACAATCAATTAAAAAAAGAGTTAATCGATATATTTGCAACATACAATTTAAAGTTACTTTTTGATAAAGGGAATGATACCTTACGAATTTCAAAAGCTATAAAAGATGATGAAATATTTTCACTGCCTTTAAATTCAATAGCCGACACCTTACAAAGATTAATTTTTTTTAAAACAGCAATTGCTTCAAATGAAAATTCAATTTTATTATTTGAAGAACCCGAAGCACATTGCTTTCCGCCTTATATTGCACACTTTACCCAAGAAGTTATTTATTCAGAAACAAATCAATTTTTTATTGCAACGCACAGCCCTTATGTTTTAAATGACTTTTTAGAAAATGCAGAAACACGCAAAGAAGTGGCTATTTTCTTCGCTGATTTTAAAGATGGACAAACAGTCATTAATAGATTATCGGATGATGAGCTTAATGAAATCCATGATTATGGTATAGACGTATTTTTTAATTATGAACGATTTACCAAACATGGATAATCACATTCTGCCAGAATGTTTTTTAGATACTAATTTAGTTGAAACCTTAGTACCACCGATAAATACTTATAATCACCAAACAAGTAATGGTGCAGTGGCAAAAGCCATGCGTAGCGCAGAGCTTAATAATAAATTTGCAATTGGGGTTATTGATAGAGACAAACAAGAACTTCCGTATTTAAAAGAATTTGATTTATTAGCCACAAAGCATGAAGTAGGTTTATATAAACATCCGATGAAACATCATTATATGATAGTTCATCCACCACTTGAAAAATGGATTATGGCTGAATGTAATGCGGTTAATTTAGACATTCACCAATATGTTGAATTTTCAGATTTTAAAATTTTTAAAAAAATTGCAAAAACAAGAACCAGTAAAGACGATAAAAACTTTAAATCTTTATTTGAAGATTTAAGAGCAAATAACGCTAAAGGCATCATACAATTATCGAATTGGTTAAATTATTTAAAAAAACACTCTTATAATGCCAATATAAACGAGTTAAAAAACTTGCCGTAATACATCAAAGGTTTAAAAACTATGTTAAAAAGACTCTATGTTCATAATTATAAATGCTTAGTTAATTTTGAAATTAACTTTGATAAAGACATTAGTCTTTTTTTAGGGGCGAATGGTTCGGGTAAATCAACTATTTTTGAAGTGTTGGATAAAATAATTAAATTAGTAATAGATGAGGAAAAGGTTACTAAATTATTTAATAATTCTAATTCGCCACGCTGGTTAAAAAACGGTGAACCTAGAGATTTTTGTTTTGAAATGGATATTGTAATAAATAATTATTTTTATAAATATCGATTAGTAATAGATTTAGGCGCGTATCCAAGTAATAAAGCTAAAATAAAAGAAGAAAGTTTATATTGTGATGGTGATAAATTACGCGAATTAACCAGTGAATTATTTGATGGGTCGCGTTCTTGTCTTTACGCTTCTGGTATTGCACAAAGTTATTGTGGTGGCAAAGATATGTGGCTGTGGTCTTATCTACAAACTATATTGACTTTTCGTATTAATCCTTATGCAATGACAGATGTTATTAGCAACACAATTAGTTTTTTAGCGCATATAAAATCAGATTTTTCAAATTATGCTGATTGGTTTGCATTTTTAAATAAAAAACATCGCAAACAAATAGCTACATTAGAAAGAAATCTATCAAATATTATAAAAGGTTTTGATTGTTTTAGAATAGAACAAGCAGGTCGTGCAGAAATTTTACAAGTAGAGTTTAATAACGTTATTAATCCTTATGATTTTAGTGAATTATCAGAAGGACAAAAAGTATTAATTGCACTTTATACATTAATTTATTGTACACCTGATAATTCAATTCTTTGCATAGATGAACCTGAAAACTTTTTAGCATTACCAGAGATTCAACCTTGGTTAAATGCCTTACGCGACCAATGCAGTGAAAGAAATTTACAAATACTATTAATTTCGCATCACCCTAGTTTAATTAATTTCTTGGCGGCATCGTCAGGGTATTGGTTTTCAAGACAAGACAATCACACGCGGATAGAAAAAATTGCACAACAAGATGAAAGTGGTTTATCACTAGCGCAATTAATTGAAATGGGTTGGATATATGGCGATTAATCTTAAGGGTTATCGCATTACGGTATTATGTGAAGATATACATCAATATGATTTTATTTGTGCTTATGCAAAGTTATTAGGTGCAGATAATAGAATTACACGGCTTCAACAAGCCTATAATAACGATACCGTATTAAAATTTTATCCAAAAGCTGTTAGTTCTTATCGAAAATATGCCGCCGAAAATATTATTTTAGCAGTAATGATTGATGCCGATGAAAATACTGTTACTGAACGATTGCGATTATTTGACAAAGCATTAGACGAAGAAAAATATCGTTTAAATCAATCGACACGATTAAATAATGAAAAGATAGTAATCTTCTCACCCATTCGCAATATTGAATCGTGGTTTTGTTATATTGATAAAAACAATCTTAATGTTGAAACCCTAAAGTCGAGTGATGGAAAAATCATAAGTTATAAAAATCAATATCTCAGCAAAAACACCAATATAATTAAACTTGCAGAAAAATTAAAAAATGAAATTTGCATAAATGGCTTGCCAGAAAACGCGCCATCTTCTTTACATCATGCTTGTGATGAGCTGAAACGCCTTAAAATTTAGAGACTATTACTGTGATAGAAAAACAACATTTACTTTTTGAATTAGGCTCTGAAGAGCTACCCCCTAAAACTTTATTAAAACTCAGCCAAGCGTTATTAAATAACATCGTGCAGGGTTTAAATAACGCTGAATTAAGTTTTACCGCCAGCAAAGCCTATGCAACGCCGCGCCGTTTAGCGGTTTTTATTGAAAACTTAGCCACCGCGCAACCTAATAAAACCGTAGAAAAACGCGGCCCAGCAGTATCTGTGGCTTTTGATAAAGAAGGTAATCCCAGCAAAGCGGCGGTGAGTTTTGCCGCGAGTTGTGGAACTACTTTTGAGCAATTAGGGCGTTTAAAAACCGATAAAGGCGAATGGCTGGCATTTACTCAAAGCATAGAAGGACAAGCCACCGCGCAATTAATTCCCGATATTATTAACCAAAGTATTAACGCCTTGCCAATTGCTAAAAGAATGCGTTGGGGCAGTTTTAATACTGAATTTGTGCGTCCTGTGCATTGGGCAGTTTTATTGTATGGTGACAGTATTATTGAAACTGAAATATTGGGTTTAACAACTAATAATAAAACGCGTGGCCATCGTTTTCACGCACCGCAAGAAATTACTATTGATAAACCCGAAAACTATGCCGAGTTATTATTTAATCAAGGTAAAGTCATTGCGGATATTGAACAACGTAAAACAATTATTCGAGATTCTGCTAATAATGCCGCCGCCGCTGTGAATGGCATTGCCCATATTGAAGAGGATTTATTAGAAGAAATTGCCGCATTAAATGAATATCCTGTGCCAATTACAGGTGGATTTGATACCCGCTTTTTAGCCTTACCTGCCGAAGTATTAATCACTACGATGCAAACTAATCAAAAATATTTCCCTGTAAAGAATAATAACGGGGATTTATTAGCGCATTTTATTACCTTTAGCAATATTGAAAGCACCCGCCCTGAATCAATACAACGTGGTAATGAAAGAGTGGTCACGCCGCGATTATCTGACGCGGAATTCTTTTGGAATCAAGATAGAAAAACGACCTTATTTGAACGGGTTGAAAGTTTAAATTCAGTGGTATTTCAAGAGCGTTTAGGTACAGTGGGTGATAAAACTCAGCGCGTTATTAAACTCGCAGGTTTTATTGCTGAAAAATTAAATGCAGATATTGAATTAGCGCAACGCGCCGCATTACTGGCTAAAACTGATTTAATGACTTCAATGGTTGGTGAATTTGGTAATTTGCAAGGGATTATGGGGCGGTATTACGCTTTAGTTGAAGGCGAAAACGAGCAGGTCGCTTGGGCATTAGAAGAGCAGTATTTACCCAAACAAGCGGGTGGTATTACGCCTACAAGACCCATAGGACAAATACTTGCGATTGCTGAAAAAATAGATACTTTAGTGGGTATTTTTAGCGTGGGTTTATTACCTACGGGCGATAAAGACCCTTATGCGTTACGCAGAGCCGCTTTGGGTATTTTACGCACTTTAATTGAAAATAATTTAGTATTAGATATTAAAGCGTTAATTACTTTCGCGCTAACTTTATTTAAACATGAATTCAATCATGCTGAAACTGAAAATGCGGTATTTGAATTTATTTTTGAGCGGTTAAGAGGTTATTGTTTAGATAAAGGCTATACTAGCGATGAATTTGAAGCGGTATTAACTTTGGGTATTAGTGAACCTTTAGATTTTATGCAACGCTTGCAAGCGGTAAAACAATTCCGTCAATTAGATGACGCGCAAAGTCTCGCGGCGGCTAATAAGCGTATTCGTAATATTTTGCGTAAAACTGAAAATACACCAGCGACTACCATTGATAAATTAGTTGCCCCAGAAGAATTAGCATTATTAGCCGCCGCGCAATTATCGCTTAATGATATTCAGCCATTATTAGCAAAGCGTGATTATAGTGCGACATTAACACGTTTGGCACAATTAAGACCTAGCGTTGATGCGTTTTTTGATAAGGTGATGGTAATGTGTGATGATTTAGAATTACGCGCTAATCGTTTAGCTTTATTACAATTATTATCTGAGCAGTTTTTAAGTTGCGCGGATATTTCTAAATTACAATAATTAAGTATTATACGACTGGCAGTCCTTTAAGGACTGC
>JBAQSX010000012.1:0-1919 GCA_049296695.1 Methylococcaceae bacterium | reverse complement strand
ATTTGCTGGCAGACGGTTTTATTGAATAAACCATAGTCCTATCGGTCTACCTTCCCTATTTTTTTTGTTAAGTATCCATCTTAACAAAAAAACTGGTTTTCGTTACTTGCTTTATCATACAAGTCCTACGGCACTATTTACCAACTCAGAACTACAAATTTTATCCTCTGAAATCGACCAGCAATTGAGTGAATCAGTACAAAACCAAGTCGATAATTACACCAGAAAACACACAATAAAAGATACTAAAAAAATAATTCCAGCAAAACAAAAACAGCAACTAGAAGAGATTATGAAAGAAGAGGCTGATTCTTTTATGAAAAAGTTTGCTCGTGCCGCTAAAAAAGACCTATGCTCGGAGGGTGGTGTTCTGCATGAGCAATGGAAAAAATATGGCGATTTAGACAATAAAGAAACACTTAAAACCGTTGGTACTATTTTATTGGGCATGGGAGTAAGCTCCGCTTTCTTACAAGCTGCTGTTGTTGCTGTTTCTACTATTATACTTCATGTAGGTATTAAGGCTTTTTGTGAAGATTGTGAATAATATACTTTCCATGCGGCGAATTACGCTATCGCTAATTCGTCCTACAAAACAGGCTCGAAATCAAAACAACTTCAATTATTAAACAGCAAAACAGAGGTAAAAAAATGCAATTCGCTATTGATTTACCCGATAAATTATTTTTTGACTTACAAGAGATTTTACCGCAACAAGATTTAAAAAAATTTGTATTAGAAGCGGTAGAAGCTAAATTTTTACAAGAAAAAAGAAAAAAGAAAAAAGAAAAAAGAAAAAAGAAAACAGCAACAACAGGAATTAATGGCAATGATAAAAGCCATTCAGCCAGTTAAAGCCGCTTTATCTTCCGAAGAAATGATACAGATATTAAGGGAAGGAAAAAATCACGAATTAAGTGGGCTGATGAATAATGAACAATAAAATCGTTTTAGATTCGAGTGTTTTTAACAAATTATTTCTACAAGAACCTGAAACGGATAAAGCGATTGCTCTAATTAATCATTTAACAGTAAAAGCCTATCAAATTCTTACGCCCAGCTTATTTTTATATGAATTATTGGCGGTTGCTAAAATCAGTAAAGTGGATACTCAACAAATTTATGCCATTATTGTGAAATTGCAAAATTTAGGCAATATTGTTTTATTAAGCGATTGGGAAAGTTTTTTAATTTAATCTGTAAGCGTATTGCGCCAAATGATACGCGGGATTACGCTATCGCTAATCTGCCCTACAAAAGCCAAACTCTAAAACACAAGCAAATCATTATTCAAGTATTAATCAACATTCCAGACAATTTACCCCATGCCATTATTCAACAACAAATGAAAGCATTTGAGGAAAAATTAAAAATAGGCTTACAGCCTAAAAAATTACTTTCAAAATAAGAAAAAAAGCACAAAACTTTTACTTTTAATGGAAAGTATTAATTTATTCAAAGCCACCATGATTAATATTAAACAAAATCTATTTAGTGCGTTTATTTATAATACTTTAAGTATTCCGTTAGCGGCGAGTTTATTTTATCCCTTATTTAGGGTGTTATTAAATCCAATCAGGTAGTGCCTCAAAAGAGTAAGTTTTAACAAAATGTCATTTTAATTGGAATTCAAACCTAGGTTTGAACTCCAGAAATTTCGATATTAACTAACCTACTTTTTTGATGCACCACCATCCAATCATTACAGGTTTGGCGATGACATTATCGTCGGTCACTGTTGTCAGTAATGCTAATCGTTGGAGATGGATTAAATAATTAAAGATAGTTAGTAGTGCTTCAACGTCCAACGGCATGGATGCCGAAATCCAGAAACCACGGATGGTAATTGTTATAAATACATCCCTGTAACTGGATTCCAGTATCCCTGCTGGAATAATATCGTAGTATTTATCCTACTC
>JBAQSX010000011.1:0-8488 GCA_049296695.1 Methylococcaceae bacterium | reverse complement strand
ATTTGCTGGCAGACGGTTTTATTGAATAAACCATAGTCCTATCGGTCTACCTTCCCTATTTTTTTTGTTAAGTATCCATCTTAACAAAAAAACTGGTTTTCGTTACTTGCTTTATCATACAAGTCCTTTAAAGGACTGGCAGTCGTTATGTTATTTTTATATGAAAGCATTATAAATGACTAATCAATCCTTTTAACCTAATTCAATCATTTCAACACTACCGTCTTCTTGTACTTCGGCAATATGTCCTTTAGGTTCATCAATCAATTGTACTGCTAATAATACGACTAATGCTACAGCAGAAATAATAATAAAAAAGGATTCTGGATTCACAAAGGATAATATAGTTAAAAATAAAACCCCACCGACATTACCATACGCTCCGACCATACCTGCAATTTGTCCTGTCATACGGCGTTTAATTAATGGCACAATGGCATAAACTGCTCCACAACCCGCTGATACGAAAAAAGAACAACTCATGGTTAATAATACCGCCAATATAATCGACCAATTGGCATTAATTTGTGACATGCCAAAATAACCCAAAGCCAAACCTAATACAAAGACGCTTAACGATAATTTACGTCCGAATTTATCACTTAACCAGCCACCCATAGGGCGTGCAATTAAGTTAATAAAAGCAAAGCTACCGCCTAATAATCCCGCTTGTACCATCGTAATGCCTTGTGATTCATGAAATACTTCAAAGAAAAATAAAGGTAACATTGATACTACGGCTAATTCTGAGCCAAAGGTTATAAAATAAGCAAGGTCTAAAATGGCGACTTGTTTGAATTTATAACGATGAATCGCTTCTATGGTTTGTTTTAAATGCGGGCTATTAATATGAATGATTTTATAAACATTATAAAAATATAACAGCCAAATACAACTATAAATAATAATTGCCGCTTGCATAGTTAATAAGTTTGTACCCGCCGATGAAGACAGTTTCCATGTTAATAAACTTAAAGTGGCATATAAAGGCAAGGTCATGAAAATATAAAACCACATATCAGTTTTACTGGTGACTTCCATCGCACCTGATTTTTTAGGTTTAAAATAAGTTGAACCTTTGGGGGTATCAGAAACATTTAAAAAATAAATAACCGAATAAATCAACGAGACTGCCCCTGTCATGGCAATAGCATAACGCCAACCATCCGCGCCACCCAATACTAGGGCTAAAGCGGGTAATACCCCAGCGGCGGCGGCTGAACCAAAATTACCCCAACCGCCATAAATACCCTCTGCCATACCGACTTGTTTGGCAGGAAACCACTCGCCCACCATGCGAATACCAATCACAAAGCCCGCGCCAATAAAACCTGATAAAAATCGCGCTAAGGCTAATTGTTCAAAACTACTTGCAAAAGCAAACATAAAACAAGGCAAACTGCCTAAGGCTAATAAAGCTGAATAAGTACGTTTAGGGCCGAATTTATCGACTAGCATACCAATAATAATTCGGGCAGGAATAGTCAGAGCCACATTTAATATTAAAATAGTTTTAATTTGGGCTTTATCCATACCTAGGCTTTGGGCAATTAGCATCATTAAAGGCGCGTGACTAAACCAAACGACAAAGGTAATAAAAAATGCCAGCCACGTTAAATGGAGGACTTTCATTTTTCCTGTAAAAGAAAATAAATTAAAGCTAAGTGATGACATGAGAGCTGTCCTAAAAATTATTATTTAGTGTAATTATTTTGAATTAAGCTTTAAAAAAACTGTGCGTCCTTGCACAAAGGGAGCAATGATAAATTTATTAGATGATGATTAAATAACTGAAATTACGCACGGGTAATAAAAATGTAGGGGCAAAATATTTTTTGCCCTTTAATAACAATCTTCAGTTAAATCATTGCGCAAAAAAAAAGGTGTCTGAGAAATGAATAAAAATATTCATTTCGCGGACACCTTTGTCACTGTGCGATTATAAAGAAAACAAAAACATGAGGCTTGAATAAACAAACTTAAAATCAATATAGCAGAACTTATGCCATATATAATCAAATACTAAATTAACCAGCAAAGACAAGTGCTTATGCTTTATAAAACAGCTTGAAAACCTACAGGGTGTTTGCCCTATTAATAGGCAAATAAAGTATTAATGCACCAACTAATTGCATTTAAAATAAAAAACTCACAATCGCTTTTAAATAACCATGAATAATGATGGGAATAGCCAGCATACGGCTTAAATCATGTAATTCAGGATTATAGTCCTCTTCATTATTAGCACCCGTAATAATAGGCAAACCCGACAACCACACCCGTCCTAACGCACCTTCACCTTTATTAACGCTCAAGGTTTCAAATAATTGGGCTAATTCATTGTTTTGCTTGCTATAACCTTGTTGACACAACAAACGCTCACCATTATTGTCGGGCATCCATAATTGAATCCGTTTTGCCAGCGGCGTGGCTTTGGCAGATAAAAAAGTCATCACATAACGCCCATCCGCCACAGGAATAGCCAGACCTGTAGTAATACCTGCTTGTCGCGCTTGCTCAGCGCGTAAAAACTGGCTGGCTTTACCTATATCATCAATTAACACAGGCAAACCCGATTCCCAAGCCAGTCCTGCTAAACCTTGTCCTTTGCAAACCTGCAATTGCTGTGAAAGCTTTTCAAAATGTTGCAACGTACCGTAATAACCATCACTCACACTTAAGGAATTGCTATCGTTTTTATGCGACCAAACCTCAATTGCCCCCGCTTGGCGAGCATCATCACCGCATAAAAACACCACTACCGCTAATAAAAAATCACCCGAAAAAATGGGCAAGGCAATACCACAAGTCAAACCTGCTTGTTGCGCGGCGGTGGTTCGTTTGAAATAAGAGTCTTCAAATTTTTTTAATATTAAGGGTTGTTTTGTAGACCATGCTTTTCCCGGTAAGCCTTCGTTATAAGCAAATTGCTGACGCTGACTAATGGCTTTAAATTCAGTTAATGCCCCATATAAACCCGAACCTAATTCTAATTGGGTGCGGTCTTTATTAGGTAGCCATATTTCGGTGACTTTAATAAATGTTTTCATAATGTTATTTGAGTAATTCAGCCATTGCAATCACATGTTTTGCCATTGCACCTAAAGTAATATTTCTATCCATCGCTAATTTGCGGAGCGTGTGATACGCCTCATCTTCACTAAAATTTTTAGTTTTAATTAAAATACTTTTGGCTCTATCAATGGCTTTTCGGTCTTCTAATTGTGAACGCAATTCAATTAAAGTATTTTTTAATAATTGTTGTTGTTTAAAACGCGCCATTGCGACAGTCATTAAACTGGCAATATTGATGTATCGCGGTTCACTAACGATAATTTCGCTTATTTCAAGATTAATTAATTGTTCTAATTGTTCATTAGAGGCTTGCTTTGTCAATAGGATGATAGGTAAAGGATAGTGCTGATTAATACTGAGTAAATCAGTAAATAGCTCTGCGGGGAGACTTGGCATCGTTAAGATAATAATATCAGGGGCGATATTTTTAAGTAAGTCTATTGAAAAAGCAGAATAATCGAGTTTTAAAAGTCCATACTGTTGTTGGCTGAGACTTTGCTCTAAATTAAACTCAGTTACTTGGTATTCAAATAATAATACATTGGGTGTTGTCATAATTTAAGCAGTATATTAAGAAAGTGCGACAGCCAATAACAATCACGACTGGCAGTCCTTTAAGGACTGCCAGTCGTTATAATCATTTTAATACACAGCTAAAACTAAGGCGCAATCATGCCATTTTGTAAATAGCTTTCTTCATAATTAAAAATGATATTGGCATCGGGTAATACCAAACCTTCATTTTTTTCTTTGTAATGCAGTCTAAATAAAATGTCCTTAATTACATTCAGACGCGCTGATTTTTTATCGTCAGCTCGCACCACTGTCCACGGTGCAATTAAATGATGGGTTCGCGCAAACATCACATTTCTTGCCAAGCTATATTCTTCCCAATACTTTTGGGCTTCTTTATCAATAGGACTGACTTTCCATTGTTTTAATGGATCGTGTTCACGTTCTTTTAAACGTTTTTTTTGTTCTTCTTTATCAATATCTAAATAATATTTTAATAATTTAATACCCGATTTAACCAACATTTGCTCATAACCAGAAACTGTTTCTAAAAACTCATGATACTGCTCATTAGTGCAAAAACCCATAACACGTTCAACACCTGCGCGGTTATACCAACTACGGTTAAATAATACCATTTCTTGCGCGGCGGGTAGATGCTCAGTATAGCGTTGAAAATACCACGACCCCGCTTCTCTATCCGAAGGTTTTCCTAAAGCCACGACGCGAGTTTCACGCGGACTGAGATGTTCGGTAATACGTTTTATGGTGCCGTCTTTACCACCCGCATCACGTCCTTCAAAAATAATTAATATTTTCTCATTATGTTTAATAATATGACTTTGCAATTTCACTAATTCAATTTGTAATTGTTGCAAAGTATCTTTGTAGTGATGCACTTTTTGCTTCATGATTACTCCACCGTTTTTAATTGTAAACCACTCTGTTCTAAAGCAAATTGCCTCGCCCATTGCGCATTACGATCATCACCGATTTTATGATAAACCGATTCTTTTTTAGGTAAAAATACATTATTAGGTTGCACACCCACATAAATAGCAATGCGTTTTAATACGCTTAATAAATCCGCTTCTAAATCTTCATAATAAATACACAAAGGAAAGATATTATGCTGATAAAAATACTGTTGCCAACCACGTTCTTGGGCTGTTATATGTTCATACCAGTATTTAATTTTGCTGTAATCATATTCTAATTGTTTTAATTTATTCATTACGCTTTCATCATGCTGTTTAGCGGTATGAAAAACTGTTGTTTCGGTGGCTTTATAAAGCGATACTGCCTGCTCTGCTAAATCACGGCGCGTTAAATAAATATAATGCAGCCCTTTAAAAATACTTTTATCGCTTACACTGTTTTGAAACTGTTGCCATTGAAACCAACTGGCTTTAGTCCCTGAAACGCCATTTTCTGATTGTTGTACCCGCAAAACATTACGCAAATACTCCTCAGGGGTGCGTCCTGACATAGTCGCTAATCTAAGTTTAATACCACCCACATCAATCACTTCTTGAGGAATACCTAAGCGTTTAGTATGACGCATGACATCACATAAATAACTACTACCCGAGCGCGGTGTTATTGCAAGCACATAACGACTACGCGGGTCTTTTATGGCTTCAATTTCTTTAAGACGAGCTAAATCTACTGTGGAGGCATTAAAAAGTTTTTGAATATTATTCATGGGATTGTTTCTAAAATTTAAGAATAGTAATAAGTGATACAGTGTTTTTAATGTCGATTAATTAGAGTGTTTCCTTTATGGGACAATATTTATTTAATAATTGAAATTACGCAAAAATAATAAAACTGTAGAAGCAAAACACAATTGCTATTTAGTAACAACCGTTTGTTATTAAGGGCAAATACGTTGCCCATACATTGACAATGTTTGCATAACTTGAGTTAATTACAGTTATTAAAAGCCAATATTGATATTATTATCATAAAATCATAATGCAGTATTCAAAAAGAATAATAAAATTCCAGCAAAAACCGCCGCAATAATATCATCTAACATAATGCCAAAACCGCCATGAACCTTAGCATCAATCCATTTAATAGGCTGGGGTTTTACAATATCAAAAATCCTAAATAATACAAAACCGATTGCCATCGCTTGCCACGAAAACGGCACAAACCACAGTGTGATTAAATACCCTGCTATTTCATCCCAAACAATACCGCCATAATCGTGTTCATTGAGTTTTTTAGCGGCACTATCGCAAATATAAATCCCTGCAATCATACTTATAATAGTGGCTAGGCTATAAATAATGAAATTAGTTTGCGCTAATAAATAATACACAGGCAAAGCCGCCAAAGTCCCACACGTTCCGGGGGCTTTTTTACTTAAACCAGAGCCAAAACCAAAAGCTAAAAATAATACAGGGTCAGTTAAAATTTGTTTTTTAGTTAATTGACTTTTGCCGTAAGAATCACGAAAAATGTTCATAGCCTTTTGCTGTTAAAGTTTGAATTTTATTATTTTTAATTAAACGCAAGCCAGCGTCTTTTTCAATCACGCCTATTTTAAAACACTGCTCAGGTACTAAATGCGCTTTATCAGGACTGACCGTAAAACATAACTCATAATCATCACCTGCAATTAAGGGCATTAATTCATCATGAGTATTAGTAATATAATCAATGACTGCACTTGATAAAGGAATACTT
Source organism: Methylococcaceae bacterium (assembly GCA_049296695.1). Taxonomy (GTDB): domain Bacteria; phylum Pseudomonadota; class Gammaproteobacteria; order Methylococcales; family Methylomonadaceae; genus UBA10906. The sequence continues at coordinate 2,203 of JBAQSX010000011.1, read as the reverse complement.
TCCCAATACAAACACGCGCCCACACCGCTTTGTTTTAATATATGCCCTAAATCACTAACTAATCCGTCTGATATATCAATACAACTATTAGCAATACCTAGCAACGCCTGTCCTATTTCTACTCTGGGCATGGGTTTATTAAAACGATTTAATGCGTTTTCTTTATCAGTACATTGATAACCTTGACAGATTTTTAAACCCAATCCCGCATCACCAATATTGCCTGACACATAAATAAAATCCCCTGCTTGAGCATTACTGCGTTTTAAGGCTTGCCCTTGCGGAATTAATCCCATTGCTTGCACAGTTAAAGTTAATGCGCCTTTCGTGGTATCACCACCAATTAAATCCACATGATAATACCTAGCGAGATTTAAAAAACCTTCTGAAAAATCACTCAGCCATTGCTCATTAATACTAGGCAAGGTTAAAGCTAAAGTGACCGATAAAGGTTTTGCACCCATACTGGCTAAATCACTTAAATTCACTGCTAATAATTTATGACCGAGTTGTTTTGCATTAGTCCCTGCAAAAAAATGGACATTTTCGACCATAGTATCGCAAGTAATGGCTAATTGATAAGCTTGTGGAATGGATAATAAGGCGCAATCATCACCAATACTTAATTGGGTAGAAGGATTAATAATGGTTTGCTTGGTGAAAAAACGCTCAATTAAAGAGAATTCAGATAGTGGCATATAGAAAAGAAGAGGGAAATTATTGTCCACCAAAGGCACAAAAATCACGAAAGTTATAGTAGTTTCATATCAAAGTGACATAACGACTGCCAGTCCTCTAAGGACTGGCAGTCGTTTTTACGCGCTATGTTGAATTGAAAACAGTATATTATTTTTTTAATTAGTACAAAGCTAGCTTTGTACTCCAATGATATTAATAATTTTTCGTGTCTTTTGTGCTTTTCGTGGACAAAATAAATAACTATTTTGCAGGTTTGGCTTTAGCTTTTATTTCAACCGCTCTTTTTTGTTGAGCGACTTTATCTAAAATACCATTGACATAACGGTGACTACCATCTGCACCAAAGGTTTTGGCTAAATTAATACTCTCGTTAATAATCACTCGATAAGGTGTTTCTAAACGTTGTAATAATTCATAAGTACCCAATCTTAAAATAGCGCGTTCTACGGGATCGACTAAATCAATATTTCTATCAGTAAATTGATTTAAGGTTTCATCAATAATCGTTAGATGCTCAGGCACACCGTGCAGTAATTCACTAAAATAACTTTTTTGCGCGTCTTTTAACCAATCTTCTTCAGTAAATTGAATTTCAATTAAACGTAGCGTTTGCCCTGTCATTTGCCATTGGTATAAGGCTTGAACGGCGGCTTGCCGTGCATTAGTTCTTGCCTGACTCATTCGCTTGCCATATTATCAAATAAACTCACCATTTCAATGGCAGATAATGCCGCTTCCGCGCCTTTATTACCCGCTTTTGTTCCCGCTCTTTCAATGGCTTGTTCAATTGAATCGACCGTTAATACCCCAAAACTTACAGGTACACTATATTGCAAAGAGACTTGGGCAATACCTTTAACGCATTCACCTGCAACATATTCAAAATGGGGTGTGCCACCACGAATAACTGCGCCTAAGGCAATAATGGCATCGTATTTTTTACTCGCCGCCACGCGTTGCACTACTAAAGGCAATTCAAATGCACCGGGGGCTTTTATTAAAGTGATATTATCTTTAGACGCGCCATGACGTACTAATGCGTCAATTGCACCATTTTCTAATTGTTCAACAATAAAACTATTAAAACGCGAAGCGACTAAACAGAATTTAGCTCCTTGCGCGTTAAATACACCTTCTACTACTTTTATTTTTGCCATGTGTTTTCTCTACTTATCTTTTAATATTTAAAAAATTAACTAATAGTATTCATCTAATGAAAATGAATACTATTAGTTAATTTTTAGCGGTAATTAATTCACAAAAATCAAAAAAGTGTTTGAGACTTGCTAAGTGTGATGATTCGGCAATACGTTTTTTTAATTCAGTTAAATAATGTTCTTTTCCAACTTCTTTAGGATTAGATTTAGAATAATTAATATTTTTTTGTGCTAACATTCTACGCAAATAAGTTTCATGATAAATAGAAGTTGAACGTTTAAATTCGTTGGGCTTTATCATTAATTCAGGGTCTTTTTGTGACACATCATAATGTTGTATGTATGAA
>JBAQSX010000010.1:0-9313 GCA_049296695.1 Methylococcaceae bacterium | reverse complement strand
CTTTTTTGTTGTTTTGAAGACGCTGAGCTGTTTTTATAGAACAGCTCATGCTAAAGACAATTATTTAATAGTATTCAAAATTTTGTCTACTACTTTAGCAGGTAAAGGAATATAACCGTCTTTAATTACCACTTGTTGTCCTGTTTTAGACAAGACCATTTTAATGAATTCGTTTTCTAATGGTGCTAATGGCTCATTAGGTTTTTTATTAACGTAAATATACAAATAACGTGTTAAGGGATAAGAACCATTAACGGCATTAGCAGGGGTGGCTTCAACAAAGCTAGTGCTACCTTTTTTAGCCAGTGGCACCATTTTAACGCCTGAAGTAGTGTAACCCATACCAGAATAACCAATACCGTTCACAGAAGAGGTTACTGACTGTACTACAGAGGCAGAGCCTGGTTGTTCGTTCACGTTATTTTTAAAGTCGCCTTTACATAAAGCGTGTTCTTTAAAATAACCATAAGTGCCTGACACTGAGTTACGACCATATAATTGAATGCTTTTCGCGCCCCAAGCGGCAACGCCCGCGTCACCCCACGTTTCAATGTCTTTTTCGCCGCCGCATTTACGAGTAGATGAGAAAATCGCATCCACTTGCTCAATAGTCAAACCTGTTACTGGGTTGTCTTTGTTGACCATAACCGCTAACGCGTCAATGGCAACAGGCACAGCAGTTGGTTTATAACCAAATTTGCTTTCAAAGGCTTCTAATTCATCGTCTTTCATTTCACGACTCATAGGGCCTAAGTTTGATGTGCCTTCGGTTAGCGCAGGTGGCGCAGTTGATGAACCAGCGGCTTGAATTTGAATATTGACGTTAGGATATTGACGGTTAAATTCTTCAGCCCACAAAGTCATTAAATTAGCTAAAGTATCAGAGCCTACGCTTGATAAGTTACCCGAAATACCGCTAGCTTTTTGATACTCAGGAACGCCAGTATCCACTGACTGCACCGCACCAGCTGTGCTGCTGAGTAATGCAGTAGAGACTAAGCCCAATGCGGCAATTAAAGATTTTGTTTTAAACAATAATTTCATCACAGGTTCTCGATAATGTTAGATGATTTAAGTACACAAGTGGTAATGGTGCAAAGCATAATCAGATTATATGACAGCAATATGACAAAAAGGCTTAAAGCTAAGGCAAAGAGCGTGCATAAACGATATTCACTAACTCAGCACACTGCGCCTGTAATTGCGTCCAATCACTAGGCATCGTCAAACGTGCTAATGCCGCTGTGGGTAATAGCTTATTGATAGTCGGTACGTTTTTCGCGCCCACTAAATCGATTAATAAGTCTTCTAATTCAGGATTATGCCCTACTAATAAAATACGTTGGCAATGCGAGGGGCATTTTGATAATACCATTTTCAAGCAGTCTACGCTGGACGCATATAAACGCATATCTTGTTGAATAATAATATTTTTATTATTACTGGCAGTGCGTACCCGCTTAGCAGTGCTAATGGCACGTTTTGCAGGGGAGCTTAAAATTAAATCAGGTAATAAATGGTGTTGTTGCAAATATACGCCAATTTGCTCGGCATTGCGTTTGCCACGTTTTTTTAAAGGGCGGTCAAAATCCTCTATTTCAAGGCTTCTGTCTGATTTTGCGTGGCGTAGCAAATAAAGTTCTCTAGTCATAATCTACTCAAAAAAGGCGCGTGATACGCCAGCGTTTTTATAGTGTTAGCTTAAGGCTTTTATTAATGCTTGTATAAAAGCGATATTTTCTTCTGGTGTTCCCACGGTGACGCGCAAACAATCTTTTAATAAGCCACCTTGCGGACTCATGTTTTTAATTAATACGCCCTGAGCCTTGATGCTTTCAAAAATCGCGCTAGCTTGACCTTCAGCAGTACGCAATAAAATGAAATTAGCTGAGCTTGGATAAGCGGTAATAGTGGGCAGTTCATTTAATTGCGCTAATAATAAAGCACGTTGCTCACAAATTTGCTGGGTTTGCTCATCAAAGACTTCATGATGTTTTAAGGCAAAATCAGCCGTAACTTGGGTTAATATATTGATATTATAAGGTAAACGAATTTTATGCAATTGCTCTACTAGTTCAGGCTTACCCACTAAATAACCTAAGCGTAAACCCGCTAAACCTAATTTAGAAACGGTGCGCATCACTACTAAATTGTCATATTGATGCAAACTAGCCATAAAGCTAGCATTCGCAAAAGGTGCGTAAGCCTCATCAATGACCACTAAACCCTTAGTTGCTTGAATAATTTGATGCAAAGCCTGTGCATCAAATAAATTGCCTGTGGGATTATTGGGATAAGCTAGAAAAATAATGGCGGGATTAAACGCTTCAATGGCTTGAAGCATTGCTACTAAATCTAATTCAAAGCTATCGGCTAATAATGGCACAGCCTGATAATCCAATCCTAAACAACGACTGATTTGCTGATACATCACAAAGGCTGGCGCGGTCGATAATACCAACGCGCTAGATGGCAAAGCCATAAGTAACAATTGAATAATTTCATCTGAGCCATTGCCAAGCAGAATATCAAATTCTTGAGGAATTTGTTGCGAAGAGCGAATAGTTTGGGTGAGTTGCTCTGCGCTAGGGTCGGGGTAACGATTTAAAGCACTGTCTTTGAGTGCTTCAAGCCATTGTTGTTTGAGTTGCTCGGGCCAAGTGTAAGGATTTTCCATAGCATCTAGTTTAATAAAACCATCGGCATTAGCGACTTTATAAGCCGACATCGCCAACACTTCAGGACGAATCAGCGAAGAAATAAAAGAATTGTCTGACAAGGGGTCTGTTCCTATTAAAACAAAATGAACAACAAAAAAATAGGGTACGCTTAAGCGTACCCTATTGGTGTGACACTGCGTAGAGACAAGTAAGACTCGCCTCTTTATATTGACTTTAAGACAGAATCAAAAAGTCAGTGGCTAATGCTGCTGGATGGGTTGTTGTACCTAAAATAGCAAGAGTCGTAGCAGGGTTTGTACCCGCGCCATCGGCATCATAAGCGACTGCACCTGTGCTGGCATCGTAAGTTAAATTAGCACTTAAGCCGACTTTAACACCTGCTGTCGAGTAGGCTGTAAAGATACTTTTCGACAAACCGATGACATCAGTACCGCTAACAAAATCAGTAATGCTATCCACATTGCCCGAACCTGTGGCAGTGTTGAAAATGAAACGATCGATTCCAGCACCACCTGTTAGGGTATCGTTACCTAAACCACCAATTAAATCATTAGCTGAAGCGTTTCCTGTCAATTTATCATTGAAACTACTAGCTGTTAGGTTTTCAGTACCCGTAATAGTATCACTACCATTAAAGGTGCTAATAAACTGTGGGATAATTTTGTTTAAACTAACAATTATGCCATCAGGCGAGTTACTGTAATCCACAGTATCGACACCCGCGCCGCCCATCATGGCATCATCACCCGCGCCACCGATAATAGTGTCATTACCTAAACTACCATTAAGAATATTGTTGCTGGCATCACCATTTAATAAGTCACCAAAATTGCCACCTACTACATTTTCAATGCCTGTAATAATGTCAACGCCACTTGATGTGCTAATAAACTGCACAACGGTTTTGCTCAAATCAACAGTTATAGCATCGGTAGCGGCACTGTAACTGATAGTATCATTGTCCGCGCCGCCATCAACAATATCATTGCCTGCTGTCGCGCTGATAATATCATCGCCCGCGCCGCCATAACAGCTATCATCACCTGCGCCACCGATAATTGAATCATTGCCGTTATCACCGTTGACCACGTCACTGGCATCACCACCGTTAATACTGTCATTGTCATCACCGCCGCTAATGGTGTCATTACCATTGTCGCCGCCAATACTGTCATTACCCGTACCGCCGTAAACGAAATCATTGTCGTCGCCACCATTTAAGGCGTCATTACCAGCGTCACCGTTCACAGTATCATTGCCAGCACCGCCTATAACAACGTCATCACCGTCACCGCCGCTCAAACTATCATAGCCAAGACCACCGTTAATCGAATCATTACTTGCAAGACCTGAAATAAAATCGATAACAGCACTACCTGATAAGCTGTCAGCACTGGCTGTACCGACTTGGGTATTTTGTATATCGGTTAATTTTATGGAGGCACTTGCTATAGAATCATTAAAACCTGCTCTGTCGGTATAAGAGACATTGACGCGCACTGATTTATTGCTATTAGCCATGGTGTCGTCTGGGGTATAGACTTGACTGGTCGCGCCACTGATAGCTGTCCATGTTGTCCCATCAACGCTTTGTTGCCATTGATAATGGAAAGTTACACCTAATAAACCATCAACATCGGTTACGGCACTGGCATCGGCTGTCAATTGTTGTAATTCAGCAGTTGTTCCTGTGACATTGACCGTACCAGCAGGTGTATGATCGACCAGTGTACCGGGCGCGACGGTTAGTTTCATGAAATCACTTTCAGACAAACCTGCTTTATCGGTTGCGATGACTTTAACGTTGTACGAACCGCCTCTGCTGTTAGTGGGCGTGCCACTGAGTACACCTGTGTCTGGATTAATACTTAACCAAGCAGGGAGTGGTCTGCCAGCACTTAAACTAGCAGTAAAAGTCAATTTATCGCCAAAAGCGATGTCTACATCAGAAAATGAGGGTGCAGGTGCTGCTTGCACATCATAGGTGAAAAAAGTACCCGCAGTCGCGTGTTGGTCAAGTAATACATTATCAAGGTCAGGCGAATCGTTAGTGTTGACTATGTTATTAGTCGGACTGCTGACTGCGCTGTTACTAAAGTTATCATTATCAATATAAGTTGCGCTGACCGTAATGGCTGTACCTACGTCATCTTGTGTGAGCGCGTAAGTTGTATCAGTCGCGCCATCAATAGCCACACCATTACGCAACCATTGATAATCGATGACAGAGCCTGTCATACCATCAGTATCAACCAAGGTATTACTTGCACTTAATACATCGTTTTGTTGCGCAGTGCTAACGCCACGACCCGCATTAGTGTCGTTGCTAATGATGGCAGAGCCTGTGGGAGTATCATTTACTAAAACAACAGGGCCTACCGCGCCGCTAGTGATGCTTTCAGAACCACCGCGTAAGTCAGTGAAACTTGTAATAACTTGAACAGTATCATTCGCTTTTGCCATTGCATTAGTTGGCACAAAGCTACTGCTATCTGAACCCACATTAACCCAGCTAGTACCATCATTGACTTGCCATTGATAATGCAGTGTACCCACACCGTCATGATCATCTACAGCACTGGTGTTTGCAGTTAAAGTATTACCTTCGGCAACTGTACCATCAATAGTCACTGCGCCAGTGGCGGGATTATTGACATGCTGAATAGCAATTTTGAAAATATCAAACGTTGATGCGCCCGCAGTATCTGTTGCTATGATACGAATATTGCTTTCAGTAGCCCCACCAATAGTTAGTGTAGGTGTGCCTGTAAACGTACCTGTGCTTGCATTAAAACTAAGCCATGCAGGTAAAGGCGTACCGTCAACATTTTCAGCGGTATAGGTTAAAGTGTCACCCACATCGACATCTTTAAAGAAAGGTTGTACGGTGTAAGAGAAGCTGGCATCATTTTCTAAAGCGACTGTATCTGGAATAGTTTTGAACAGAACAGGCGCATCGTTAGTGTTAGTAACAGTGACATTGATATTGTCACTGAGTATGCCACCACGTCCGTCATTTGCAGTGACTTTTACATCAAAGTTGCCTACATTGCTGTTAAAAGGTGTACCACTAAAACGCAACACATCATCGGCAATAGTCCCTGTGGAGGCATTAATAGCAGTAAAACTTAACCAACTAGGCAGAGCAGTACCATCAATTTTAGTAACGCTATACGATAACGCCGCGCCAGTATCAACATCGCTAAAAGGTGTCGTTACATTGAATACACCCAAGCTATCTTCAGTAAAACTTAATGGTGCAAAACCTGTACTAGTCGGCGCGTGGTTAATATCAAGCGTAAATGACACTGAAGTGCTATAGCCAACAGGGTCAGTTGAGTCAACTGCTGTGACTTGGACAGTTTTTACGCCACCATCCGCGCTTGAGGGTGTGCCACTAAAAGTAAGTGTTGTAGGATCAAAGCTCAACCAGCTAGGTAACGCGCTACCATCGGCTAGTGTAGACGAGTAAGACAGACTAGAACTGGGGTCAACATCATGAAAAGTTGCTAATTGGAAACTAAAAGGTGCTGATTGAGTGGCGTGTTGGGTAGCAATTGTGCCACCGTCATAAATGGGCGCGTCGGGGGTATTGTTGATAGTCAACTCAAAATAATCATAAGTGCTACCGCCATTACCGTCGCTGGCTAAAACGCGAATGTAATAAGGGCCATTCAACACATCATCATTGCTGGGCGTACCATGAAATTGTCCTGATGCGTCCATAGTCAGCCATGACGGCAAAGGCAAAAACGCATTGGTGTCAGGATCAACATCGGCCAGTGTTGCTGAATAACTGAGTGCATCACCATCGGGGTCAACAAATGTTCCTGTAGGAATTTGAAAGCTAAAAGGACTGTCTTCATTAACCGTTTGATAAACGATATTGGCTTGTACAACAGGTGCTTGATTTGTCATAGTACTACTCCAAAAATTGAGTGATGGATAATGTTAAATAATTAACGAGGTCAAACGATAGCAGGAAATTATTGATACAGCTAGCGAGTTTTACCCTTTTAATAGGTAAATTACAAAGCAGTAAACTGCTCATAATGAAACAATTCATTAGCAATCTTATTACTTTTACTAAAACATAACAAAGTCTAATCGGCATTAACCCTAAATTCAGCTGAGCGTGCATGAGCAGTTAAACTCTCACCGCGTGCCAGTACCGAAGCAATTCTACCCAAAGCATCCGCACCAGCTGCTGAACAATTAATCAAACTGCTCCGTTTTTGAAAATCATAAACCCCCAGTGGTGACGAAAACCGTGCGGTGCTAGAAGTCGGTAAAACGTGATTGGGTCCCGCGCAATAATCGCCTAAGGCTTCGGCAGTATAACGCCCCATAAAAATAGCTCCCGCATGACGAATTTGCGTACACAAACTTTCAGGGTCAGCCACTGATAATTCCAAATGCTCTGGCGCGATACTATTCGCCACCTCAGCGGCTTGCTTTAAATCCGTGACTTTAATCAACGCGCCGCGTGTTGCCAAAGCAGTCGCAATAATGTCTTTGCGTTCCATAGTGGGCAATAACTGCTTAATACTGTGTTCAACAGCGTTTAAAAACGCGCCGTCATCGCTGATTAAAATCGCTTGAGCATTTTCATCATGTTCGGCTTGTGAAAATAAATCCATCGCAATCCAATCAGGATTGGTTTTACCGTCACAAATCACCAAAATTTCCGAAGGTCCTGCAATCATATCAATGCCGACTTGACCGAAAACTAATTTTTTCGCCGTTGCCACATAAATATTGCCCGGTCCTACAATTTTTGCCACACGCGGAATGGTTTGCGTACCATACGCCAAAGCCGCCACTGCTTGCGCCCCGCCTACTGTAAATACACGGTCAACACCCGCCAAATAAGCCGCCGCCAACACCAATTCATTGGTTTCACCCTGAGGAGCGGGGACAACCATAATTAATTCAGCCACACCTGCCACCTTAGCGGGAATCGCATTCATCAACACCGAAGACGGATACGCCGCTTTGCCACCCGGCACATATAACCCCACACTATCTAAAGGACTAATTTTCTGCCCTAAGACCGAACCATCGGCCTCAGTGTATTGCCAAGACTCTAATTTTTGATGCTCCGCATAAGCGCGAATCCGCTCAGCGGCTACCGACAAGGCTTGCGCTTGCTTTTCAGGTAAAGCGTGCCATGCGGCTTGTAGTACATCTTTGGATAACTCCAATTCATTGGCATCACGCACCTGTCGCCCGTCAAAACGATTAGTGTATGCTATAACTGCCGCGTCACCGTTTTTACGCACATCGGTAATAATGGCTAAAACCCGTTGATGCACCTCTAAATCATCGGCTTCATCATAAGCCAATAAGTTTTGTAATTGCTGAGTAAAATCAGTATCGCTAGCATCGAGTTTTTTAATAGTAAATAAAGACATAATGAAATAATAGCTGTGAAAAAGTTAGAGTATAAAACTTATTGGCAATCGCCATAATGCACAATTAATAATTGGCAATCAAAAAAAGTATTGGGATAATAACTGACAATAATAAAACGTAAGCCCAATTCTAGCAATAAATACACCGTCATGGCGCGTGCTAGACAACACCAAATTTTATAACGGCTGTTAATAGAACACCGCCACACTGAAATAATCCACCAAATACTCGGTAAAACTAACATCAATTGCGCCGTTTTCCAACTGGCAATAGTAAAATTGAGATTAAAAATTCGGTAGTCAATATAATATAACACCGCATTAACCAATAAAAAGAATGGCCAGAAAGCCATTGCCAATGAGCTTCTACCCAACCAACTGGCTAATAATTGCAAATAGAGATGATTCAGGACACTGTGTCCGATAACGGTATCATAAATCGGTACTGCAACTCTTTTACTATAATCGCTAGTATTGATATAAATAACTAAAAATATCAGTATTAATAGTAAAGAAAACTCAATAGGATTAAGTAAGCGGGTATAAGTAAAAATAATAGGTAAGGTATTAATAAACATAATCGTTGTGGCTTAACTATAAAATGCGTAAGTAGCATAAAATTTACAAGCATTCTCAATAAAAGCAAGTTACTTTAAATAACTAATAGCATGAGTGCTATTTTAACCAAAATTATCAATACTGTTTATATTATGAAATTAGTCATGACACTCTTAGTTAGAGATGAACAAGATATTATTAAAGAAAACATTGATTTTCACTATGCGCAAGGGGTAGATTATTTTATTGTCACTGATAATTTATCGGTTGATAAAACACCTGCGATTTTACAAGATTATGTAAAAAAAGGAATTGTACATTATTTAAGTCAAACCGATGATAATTATCATCAATGCGCGTGGGTGACGACTATGGCACAAATGGCAGTTAAGGAGTTTAATGCTGATTGGGTCATTAATAATGATGCTGATGAATTTTGGTGGCCCAAAACAGGTAATTTAAAACAGACTTTTAGTAATCTTGCACCTGAAATAAATACTTTGCAAGCGCAATGTTATAATTTTGTAGCTATTGAAACTAATAATTATACTGAGGCGTTTTATCAATACATGATTTACCGTGAAGTAATGTCTTTAAATCCATTAGGAATGCCGCTACCTGCTAAAATGGCACATAAAGCCAATGAACATATTATTGTAG
>JBAQSX010000009.1:0-9150 GCA_049296695.1 Methylococcaceae bacterium | reverse complement strand
GGTCAATATTATCAAGATGGTGATTATCTTTATCTTGAATTGCTCTAACATTTTAGAAGTCCTACAAAGATAATATTGAATTGGAGTACAAACCTAGGTTTGTACTCCAGTATATACTTCTAGTATTTACAATATATGAACTACCTAAAGTTTTAAATACTTAAATCTCATTTGTGTTTACTATGAATAAACTAATTGTCATTATTTTGTTGTTTATATCGTCTATTTGTCAGGCAACGCCCTTGCAAAAAAACCTGCAACATATCGAACATGATTGGGCAATCGCTTATTATGGTACCGCAAAAGCAAAACAAGAAACCGCTTATATACAATTAATGACACAAACTGAGCAATTATTACAACAGTATCCTAATAATAGTGAAGTTTTATTTTATTTAGCCATGATTAAAGCCAGCATGGCAGAACATGAAGGCGCGATGAATGCCTTAGAACAAGTCACTGAGGCGCGGGATTTATTAAATAAAGTGATTGAATTAAATCCTAAAACTATGAATGGTTCTGCTTATGTTATTTTAGGCACGCTCTATTATCGTGTACCCGCATGGCCGATTGCTTTTGGTGATAATCAATTAGCTGAGAAAATGTTTCAAACTGCTTTAACTATTAATCCTAATGGTATAGACAGTAATTATTTTTACGGCAAGTTTTTATTGGCTAATGATAAAACGGCGGAGGCAAAACAACATTTTGAAAAAGCCTTAGCCGCGCCTATTCGCACTGAACAAACTTATTCTGATGAGCAGTTAAAAGCAGAAACCAAACGGGTTTTACAAAGCCTTGAACTTTAGTGACGCTAAAACTTGATGTTTGGTAAGCTTTATTGTTCACATGAAGCATTCTTTTCCATAATAAAAAACACTATGGCACTTTATCCCCCTTCTTTGAATTTGTATCGCTTTGCGTTTAAAGCCATGGGTTCGCCCTGTGATGTACAACTTTACGCCCCTAATAAAACACTAGCCAAACAAGTTGCCGATACGGTAATTGCCGATGTGCAACGCTTAGAGCAACGTTATTCGCGTTATCGTGCTGATAGTGAATTGAGTGCTATTAATCGAGTGGCGGCAGTGGGCGGCAGTATTAATGTGGATGCTGAAACGGCAAGTCTGCTCAATTATGCCGATACTTGTTATAAACAAAGCGACGGTTTATTTGATGTTAGCTCAGGGATTTTGCGGCGGGCATGGCGATTTGACAGTGGTCAATTGCCCGAAAAAGCCAGCATTGACGCGCTGTTAGCCAATATCGGCTGGCAAAAATTACGTTGGAACGCGCCAGTATTAGAATTTTTGCAGGCAGGTATGGAATTAGATTTTGGCGGAATTGTTAAAGAATACGCGGTTGATAGAGCGGCGGCATTATGCACAGCGGCGGGGGTTAAAAGTGGCGCGATTAATTTAGGTGGCGATATTCGGATTATAGGCCCACATCCTGACGGTAGTCCGTGGCAGGTAGGCATTGTGCATCCGCGCAATCCTAATGAAGTTATCACCAGTGTGCCGTTATTTTCTGGGGCAATGGCAAGCAGTGGTGATTATGAACGCTGTTTATTAATTGACGGGGTGCGTTATGGGCATGTCTTAAACCCCATGACAGGCTATCCTGTGAGTCATTTAGCCTCGGTGAGTGTGATTAGCGATTTTTGCGTAGTGGCAGGTAGCGCGTCCACTATTGCCATGCTTAAAGAAAAACAAGGGGCGCGATGGCTTTGTGATTTAGGTTTGGCGCATTATTGGGTCAGTGTTGATGGTGAAATCGGCGGTTCACTTTTAAACTGAGCTTTAGAATGCCTAGAACCTCCTCTTCGCAACGCTACTTGGCAATTCTGCTTGACAAAAATTGTGTAGTGTAGAAACTAAGGCGGTTTTCATAACTTAAGAGATTACTTTCTTTGAACGAGATGCCCCTGAGTATGCTAATTAGCTTACTCGTTATCATGTTGATTCTTTCCGCTTTTTTCTCAGGTTCAGAAACATCACTGATGATGCTGAATCGCTATCGTTTAAGACATCTAGTCAAACTCAAACACCCCGGTGCTATCAAAGCGCATCGCTTATTACAACGTCCCGATCGGGTTTTAGGATTTATTTTACTGTGCAATAATTTTTTTAATAATTTTGCTTCATCCATTGCCACAGTTATTGCTATTAAACTCTACGCCGATGAAGAATCCACCATCGCCATTGCCACCGCCTTATTAACAATTGTTATGTTAGTGTTTTGCGATATTGCCCCCAAAACACTTGCCACAGTCAGACCCGAATTATTAGCTTTTCCCGCAGGTTGGATTTATCCGCCTTTGTTAAAATTATTTTATCCTGTAGTTAGCTTTGTTAATTTATTTGCTAATTTGTTATTAAGATTATTTGGCGTAGATATTAATAAAAATCAACACAGCATCCTGAGTAAAGAAGAATTAAAAAGTATTATTACCGAAGCTGAAAGTGTGATGCCCAATCGTTATCAAAAAATGCTCTTGGGCATTTTAGATTTAGAATCGGCAACGGTTGAAGATATTATGACCCCGCGTAATGAAATTGTGGGCATTGATTTAGAGCAACCCTTAGACGCTATTATTCACAAAATCAAAAACAGTCCACACACACAACTGGCTGTTTATAAGAAAAATATTGACCGTATTATTGGTTTTTTGCATTTACGCAAAGTTTTAGTTGAAGTAAATCATGAACAATTTGATAAACAAGCTATTATTAACCTGTTGACCAAGCCCTCGTTTATTCCTGAAAGCACCCCTGTACACACCCAAATGTTGCGTTTTAAAAGTGAAAAAATACGCATTGGTTTGGTGGTGGACGAATACGGTGATGTGCAAGGTTTGGTGACTATGGATGATTTACTGCAAGAAATTGTCGGGGAATTAATTACCGAAGATGAAACGGTACGCAAGCAAACTGATGGCAGTTATTTAGTTGATGCCAATATTACGGTGCGCGAATTAAATCGTATTACTCAATGGTCATTACCCACCGAAGGCCCTAAAACACTGAATGGTTTAATCATTGAATTTATGGAAACCATTCCTGAAATAGGTATTTGCATTCAATTACATGGACATGCTTTAGAAATTGTCAAACGCGACAAAAATACCGTTAAATTAGTGAGATTCTTGGTGCAGAAATGACGCGCTAAGGCTTATGCTTTCTGGCAGGCTAAAATAATACTGTTTATAATGACTATTCGTTTAACGCTCAACTTCTCCTGACCTATGGCAAAACTCACTGTGCTTTTCAAAGATAAAGTTATTTATTCAAAGCTGTTTAGTAACGGTGTGTTTCATATTGGGCGCGAAGAAAATAATGATATTGTTATCGATAGCCTAGCCATCGCCCCTATTCATGTTGCCTTGCAAATTCGTGATAATACTGCGCAAATCAAACAGTTAAGTGATTCTTTTCCCTTAATTGTTAATGGTGAAAAAGTTAAAATCTGTGCTTTGCGTGATAATGATGAAATTTCAGTGGGTAAGCATACTATTGTTTATAACGTTGACGAGAATGCTTCAGAGGCTACAAGTAAAAAACCTGTAGATGATTTTGATGATAACAATCTCTTTCACAAAGAATCCTCCGATAGAGAGTCGCAACGCACCGCAACATTACAAGTCACCAACGGACCCAATATTGGTAAAATTTTAACTATAAAAAACACCATGACCCGTCTAGGGAATGCAGGTTCTGGGGTTGCGGTGATTGCTAAACGTAAAGAAGGTTATTTTGTTTCTGTACTTGAAAACACAGGCACAATTACTGTCAACAGTGAGCCGTTAGGCGATAAAACCGTTAAGTTAGAATCTAACGATATATTAGTTATTAATAACGCCTCTTTACAGTTTTTCCTAGAGCCATTGCGCCATTAAATACCCATGAGCCATTATCAACATATTTTAGTTGCCATCGATTACTCTGCACATAGCGAGGCAGTGACCCGCAAAGCCAAAGCCTTAGCAGAAAGCTACCAAACAAAACTGAGCTTGGTGCATATTTTAGATAATATCCCCATGCCCGACACCCCTTACGGCACAGTCATTCCTTTAGATGAAGATTCATCTTACGCCTTATTAGAAGCAGAAAAAGTTAAATTTCTCGCCTTTGCTGAGCAATTTACCATTGAACAAGCCAATTGCTGGTTAATTTGGGGCATACCCAAACAAGAAATTGTGCAACTAGCGCGGCAAGAACAAGTCGATTTAATCGTCATCGGTTCACACGGGCGACATGGTTTGGCTTTATTATTAGGCTCAACGGCAAACAGCGTCCTGCATTACAGTGACTGTGACGTGTTAGCGGTACGTTTGCAAGACAAGTAACCCATTTATTTTTTAGGAGCAGAGCGTGGCAAAAGCAGGTGATTTAAAACGGGGCATGGTGGTCGAAATTAACGGCGCACCGCATATTGTCAAATTAGTGGATGTCAAAAGCCCGTCTTCACGCGGCGCGACCACTTTGTACAAAATCCGTTTTAATAATTTGAAAACAGGACAAAAATTAGATGAATCGCTCAAAGGCGATGATTTTTTTAAAGATGTGGATTTAGTTCGCGCTAGAGTGCAGTTCTCTTATATCGATGGCGACAATTATATCTTTATGAATCAAGAAGATTACAGCCAATACAGCTTAAGCCGTGAAGACTTAGACGAACAAGTCGGCTATTTAACCGAAGGCTTAGAAGGCATTGTGGCTTTATTAATTGATGATGAATTAATTGGCATCGAACTACCCACAACGGTCACTTTAGAAGTGATTGAAACCGCACCCGCTTTAAAAGGCGCGACCGCTTCGAGTCGTAGCAAAACCGCAAAACTCAGCACAGGTATCGAAATACAAGTACCTGAATACCTTGAAGTCAACGAAATCATCAAAGTCAATACTGAAACAGGTAAATTTTCTTCCCGCGCTTAAAATCTGTAGGCGCGAATTTATTCGCGCCTATTTTTTTTCAAAATTTGGTCATTTGCCATTGTCTATTCAAAACACGTCTGCTGATAATCAATTCAACCCGCCGCAAGGTTTATTTACCTTAAAGCGTCTGCCCTATCGTCCTAAAGAATTACTGCGTGCGTGGGATGCCAGTGACGAGTATTTGCTCGAACAATTCGCCACAGAATCCGTTTTAACTAACGCTAAAATATTAATTATCAATGATAGTTTTGGCGCGTTAGCAGTAGCTTTAAATACCTTTAAACCTAGCGCGTTATCGGATTCTTATCTGTCCCAACAAGCCACGCGTTTAAATTTAACAGCCAATAAACTACCTATAGATTCCATTCATTTATTAACGAGTTTAGATACCTTAAATGGTATTTATGACTGGGTATTAATTAAAGCCCCTAAAACCTTAGCCTTATTAGAAGATGAATTAATTCGTTTGCGTCCTCATATTAACGCTAATACCCAAGTTTTAGTGGCAGGAATGCAAAAAAACCTACCCTCTTCAGTATGGCTATTATTAGAACGTTTATTGGGAAAAACCACTACTTTATTAACTAAGAAAAAAGCTAAATTAATTAAAGTAAGTCCCCATAATGATTTACCCCTAATTAGCAGTCCTTATCCTGTTTATTACACCTTAGAAAACGGCGATTATGTCATTACTAATCACGCTAACGTATTTTCGCGTGATAGTTTAGATATAGGTACACGCTTTTTTTTACAACATTTACCCAAACAAACCCAAGCCAAAGATATTATTGATTTAGGTTGTGGTAATGGTGTGCTGGGATTATGTGCGGCGGTGCAAAATCCACAAGCGACTGTGCATTTTGTCGATGAATCGTATATGGCAATAGCTTCGGCTAAAGAGACAATGCAACGTGCTTTTAATAATAGTCGTGACGCGCATTATTATTTTACTGATGGTTTAACTGAATTTGCCCCAGACTTTGCTGATTTAATTTTATGTAATCCACCTTTTCATCAACAACATACTATAGGCGACCATATTGCTTTAAGCTTATTTCAACAAGCAAAACGGGTATTGCGCAAAGGTGGACAATTATGGGTGATTGGTAATCGGCATTTAGGCTATTCTGTTGCTTTAAACCGCTTATTTGGCGGTCATAAAATAATTGCTAGTAATGCCAAATTTATTATTTGGCAAACCCACAAGCTATGAAGATACTGTAACTATTTAGCTTATTTTAATTATTCTATTGTCTGAATCAGGATTTACAAGATTTCAAGATTCACAGGATAAATCCTGAAAATCTTATAAGCATAGAAAATCCTGATTCAGACAAGCTATAAAAATGCTTAACCGTATTTTTTAAAACATGATGTTATGTTTATTCGCCTTGCTTTATTATTAGGTTTTATCGCCTTTAGTGTATTAATTATTGCTACGTTATTACGTTGGCTGGCATTAACTGGTTTTGCTAATTTATTAATGACTTTAGGCATTATGGCATTATTCACTGCCTTTAGTTTATTAGTATTACTGAGTTTTCTAAGCTTAACAAAATTAATTTTAAACAGTATTAGTTATTATTTTTCAGCCCCGCAACGCGCCCAAAGAAAACTGTATTGGACACAAACGCGACATTTACAAATCAAACAACTTTTCTCAGAAAAAATCCGTTATATTCACTATTTTAATAATCTGCAAAGAACCCGCTTATTAAATCGTGACAATCAAAAACAAATACAGGCTTTAGCAAAAGCCATTGCACAACAAATACACACTCAAAAAGCACAACTTAATAAAACTCAATTACGCCAATTACAACAAGAATTAAAACGCTGTCAAAAACAACAAAACAGCACAGGATTATTACAATTACAACACCATTTAATGGCATTAAAAAGCAATGATTAATTTAAAACAAGGGCTATTAAATTTAACTCAGGCATGGCACGCGGTTAAAGAAAAAAATTTGCACTGGCGGCAACTCAATCAACACACGCAACAGCAATTAAGACGACAACATTTATTAGCTGAGCAGGCAATAAGTGCGGAGTTAAAACAAAAGCATTTGCAATTAGCACATCAAATAAACTTATTACAAAGCGAGTATCAAGCGGAATTAAATCAATTAAAAATTAATCAAAATGCACAGTTGACCATGTTAAAAACAAAATGTCAGCAAGATATAAAGGATTATCAGCAATATTTGCACTCATTAGAACAATTAAAACGTTCTATTCAAATCAGTTATAGCCATTTACCCGAAGCGGTGGCTTTTACTATTCATCATCATGCAAAATATTTATTAAATGAAATGTGGGAAGCTAAAACCCTAGAGCAGAAATTACGGCAAGAAATGTGTTTTATTACTTTTATGGCAACTGTACATGAAGATGCGCAATTACAATTAAGCCATTCTAATCAAACTCAATTACCCGAAAATACCTTGCGTTTATTAAACAGCACGTCAAAATAATAATAACAAATACTACATATCCAAGGGACTGACTACTTTACCCGCGCGATTTAAAATATGGGTATAAATCATCGTTGTTTGCACATCTTTATGTCCCAATAATTCCTGCACAGTACGAATATCATAACCACTATGTAATAAATGTGTGGCAAAAGAATGTCGCAAAGTATGCGGCGTTGCAGGTTTGCTCAAACCCGCCTCCAATACTGCTTGTTTCATAGCGCGTTGAATGCCTTTTTCATCTAAATGATGTCGCCGTTTTATTTGTGAACGTGGATCGATTGATAATTGATGTGCAGGAAAAACATATTGCCAGCCCCATTCTTTATTAGCATTAGGATATTTACGTTCCAGCGCGTTGGGTAAATACACCATGCCAAAACCTGCTTGCAAATCCTGTTCGTGTAATTGCTTAACTGTTATTAAATGTTGTTTTAATGGTTCAATTACCGCAATAGGTAACATCGTCACTCTATCTTGTCCGCCTTTGGCTTCACGAATTAAAATTTCACGTTGCTCAAAATCAATATCTTTTACTCGCAAACGCACACATTCCATTAAACGCATTCCCGTCCCATAAAGCAAATTACCTAATAAAGCATAAATACCTTTTAAACAGGCTAATACTAATCTTGTTTCATTAACTGTTAAAACAACGGGTAAATTTTTTTTAACTTTTGGTTTTGAAAGTGAATTAAAGGTTTCAGAATTAATATTTAAAACATGTCTGTATAAAAATAAAATGGCGGCTCTTGCGGTATTTTGACTTGAAGCGGATATATGTCTATCGACAGCTAAATAGGTTAAAAACGCTTCAATTTCTACCACGCCCATTTCTTTAGGATGACGTTTATGATGAAATAAAATAAAACGTTTAATCCATTCCACATAAGATTGTTCTGTGCGAATACTATAATGTTTTAAACGAATTTTATCGCGTACTTGATCGAGTAGCTTAGGGGCTTTAGCCACTTCTAAGAGAGGGTCTTGATGTAAATTTGTCACCGACACAAGATTACCTAAAATTTTCAGTTGATTTATTTTACGACAGTATTATACTCGCAAGCCATTAAGTTTAAAAAACTTAATCTTATCATTTTGTCGTAATTACAAAATAATTTAGAGCAAAAAACACGCCTATTTAGGTGTGATTGATGATACATTAAAAACTACTTATACACCTTTTGAGGTGTATAAGTGTATGTTGGGTTTTCTTTATTATTGGTAGTTAATATTTTGGGGCTAAAATTTTAAATAATTGGTTATTTAAAGTCTAAAATTTTTTATCCACGAACGACACAAAAATCACGAAAAGTTAATAGTGTTATTTTTAACTTCATTTATTGAAAAAATTATCTTGATAATTATCGAATCTAGTTTTAAAATTTCGGTGGCTTATTAAAATAATAGCGTTATTGATATTAGGTTGTTTATTCAATTTTGGTGTACAATAAAAATCTTAAGTTTATACATAAAGGCTTGCATTTTTATAACTCAAGTTTTTTCTAAATATTGATTGCAATTTTAGATTTTTTGGTATAACACAAACTCATTATTTTGATGAACTTTAAGACAACTAATTTCTCAAGTTAATTTAAAATTGGTTTTATGATTTAAAATTATTATTGGTATTTTAAATCACGGATTTAAATATTTTTGTTCGTGGTTTTATTAAGTGTTGGGCAGTTGTATTTTACATTTTATTACTTTGAGTTTTGAATGTGATGTCTTAC
>JBAQSX010000008.1:0-26034 GCA_049296695.1 Methylococcaceae bacterium | reverse complement strand
TATGTCACAAAGCAAGCTTTGGACTCCATTGCACTGCGTAACTTTAGTTATTAAAACTTAAGACCGAAATAATGGCACGGGTGAAATTTGCTCTGCCCAAACTGCCATATTGGTTAAGCTGGCAGAGCCTATGATAGTGGCAAAAGGCGCGTCGGCGGCATCACGTCCTGTGCTAATGCGCACAAAACCTTCAATGGGTGCTAAGCGAGTGGCATCGAATAAATACCAACGCGTCCCTAAAAAAGCTTCAAAAAAACCGTGAAAATCAGGTGGTTGTAATCCGACGGCATAACCTGAAATATAACGCGCTGGAATACATAAAGCGCGACATAATGCGATAGCAAGATGGGCATAATCACGACACACGCCCACGCGCTCAATTAAAACTTCGCAAGCACTGGTACTTTGATTACTACTGCCTGCTTGATAATCTAAATTATTATAAATCCAATCACAAATTGCCATCACGCGTGAAAAACCGTGTTGGCTATTACCAAATAAGCGCAAGGCAAAATTATTTAATCTATCTGATTCACAATAACGGCTAGGATTTAAATAAGGTAATACTTCGCTGGGTAGTTGTGAGTATTCAGTTTCTATAATAGTATTAGTTTCTTGAACAGATGGAAATAAATTAACTCGCGCTCTATATTGCAATTGTAATTGGCAAGGTTCAACGGATAATCGATACACTTGACTACCCTCAACACCAATATAACAACTTTGATAATTAACCGCTGGATTTAATTGTAGGCTTTCTTGGCTTATTATTTGTTGAAAACTGCGCGCCGCTGCGATATTGAATAAAAAACAACTCGGTCTTGTCACGGTATAACTTAAATTACAACCGATTTGTAGACAGCTCATGGGTATTTGCCTTGAAAAAGGTTTGGATATTTTTATATAACATCTAAAAACGACTGCCAGTCCTCCAAGGACTGGCAGTCGTTATATTAGTTTAATATAAAACTGCTATATATTGTTCATCCTAAAATCCTGTAAATCCTGATTGAGACAATAGTATAATTAATACAAGCTAGGTAGTTACAAAAATTTGCTAGTGCTTCAAAAGAGTAGGTTTTAACAAAATGTTCTTTTAATTGGAGTTCAAACCTAGGTTTGAATTCCGAAAGGTTTGATATTAACGAGCCTACTTTTTTGATGCACTACTAAGAATTTAACGATTAATTATTTAATTTTAGTTGCACAATTTTTATTTAATTCATCGCCAATACTGAGTTTCCATATTATTTGCACCCGCTCATCGACATGACAGGCTAAAGCGTAACCAATTGCCCCTGAGGTACTGGCAACAAAACGCAACATGGCCTCTTCTGAACTTAAAACATAAGGTGGGGTAATGCCTTGGAAATACTGATTATTCCAGTACGTTTCCATCGCTTCGGGTCGTTTATTAAATAAACCTTGTGAAAAAGCCAGCCGTGTTGGATGTTGACTGGGTAAATTTAGCGGTATCCAACGATGTCCAGCATCATCAAGCTGGTTTTTTTTCAAAAAAATTTGTTCTAAGCGTTTGGTATTAAGCTCATGAATAATCGTGTCACGTCCTGTAATAATGGCAATTTCATCGGCAATAACTGTCGATATAGTCAATAAACTTAATAAAATAAAATGCTGTGCCATTCGCATTAAAAAAACACCGCGATTGAGCCAAAAAAACCATTAGGTGCTATATATTCATTATGCTCACCTAAGCGATATTCTGCTTTAAAGGCTAAAGGGGTATAGGGTCGCCACGTTAAACCTAAAACCGCTAATTGGGCATTATCTTTAATAACACGATTATTATCTTCTAGGTATTCATAACGAGCTACTGCGAAAATATGCGCAAATAAAGGCGAGACCCCTTGCATATAAAGCCC
Source organism: Methylococcaceae bacterium (assembly GCA_049296695.1). Classification (GTDB taxonomy): domain Bacteria; phylum Pseudomonadota; class Gammaproteobacteria; order Methylococcales; family Methylomonadaceae; genus UBA10906. Next base: position 24,151 of record JBAQSX010000008.1, on the reverse strand, counting down.
TTTTTTATCACCTTGAAAATCACGCGCATGACGATAAAGAAATTCCATCATGATTTCATAATCGTTATATTGCCATAATACATCTAAGCCAAATATTTGATTGCGGGCAAGATGTATATCTTCTATGGATTTACCAAAGTTTAAATAAGACGCGCCCAGTTGTAATTGCTCTGTTAATTCAATATTGATGCGTCCACCAAAAGCATCATCGCTTTCTAATTCTTCTTTATGCGGATCGAGTTGTTTTGCATTATCGCCATATAAAGTAATATCAATGCTATGCTCAGCAAGTTCAAATTTTTGGCTTAGCATCGCGCCGCTTAAATGCTCAGGGGTATATTGTTTTTCGGTAATGACAGGGCGCGTTGTTGTCCATACTAAAGGCCCTGCGTGAATAACATTCCAACGCCCCACAGGGGTTAAGTATTTACCTAGACGTAAAGTTAAATTATCAGTAATAAAGGCATCGGCGTATAAACGTTCTATTCTATAAGCATTAGAAGCATCTTCAACGCCATAACTTGAAACCCAATCTTCTAATTCAATTTCAGAAAAAAAACGTAAGCGTGCAATCGGCGACCAAGTAATAAAAAAACTAATATCCTCAGCGGAGGCGTGACTTTTTAAGCGTTCTTCTTGTGCAAATGAGGCATTGATATAACCCCCTAAAGTTAAATTAGCTACAGGAAAATTAATCCCGCGCCCCCATGAATAACTCGGCATTATTTTAGTGCTGTCTTGATTACTTTCATCGGCTAAAACACAGATAACTGTGCTAGTAAATGCGTAAATTAATGATGCCCAAAAAACAGGATGACGAATGCACATAATTTTTAATAAATGAAAATTTTAATTAATTTAAGGTATAGTATTTCTATTTTTGTAGGGGCGACAAATTCGCCTCGGCACAAAGGCGAATTTGTCGCCCTTACAATTATTAAGCTCAAAACCATGACTATACGGCGTACTCTTCTTATTTCTTATTTGCTAATTAGTTTAAGCTCAGCTTTATTAATTACTTTAATGATTTTTGTGCATTTGCGCGATATTGTGCGTATCGAAATTGAAAATAAACTCAAATCACAAGCCAGCACTATTATGCAACAAATCGATACCAGTTTGTTTGAGCGCATGGAAAATATGGTGATGTGGAGTCATTTAGATGTTTTACAAGAAATTCATGTCCGTGATGTCGATAAACGCTTGTCGGATTTTTTACGCCAACTGCATGAAAGTTATGACGGCATTTATAAACAAATTTTTGTGATTAATACGCAAAATGAAATTATTTCCGCCGATGACGCGCAATTAATCGGTAAGTATTACGCGCCAGATACCGTTTGGTTACAAGCCAGTCATGACAATCATAGTCACGCTTTGCAACCGCTTAAATCAGCACAGGATAACTTATATTTATCAATTGTCATCGATGATGCTTTTCAAATAGGTCAATTGGGACGTTTATACGCAGGTTTTGATTGGAAAGAAATTGCGCGTTTATTGGATGCTACCTTGCCGTTTAGTGCCGCGCCTTCTTATGCCTTGTTAGTGGATGCGGAGAATCGTATTATTGCCACCTCATCGCAATTAGACAGTCATCTGCAATTACAAACGCTTAGCTCTGAATGGCATTTACTCAATGACAACACAGGCGCGTTGACCACGATGGCGGATTTTTTGGATAAGCAACAAGTTTTAGTCGGTTATGCCCGCTCGCAAGGTTATCGCAGTTTTAAAGGTTTTGGCTGGCGGGTATTAATTTTGCAACCCACCGAAACCGCTTTTGCACCCATGTGGGACTTATGGCTGGCCATCCTGATTTTTCTGGGTTTGACCTTATTGTCGGGCAGTTTAGTGTCTTTGTGGATGTCGGCTAAACTGGCACATCCTATTGTACGTTTAGCGCAATTCACCCGCGAATTTATGCACAGCAAAGCACAAACTACAGTGCCTAAACTGACTTTGCCCAGCAAAACCGATGAAATTCGTGAATTAGTGATGCAGTTCAACTTAATGATCGACAGTTTAGAACAATCACGCCAAGACGTAGTGCGCGTGGCAAAACTGGCCATTATTGGTGAAATGGCAGCCAGCATGGCGCATGAAGTGCGTACCCCGCTGGGCATATTGCGCTCTTCAGCACAAATGTTGCAACGCGAACCTTGTCTTAGTACCGTGGGTCTGGAAATGACCGATTTCATTTTGAGCGAAACCACGCGTTTAAATGAATTAATCACCACCTTACTGGCTTGTGCCAAACCGCGTGCGCCCCATTTAGTGCGGCAAAACTTTCATCACATCATCGAGCATTGCGCTGAATTATTACAAAGCCAAGCCGATGAGAGAAAAGTGCAGTTAAGTCTTGAACTCAATGCAGTGAGCGCGTTAATTGAGTGTGATAGAGATCACTGCATCCAAGTGTTATTAAATTTAATAATGAATGCCATGCAACATGTGCATCCTAATGGCTGTGTCATCGTTAGTACCCGTTTAACAAAAACGTATTTAGAAATTCGTATTGATGATGATGGCGTAGGTATTAGTGATGCCAATAAAGCTAATGTATTTGACCCTTTTTTCACTCAACGTCAAGACGGTATTGGTTTGGGTTTAACCGTGGTACAACAAATTATATTAGCGCATCAGGGTAAAATTTTTGTCAGCGATAGTATTTTAGGCGGCGCGTGTTTTCATGTGTTATTACCCATTACTGTTTGATAATAACGCGCTTTTCTAAAAAAAACCGTGCAGTTAATCACTGCTTATTTATTAAAAACCTTATGAGGAGATCATTATGTGTAAACCATTAACATTTTGGACATTATTCATTTTAAGTGTCAGCACCACTGCACAAGCGGGGATATTACTAGAAAAAGTCAATTATCCCGGTTTTGTTATGGACAGTTATGCGGCAACTAAACATTGTGCTATTCATGATAATGGACAATTAAGCCTAGACTATCAATTAACAGATTTGTATTCTAAACAAAGCTTACCCTTGAAATTTAGCAGAGCGGCAATTAAAAATAAAATCGCCCTTGCTGATACTGGCACAATTAACACCGAAATATTTCCCGTTGATGCCAATACGGTTATTTACCGCGCTTATTTAAAACAAAGCGACGCTTCAATAAAAACCGTATTACTCTATGAAGAAAATGGGGGTTCAGGTCAAAAACACAGCAATACCTCAGAGGCCGCAATCACTTTAAAAAACTTTATTGATTTGAATTGCGAAGGCTCAATAAAATATTAACCATTGTAAAAGCCTACTGCTGTACAAAACAGGTTTTTTTGCCAGATAATCTGAATCAAGATTTTCAGAATAAATTCTGTTAATTCTGATTCAGACATAATAAAAATAATTATCCTACCCCTACGACAATTTAAATAACCCACACGGAAAAACCCCATGTCTAAACAAAGTATTTTAGTCGTTGATGACGAACCCAAAATGCGCCGTTTATTAGAAATCATGCTCACGCAAATGGATTATGATGTTTTACAAGCCAGCGATGGTTTAGAAGCGTTAGAAGCGTTAAATAATTATATTGTCGATTTAGTGATTACCGATTTAAGAATGCCTTTACTCGATGGTATTGGTTTATTAAAACGTTTGCGCGAACAAAATAATGATATTCCCGTTATTGTAGTGACCGCTTATGGCACGGTTGAAAGCGCGGTCGATGCCATGAAATATGGCGCGATTGATTATATCGTGCGTCCTTTTGAATTAAATGCAGTTGAAGCGGCAGTGCAACGCGCTTTAAAATTAAATAAAGTACAACGTGAAAATCGTTATTTACGCCAAGCCGCGCAACAAGACTGGCATGGTTTTGTCGGTGTCAGTCCTGCTATGCAACAGGTTTATACTTTAATTAAACAAGTATCGGCTACTAAAACGGGGGTATTAATTCAAGGTGAAACAGGCACAGGTAAAGAATTAGTCGCCCGCGCTATTCATAATGCCTCGCCGCGTTCACAAGCCTTATTTGTATCGATTAATTGCGCGGCAATTCCTGCTGATATTTTAGAAAGTGAATTATTTGGTTATAGCAAAGGTGCGTTTACGGGAGCGAATAAAGATAGGGTGGGTAAATTTGAATTAGCCGATGGCGGTACTTTATTTCTCGATGAAATTACCGAAATGGATTTTAATATTCAAGCTAAATTATTAAGAGTATTGCAAGAACGCACTTTAGAGCGTTTAGGTAGTAATCGCACTATTGCCGTTGATGTCAGAGTTATTGCCGCGTCTAATCGTAATCCACGACAAGCGATATTAGATAATAAATTACGCGAAGATTTATTTTACAGGCTTAATGTATTTACCATTGAATTACCACCTTTGCGTGAGCGTCGTGAAGATATTTTACCGCTGGCGCATTTCTTTTTAAAAAAACACGCTCAAGATTTTGGTTATCCCTTTAATGGTATTACTCAAGAAGCTGAGCAGTTATTACTTAATTATGAATGGCGCGGTAATGTCAGAGAATTAGAAAATATGATGGAACGCGCTATTGTATTAAGTGGCGGTCAATTAGTCACCCCTAAACATTTATCTAATGATTTGCTCGAACAAAGCATTGTATCGCCAGTAATGATTACGCCTAATACTATAATAAAGCATGAAGAAATTATCGCGCCTCTTAATAGTCAAGTTGAACAATTAGAAAAGAATCTTATTCAACAAGCTTTAAATAAAACTGGGGATAATAAAGCCAAAGCCGCGCAATTATTAGATATTAGTGAGCGGTCTTTGTGGTATAAAATTAAGAAATATTTTTGAGCTAAAAACTAATTGTAGGGGCGACAAATTCTTTTTGTACCGTGGCGAATTTGTCGCCCCTACAGTTATTTTAAAACTGATTAACACTACTCGCTGAGTTATTATCAGGAATAATATTGGGTGAGGCTTCTGTAGGTACTGTACCTATTGGTGGTAAACGTTCATAAATGGCAACGGGGTCGCCATCTAAATCTTTTAACGCTTTATTTAAAGTGGCTTGATCAAATTCAGGTAAATCTAAACTATTGGTCGCTTTTTGAATTAAAGAAAGGGCTAAAGCATAACGCTCATCTTGTGACATTTCTTCGCCTTCTAAATCAGGATGCGCTTCAATATAGAGTTTATTATTCAACCAACCTACTTTTATGGGTTGTTTAACAATATACACAGGCGTTCCCACATCGACTGTTTGATATAACTCAGAAATATCTTCAGGATACATACGCACACAACCGTGGGTTATTTGCATACCAATACCGTAGATTTTATCAATATCAGTGCCGTGAATACGGTATTCCCCCGGTAAATTCAAATAAAGCGCGTAAGCCCCTAAAGGATTATGCGGACCGGGTGGCACGATTTCGGGCAGAGGATCACCATTGGCGGCGTGTTCACGGCGAATCGATTCGGGTGGATGCCATGCGGGGTCTTTAACTTTACGCGCCACTGAGGTTTTGCCTAATGGGGTTTTCCAATCCTGCCGTCCGACACCGTGGGCAAAGGACTTCACTACACCTGATTGACCTTTAGGATAGTAATACATGCGGTATTCAGAAATATTGAGGGTAATACCCTCATGAGGGCTGTCGGGCAAAATACGGCGATTAGAAATACGCACGATTTCGCCTTGTTTAACATGCCAGCGGTCAAGGTCTTGATTGAGTCTGACCACTTCCATTTGTCCCATTAAAAACCGCCGCGCCACATCGAGCAAGGTTTCATCTTGATCAGCGCGAGTCAGTGGCATATTGTCGCTAAATTCAGTAATCACGTTATCGCCATTGGGCGGCATACTATAAGTAGTTGCCTGTGCGGTGCTAACGCTAGCCAATAAGACTAGCCCCGTAAAATAAGGTCGAATGTTCATTAAAATGGTTTTTCCAACAAAAAGATAAAGATACTTAAAGCTTAAGGTAAAGGCTTATCTTAAGCTTTTCAAGTGCTTTGTCATGTTAAAAGAAGATGAGAGGGTTACTGCGCTATTCTCACTGGCGTTCAAAGCTTGCTTTGAACTCCCACGCTGTTGCTATTATTGCGTAACTTAAATAGCTGGAGTGCAAGCTTTGCTTGCTAATAAATGTGTTTATTATCAAAAACTACGGTTATAGATATGACTAGCGAATTTTAATAAAAATTCAGATTGCGCATAATCAAATGGTTTAAATGAATAAGTGCGTGAAATAATAACTTGATGCGATTTTTCATCGTGTTTGTTCACAGTATTATTAGTTGTATTATCTTGTGATGAACTTGAAAACCAAAATAGTTGATAGAGCATTGAAATGAAAAATCTATCATTTTTGTGCTGTTCTACTTTTTGCTTATTATCTTGTAATCCATTAATTATTTCATAAATATCGACTTTATCTTTTTTAGACTCATCAAAATATGAAATATACTTTTCAATCAATGGTGTTTCATGATTTTTAATTTTTGACTGAATTGATTGAAAGGTCACATCATCCTCGTTGAATAATAGAAACAAAATGCTTTCATATTTTTCTACATTACTATTTAATTTAAACATTGCTCGCATATTGCAAAGGAATAAATAAGCGACATCTTGAGCAGTTAAATGATTAAAAATTGCAGTTGGATTGTGTGTTATCCAATTGCGTGTTGTTTTCATAATACGAGAAAATGCAAGCTGTGTTTTATTTTCAATTGATTTAATGGTATTAGGGTCAGTTGCCTCCCACTCATGAGATAGCGTTCTGATAAATAATTTATATAAGGTTTTTGTGTCAGAAGGTTGGCGTAGCGGGAAGAAATCTTCTAATACTGCTAAATAATCGTTTATTTCATTAACATCTACTTTTTTATTGCCTTTGATACACTCATTAAATTGGAGTTGCTCTTTTGTTATAGCTAAAAGTTCTTCTTTTAAATAACGACAACCTTCAATAATCCCACGGCGTAATACAAAATAATCACTACGCGCCTCATTTAACCATTGATTAATAAATGCTTTATCCGCCTTTTTTAAAAAGGGTTCGTTTGGATTAGGTGAAACAGGTGGTTTTATATTGGCACTGGCAAATTTACTTTTAAGTTCCTCAAAATAACCTGCATGATTTGAACAAAACAAAATATGTTTTTTAGGAAATCCTTTTTCTATCACTAATTCAGTATAAATCTGATAACCCGCTATTTTTTGCAAGTGTTCTTTAGATTGATACTCTTCAATTAAACTAGGTAGATAATTATTAGTATCGCGTTTTTCATTTCCTAAGGGCATATCCACATCTAAAACGACAAAATCAACTTTTATTAATTCTTGTGGATTACGAATAAACTCTAATGCTTCTAATAAATCAAGTTTTAATAAAACGCCATTTTCTTCTAAAAAATCTTGTGCATCATTAGCATCTTCTTCAGAAAGTCGTTGCATTAATTCGGTTTTATTTAAGATACTACCAAAAACATCATCAACAGTTGAGCTAATAATATTTTCTGAACGTTTTGTTTCAGAGGCATTAAAATCTTCTACCCATAAAAAATGTGTCATCTGTTTTCCTTAATCCAATAATTCAGCAGAAATAATAAAAGTGGTTTTAAAACTGTTTTCGGTGGTTTCGGTAATAAGTTGTGCATTTAATTTTCTAGCAATCGCATTTAAAAAATCCATGCCTTTATGTGTGCCTCTATCTGTTTCTTGTGCGCTTGGATTTTCACAAGTAAATTGATAATATTGATTGTCTTTACAGAGCATTAAAATAAAGGGTTTATTTTGACTCACATCGCTATATTTTAAAGCATTCAATATGATTTCTGTAAAAATCACCATAAAAATAGAATCAGTAATACCGTATTCTTTAAAACGAATAGTATAGTTATCAAAACCTATTATTTGCACAGGAAAGAAATTAGTTTCTATCCATTTTTGTAATGCTGACAATTCTACGTTTTCAGAAAATAAAGCATTAAATTCATCTTCCCATTGATGTTGTAAAGCTTGCCATTTTTTACGATAGTCTTTGTTTTCTCTTAACGTTTCGCTATCGGTATCTATTGCAATTTGTTGTGTTTTACGCAAATAGTTTAAATAAAGATTAATGATTTTATCTTTATTGGTTTTGCTGAGTAATTGTGAAATAGCTAACGCTAAATTATTGGTGATATTTTGCTGTAAAGTTGTGTCACCTGTATTGTCTTGCTTTAACTGTTCAATTAACTTATCGTCATCGGCTGAAATAATACTAAAAGCCGTTAATGCACTGCTCATCATGTTGATGTTTTTCAAATGAATTTTAGGATTATTTTCATGCTGGGCATTAGAACGAATAGATTGCAATATGCCTAAAAAATTATGTGCGAACATCGCAATTAGATTATTTAATTCTTTGTTTTTTTTATTCAATTCCTCGGTTTTATGAATATTATCTAAATAAATTTCTTTATATTGTTGTTCTTTAGATGAAGAATGATTAAACGCCAATTCGACAAATTCACGGGCAGCATCAAATTGTTCTGCTGTAGTAAAAGCACCACTTGCTGTTAAACAAATATCTTTTTTTATTTCAAATGATTCTGCTATATTAATAGCATCATTTAAATAAAATATAGCTGAATCATAATTTTTAAGACCAATATAACATAAACAAAGATTACTATAAACTTTGTAAGTTTTAAAATTCAATTCAATAGCTTTGTTATAATCTTTTAAAGCCAATTCATATTGGCTTTGTTCTAAATAACAAGTTCCTCTATTAATATAAGCCACTGCAAATTTAGGATTTAAGTGAATAGCATGATTGTAGTCATTTAAAGCTAATTCATATTGTTTATCTGCTGAAAAACAAGTTCCTCTATTAATATAAGACTCATTATCGTTAGGGTTCAATAAAATGGATTTATTATAATCTTTTAAAGCCAATTCATATTGTTTTTGTTCTAAATAACAAGCTCCTCTATTGTAATAAATATCTATATTATTAGGACTTAAGGCAATGGCTAGCTTATAATAATCTAAAGCTAAATTATATTGTCTTTGTTGTGAATAACAAAGAGCTATGTTATTATAAACATCTGCATCTTTAAGATTTAAGGCAACAGTTTTTCTGTAGTTTTCTAAAGCCAATTCATATAATTTATGTTCAAAATAAAAAAGACCTCGATTATAATATGCCTCTGCATAATTAGGATTTAATGCTATAGCTTTGTTATAATCGCTTAAAGCCGAATCATATTGTTTTTTTTCAAAAAAACAAAGTCCACGATTACTATAATATTTTGCCTCTATAGCGTTTAATTCTATAGCTTTACTATAGTCGTTTAAAGCCAAGTCATATTGTTTGTTTTCAAAAAAACAAAGTCCACGGTCATTATAAGCATCTGAATAATCAGGCTTCAATTTAATTGCTTGTGTCAAATAATAAATAGCTTTTTTTAGTTCTCTTTGTAAGTAATATTTTTTGGCTAATTTAACTAATTCTTCAAAACTAGCGTATTTTAATTGTTTCTCAGCTTTCTTTTTAGCCCGCTCTTCTTTCAATTTCGACATTTTATCCCCCCTCTTAAAACAAAAAAAGGCACAAAACACACTGCTTTGCGCCTTTTTAATAAATACCGATTAAAACTAATCTCTTAATAACTCATTAATACCTGTTTTACTGCGCGTTCTCTCATCAACTTGTTTAATAATCACCGCGCAATACAGGCTATATTTACCATCTGAAGAAGGCAAATTACCTGACACTACAACCGAACCTGCGGGAATGCGTCCATAAGTCACTTCACCTGTCATGCGGTTATAAATTTTAGTGCTTTGACCGATATATACGCCCATTGAAATCACGCAATTGTCTTCCACAATCACGCCTTCAACCACCTCAGAACGCGCTCCGATAAAGCAGTTGTCGCCAATAATAGTGGGGTTGGCTTGCACGGGTTCTAACACGCCGCCAATGCCCACGCCGCCTGATAAATGCACGTTTTTACCAATTTGAGCGCATGAACCCACCGTCACCCAAGTATCAACCATCGTGCCGCTATCGACATACGCGCCGATGTTGACATAAGACGGCATTAAAATCGCACCTGAGGCGATGAATGAGCCGCGTCTTGCCACCGCATTAGGCACAACGCGCACCCCTGCTTTGGCAAAGTCTTCTTCGCTGTAATTGGCGAATTTTGAATCCACTTTGTCGTAATAACGGGTATTGCCGCCGTCCATTAAACGGTTTTCGTTTAAGCGAAACGATAATAACACCGCTTTTTTAATCCATTGGTGTGTGACCCAATCGCCATCAATTTTTTCAGCCACGCGTATCGCGCCGCTGTCTAATTGATTTAATACTTCATTGACCGCGTCGCGCACCTCGGCTGGAGCGTTGCTGGGGCTAAATTCGGTGCGTTGTTCAAAAGCGGTTTCGATGATTTGTTGTAATGCTGACATTATGTGTGTTTTCCTTTTTGTGGTTTAAAAAATAGTGTGTTTTTGGAATGCTTGCTTATTCTAAATCAAATAAAGTTTTTAAAAATTGTTGTACAGCTTTAATACGGTCAATACTCAAAGCGTCACCTTTTAGCCAGTTATTATCTTGAATGGATACTTGTACCGATTTACTAGGACGCATAATATTTGTCATTGCACCAATAATAGCTTTATTTTGCCCCGCAGGTTTTTCAAAATCCTTACTATCATTTTTATTAAAAGTAATTGTTTTAGCGGCATTAACATAATTTTTTGCAAAGTTTAACAATTCTGGATAAACCAATTCAGCACTTTCAAGTAATAAATTTTCAAGTGTTCCCACAGTGTGATTATCGGGTAAAACAAAAGCACCTAGTTTTGGCTTTCCTAAAACATCACCTGCTTTATTGGGCAATTGAAATTGTTGTTTCGACTTTGTTAATAACTCCATTTTGATATTATCATAGCGTTTTTCAGCAGACACTTCACTATCTGAATCAAGTAAAATCCCCACGCCAATAATAGTATCTAAATTGAGTATGTCAGCATTATCTACTAAAACATTAACTAATTGTGAATCACCTACTGCGCTATGAATAGCAATTGCATGAGTTTCATTTTGAAGAAATAAAGGAATGGGCATTCGCTTTTGAAGGTCGCCCTGTGGTGGATATTGACGTGGAATTAAGGGTTTAAAAAAACTGTCTAATTCGCTTTCATTTTTAACTCGCGCCATATTAAATGGGCTTAATAAACGATATACAAATTCGACATCATGTGCGCCTTCAACGACTAAATAACTATATTTACGCATCAATTATCTCACATCTAAACCGCGTTCAAAGCGCAGACGGTGTAATAAATCACTAGAAAATCGTTTGCATTGAGTTTTTTCTGGTGCTTGGCTTAAATGAAAAGCAACAATATCATCAGCATTTTGCAGTGAATAATTTGAAATAATGGCATCTAATGCTTCTAAACTATGCGTAGTAATAAACAGTTGAATTTTAAGCTCACGCGCCGCTTTGACTAACCATTGAAAAACAGCGGTTAATGCACTGACATGAATACCTACTTCAATTTCATCAATTAATAAAATCCCGCCTTCTTCAAGCGATAAAAGAGTCGTTGCTAAAAGTACCGCCCGCCGCGTAGCATCACCAAAAACTGACAAGGGTGCAATACCTAGTTTACGATGTTTAATATAAATTGCCGCCAAGCCGCCGCTAAATGAAGCAATATCAATACCTTGAATATCGACATCAAAATCTTTAAGTAACTCCAAAACATTAGATGATTTATCAAAGAGATATTTTGATTGAAGCTGTAGTTGATTTCTATTAAGTTGGTAAGAATAAGGTGTTAATGTTTTAGAATTAACACCTATATTTTTAGAATATCTGCGTCTGATAGGTAAATCTTCCCAAATCCTTAATGTAGTTATTTTTTTATTATCTAAAAATAAGTTAAGTTGATTATTTAATAAAGACGAGATAAACGTTAAATCTGCACCACGCATAATTCTTGAATCCATTGTTTTATCTTTGATAAAACTGCGTCTTATTTCTTCAGGACTAGGCTCTCCTATAAATTCATTATATTCAATTTCTAATTCACGCAATGGAAAATTACCATTACATTTGAATTTACACTTAGCTTCAATAAGGGTTTCATAATCGCTTATTATTTCTTGGGTAAAACACCAGCGTAGTGATTGCACAATAGTCTCATCAAACCCACCAAAATCACGGCGGCTTACCATAGATAACCATTCATCAGGATTTTGTGGTTGACAGAGTATTGATAAGGCTTCTAATACGCTGGTTTTACCTGAATTATTACGCCCAACTAATATATTAATTCGCCCCAAATCCTCAAGATTTAATAAGCGCAATCCGCGAAAACCATCAATTTCTATTTGGGTAAATGAAAGCTCAGTCATAAAATAACTCCAGAGTATTTTTGATTGAATTGGGAGTAATAATAGATATTATTAATAATATGTTATTTTGTTTCATATTATATCGTTAATCGACTAATAAACCCCTTAATCCTTTCTGCCGCCTCAATACATTCCGCCAAAGGCGCGACTAATGCAATTCTCACATAATGATTGGCGGGATTAATACCATTAAACTCACGCGATAAATAACTCCCCGCTAATACCGTCACATTTTCTTGCGCGAATAATTGCCGAGTAAAGTCAGTATCAGCAATCGGGGTTTTTAACCAAATATAAAAACTGGCGGGCGGCGCGTGAATCTCGCAAACCTCAGTTAAAATCGACACAAAGGCGGCGAATTTTTCCCGATACAGGCGGCGATTTTCAATAACATGCGCCTCATCTTGCCACGCGGCAATACTGGCGTGCTGGCTTGGCACGGGCATGGCGCAACCTTGATAAGTGCGATAGGCAAAATAATCACGCAAAATGTCGCTATCACCTGCCACAAAACCTGAGCGCAGACCCGGCGCATTAGAGCGTTTGGACAGACTATGAAAAATCACGCAACGTTTAAACGCGTTATTGCCTAAGGCGTGCGCGGCTTGCAATAAACCCACGGGTGGTTGGTTTTCATCGGCATATAATTCACTGTAACACTCATCTGAGGCGATAATAAAATTATATTTTTCAGAGAGTTGTAGCACTTTCTCATAATCGGCTTGCGTCATCACCGCGCCTGAAGGATTGGCAGGTGAGCAGATATAAAGTAACTGACAACGTTGCCACACCTCCTCAGGCACAGCGTTCATATCGGGCAAATGTCCCGTCTCAGCAGTCGCATTTAAAAAATACGGCTCTGCACCCGCCAATAATGCCGCGCCTTCATAAATTTGATAAAACGGATTGGGCATGGCAACGATAGGTTTATCAGCTGACGTATCAACTACCGCTTGCGCGAAGGAAAATAACGCCTCGCGTGTGCCACTGACAGGTAACACTTGGGTTTCAAAATCGACATTTACGCCATAACGCCGCTCAAGCCATTGCGCTATAGCTTGTCTTAGCTGAGGTATGCCTTTGGTGGTCGGATAATTGGCATAGCCTTGAGCGTGTTCTATTAAAGCATCTTTGATGAACTGTGGCGTGGCGTGTGCGGGTTCACCAATGGATAACACGATGGGTTTTTTATCAGCAGGTGGCGTGATACCCGCTTTTAATTGCGCGAGTTTTTCAAAAGGATAGGGATGTAATTGTTTTAAATAAGGATTCATTGGAATTTTTGATAAAAGATGAGTAGCGATTAGGATATTTTAAGCGGGCTTTAAAAAAACGGATAGCTCTGCAAATAAAGTAGTCTTGCAAAATAACGCTCAATAAAAAAGGCTTAAGTCATAACAACTTAAGCCTTTGAAATTATTGGCGCGCTCGAGTGGAGTCGAACCACCGACCACAGCCTTCGGAGGGCTGTACTCTATCCAGCTGAGCTACGAGCGCGTAAAGCGGGATATTTTAACGCATTCGCCGAGTAATTACGACAACAGAGTTTTTATTTGTGCAAATTGCCGCGCCACCACGCTCTTTTTTATGCCTTGCCTTAGCAGAATGAGCCAATTAATACTATTTATTATTTGAAAAGCTAATATAAACCAAAGCGTTTAATTCATCACAGTCTATTTGTGGGTACATGATTTAATAGGCACTTCGCTATTTTCATAAAGTGTTTCTGGGGCAATGTCCGCACCGTTAGACCATGCAATTGTCCAACCATCTAAAAAGAAGGTTTTAAAATAATTTTTATCTTTTAATGGTTCAAAAATTTCACCATTAAGCCATTGCAAATAATTGGCTATTTTTTGCTGACCATTATCAAAAGTGAGTTCTATTTTATAATCGTTTAGATATTCGGCGGCAATAATAATGGGTAAATAATCGGACATGATTTTAATTACTTTAGTTAGTTATCAATCGAGTGGTGCAATTCTATCAATTTGTTCACCTTGAGCCGCTCTTTCCCAATTTATTATTAATTCAGTTTGATGTAATAAAGCCCATTCCTTAATCAATTTCTGCGCGGTTTTTAATTTAAACTGTCCTTTAATAAATTACCGTTGAAATCAAATATCCCTCTCTGTCCTTGATATTCGACGTGAAAATGTGGCGGGTTGTATTCATTATGGAACATTCTAATAATAATACCAAAGAACATAGAAACATAAGGCACACTAAACTTCTAATTGGTTTTTCATTCTGTCTGAATCAGGATTTTCAAGATGATAATATTAGCAGGATTAATCTTGTGAATCTTGAAATCCTGATTCAGACAAACTCACCTGTTGATGATTATGATAACCACGTTTTTAATATAAGAACGTGGTTTTTGTTAGGATTAGTTTAAATATTATTGATAAACCTGATTATGGTTTCCAATATCAATGGGTATCAAATGATTATCTTCAATGTAAAACACGATTCGATAATTCATATTAATAGAAATGCTATATAAATTCTCCAACTTCTCTTCTAATTTATGAAAGCGCAATGAGGGGTGTTTTGGATTTAATTCTAATAACATAATTGTTTTTTTATAGTGTTCAAATAATTCAGGGTGTGATTTTAAAAATTTACCCAGTTTTTTCTTATAACTTTCAGTAATGATTAGTTGGTATCGCGTATTCATCAATCATTTCCTGTAAATGTGATTGAGCCGTTTGGGTTTTATATTTACCTGCGGCAATATCGGCTTTTGCTTGCATTAAAGCTATTTCTAATTCACATTCTTGCAGATATTGATAATGTGCAATACTTGTTACCACAAAACGTTGCTCACCATTAACGGCAATACTGACTTCTTCTTCATTATTTAACGCATTTTCTATGGTTAATACGCCTTTATCTTGTAATTCAGTCGCGTTGATAATATTCATTTTATTAATGCCTCTATCAAATTAAAAGTAGCTAGCTTGTTGCTGTCTGAATCAGGATTTTCAAGATGATAAGATTAGCAGGATTAATCCTGTGAATCTTGAAATCCTGTTAATCCTGATTCAGACAAACTCACCTATTGATGATTAAATAATAACTGTTTCACTATTTTCATAAAGTGTTTCAGGGGCAATATCTGCACCGTTTGACCATGCAATTGTCCAACCATCGAGAAAGAAGGTTTTAAAATAATTTTTGTCTTTTAATGGTTCAAAAACTGTGCCTTTTAACCATTGTTGACAATCAGCTATTTTTTGCTGACCATTATCAAAGGTAAGTTTTATAGTGTAATCGTGGAGATATTCAGCGGCAATAATAATGGGTAAATAATCGGACATGATTTTAATTCCTTTAGTTAATTATCAATCGAGTGGTGCAATTCTATCAATTTGTTCACCTTGAGCCGCTCTTTCCCAATTTATTATTAATTCAGTTTGATGCAATAAAGCCCATTCTTTAATTAATTTTTGCGCGGTTTTTGATTTAAACTGTCCTTTAATTAAATTGCCGTTAAAATCAAATATCCCTCTCTGTCCTTGATATTCGGCGTGAAAATGCGGCGGGTTGTGTTCATTATGGAACATTCTAATAATAATTCCAAAGAACATAGAAACATAAGGCACAACTCAACTCCTAATTGGTTTTTCATTCTGTCTGAATCAGGATTTTCAAGATGATAAGATTAGCAGGATTAATCTTGTGAATCTTGAAATCCTGTTAATCCTGATTCAGACAAACTCACCTGTTGATGATTATAAAAAAACCACGTTTTTAATAATTAAGAACGTGGTTGTTGTTTATATAGTTTTATAAAATACTAAGAAATTATATTACCACATTTTGGACAGAATTTTGTCTGTGGTCCAAGTGCATAAAAAGAAGGAAGTGGTCCAGAATTGATTCCATCAAGTAAAACTGATAGTTTTTTTATATCTTTGCCATATAAAAATTCCATAACTTCTTTTTTATCGCCATCTTGTAATTTATCAAACCAATCTTGTAGTTGTTTAACTTTATTGTTCATAATTTTTATCCATTCTTATTTTGCGTTGTAGGTGTATTGCCACAAAGTTGACATTCCCCTTTTTTATATTTCCATGGGGATGACTTACAAATAGGACAAATTGTATCACTGTTTGTACTAAATGCTTTTATAGCTTCTCTATATGACCATTTTTTATCTTTATCGCTTATTTTACCCAGTGCTTCAATATCCTCACTTTCGAGTTGGTTTGCAGAACTCATAAAGTGTCTAAATAATTCTTCATTCATATTTGATGAATTCAATATTTCATTAGCTTGCGTTATTAAATTCATATTTGCAAGTATCAATTTATTATGTTTGTTTATTCTTTCTTGCAGTTTGAAAACTGTTTTAAATAATACCGCAATAAATAATATTGCCGCTGAAAATTCCCAGCCTATTTCAGCATGATGGCTATATTCTGTTTCTTTAGCTAAATACCTAATTGGAAAATAAAATATAGTTACCGCCATAACAAACCAATCGATAAATACATTTGGTCCATTAATTTTATCTAGTTTTTTCTGATGCAAACATTTTGCACTAAGTGCATCTAACTTTTTCTGTTCTACCTCTTTTTTATTACTTTTACAATTCATTGTAATTACTCATAATAGTTTCTAATCTAAAAATAATGCGCTTTTTTTCTTAGCGTATCGCATGAGACATATTTAATAACAAAAAAGGCGAAACCTAAAAAGATTTCGCCTTTTTAATTTAGTTAGAAGATTACTTCTTCACTTCTTCAAAATCAGCATCAATCACACCGTCATCTGCCGCGTGAGCTGAACCACCTGCGTGGTCATGTGCGCCGCCAGCGTCCGCGCCACCGTGTTGTGCATAAACGCGCTCTGCTAATTTGCCTGATAACTCAGTTAAAGCATTGGTTTTAGCTTCAATATCGTCTTTATCATCGGTTTTAACCGCTTCTTTTAAGGCTTCAACCGCTTGGTCAATTGCCGCTTTTTCTTCGGCTGACACTTGCTCGCCTAATTCTTTCACTGATTTTTCAGTGGCGTGAATCATACCGTCCGCGTGGTTACGCGCGTGGACTAATTCCACTAATTTTTTATCTTCTGCCGCGTGCGCTTCGGCATCTTTAATCATGCGTTGCACTTCGTCATCGGACAAACCGCTAGAGGCTTTAATCACAATCGATTGTTTTTTGCCTGTCGCTTTGTCTTTTGCCGATACGTTTAAAATACCGTTGGCATCAATATCAAACGACACTTCAATTTGTGGCACGCCGCGTGAGGCGGGTGGAATGTCGGATAAATCAAAACGTCCCAAGGATTTATTAGCGTTAGCGCGTTCACGTTCACCTTGCAACACATGAATGGTTACAGCGGTTTGATTGTCGTCAGCGGTTGAAAACACTTGTGAGGCATTGGTTGGAATGGTGGTGTTTTTTTCGATGAGTTTAGTCATCACCCCGCCCATGGTTTCAATGCCTAGTGACAGTGGAATCACGTCTAATAACAATACGTCTTTGACTTCACCGCCCAATACGCCCGCTTGAATCGCCGCGCCTAAGGCAACCGCTTCGTCTGGGTTCACGTCTTTGCGCGGTTCTTTGCCAAAAATGGTTTTCACCATTTCTTGCACTTTAGGCATACGCGTTTGACCGCCGACTAAAATCACGTCGTTAATGTCAGACGCTGATAAACCCGCATCTTTTAACGCCATGATGCAAGGGCCTTTAGTGCGTTCGATTAATTCGTCTACTAAGGATTCGAGTTTTGCTCTGGTTAATTTAACGTTTAAATGTTTAGGACCGGTCGCGTCAGCGGTGATGTAAGGTAAGTTCACATCGGTTTGCTGACTTGATGATAATTCGATTTTCGCTTTTTCAGCGGCTTCTTTTAAACGTTGTAAGGCTAAGGGGTCGTTATGCACGTCAACGCCTGTGTCTTTTTTAAATTCAGCCGCTAAGTATTCAATTACTCGTGAATCAAAGTCTTCCAATATGTTATCGCTAGGTTCTTTATCCTAACCTCTTACACTTTCATGTAAGTTCAGACTATATCTTAATTATGTTCGCTGTCACTGCCAGTTATTTGTCACTATTCAACAAATAAAACATAATTTTCCGCGCTCGTGGGTTGTTTGCCATATAAAAACTTACTTAGGCTACTGAACCTAGTCGTTGAACCTTCAACAAATTTCTTTGCCGCTTGGCTGCTGATTGTCCAATCCATGCTCTTTTCAAACGTTCACGCTTACCGTTGCCAGTTACGTTGTCGTGTGCATGGCTCTAAGGAGTTTCCAGCAATTCACGGAATTTTATTAACGGGAGGCTAAAGTTTAAAAACCACCCAAGAAAGTGTCACCGTTGGTCGATAACACTTCAAATTGATGTTCACCATCAATTTCTGCAATTTCAATAATAGAGATGTCAAATGTACCCAATGTTGTTATCGTTAGATTCTTTATTCTAACTTCTTACACTTTCGTGTAAGTTCAGACTATATCTTATTTTGTAAATCATAAAGAAATACAAAACTTTCGCGCTCTTGGATAGTTCGCCCTATATTGCTACTTAGGCTACTTTATCTAGTCGTTGAACCTTCAACAAATTTCTTTGCCGCTTGGCTGCTGATTGTCCAATCCATGCCCTTTTTAACGTTCACGCTTACCGTTGCCAGTTACGTTGTCGTGTGCATAGCTCTAAGGAGTTCCCAGCAATTCACGAAATTTTTAACGGGAAGCCAGTATATTAACCACCCAAGTCATAAACCGCGATTTTAGTATCGCCTTTTGGTTTATCCATACCAAACGCCAACGCTGAGGCTGTCGGCTCATTGATAATACGTTTAACATCTAAGCCTGCAATGCGACCAGCGTCTTTAGTGGCTTGACGTTGCGCGTCATTAAAATAAGCAGGTACGGTGATAACGGCTTCAGTCACAGTTTCACCTAAATAAGCCTCAGCGTCTTTTTTGAGTTTCATCAAAATACGCGCTGAAATTTCAGGGGCTGCCATTTTTTTGCCGTGAACATCAACCCACGCATCGCCGTTTTCCGCTTCAACGATGTTATAAGGCACCATTTTGATGTCTTTTTGCACTACGTCATCTTTAAAACGACGACCGATTAAACGTTTAATCGCAAATAAAGTGTTGGTTGGATTGGTGACGGCTTGGCGTTTTGCCGATTGTCCCACCAATACTTCACCGTCATTGCTGAACGCGATAATAGAAGGTGTAGTCCGCGCACCTTCGCTGTTTTCGATGACTTTCGCCACGCCGTTTTCTAATACTGCCACGCATGAATTAGTTGTACCTAAGTCAATGCCTATGATTTTAGCCATGAAATGCTCCAAGTTTTTAGTTGTTTGAAAAGATTGATTGTTTGTTCATTAATGTGGGGGTGGTTTTTTTGTGTTCAAGTATTAGCCACGAAAAGCACTAAAAACACGAAAAAAAAGTTAAAACTGTTCGTGCTTTTGGTGACTTTCGTGGACATTATTCAGCCTTAGCCACAACCACCATAGCAGGGCGTAATAATCGACCATTTAATAAATAGCCCTTTTGAAAGACATTGATGACCGTGTTCGCTTCTACGCCTTCCACCACTTGCGTCATCACCGCTTGATGATGCTCAGCGTTAAAAGCTTGACCTGTAGGGTCTAAAGTCACGATATTGAATTTAGTGAACACTGCTTCAAATTGTTTAAGCATCAATTCGCTACCTTCGCGGAATTTTTTAACCTCTTCGCTCTCGCCAGTCGCCGCTTGCAAACCTAAGACTAAGCTATCCATCACAGGCAATAATTCTTTAGCGAAATTCGTCAGCGCGTATTTATGCGCGTCTTCTAAATCTTTTTGAGTACGGCGGCGTAAGTTTTCCATTTCCGCTTGTGTGCGCACGGCTTTATCCCAGTTTTCATGCGCCTTTTGCTTAGCTTCTTCTAATTCTTTTTTCAGCTCATCGATGGTGTATTCATGTTCGCCCACTTCGGTGTGCGTTTCGGCGGCTTCAACTTCGGCTTCTGGGTTAAGGCTGATAATGTCGGGATTCTCTTGTTCTATGCTCATTAGTGTTACCTTGTTAATTGTTAAAAGATAGTCACACAATGGGGCTTTGGCTCTAAGGATTCAAGGCGGGGATGATAATTTTATGATGAGATTATCTAACAGTAATGTTTAACTTTAAGATAATTTTCTTATAAAAAAGCCTCATTTTCGTTTAATAAAAACAAGGCTTTTTATGATGAGTTCTGCAATGCTGTTTTCTAACATCATTGCAGAATTATTGATAGTAAAAAATCTTTTGTAACAGGCGGCGTTGTAATAAAGCCCAAATAAATACTAAAGTCATAATGCGTATTGGCGTTCACATTATCTAAAAGCTAATAATAATTTTGATGATTGCAACTAGCAAACAATAGCCTTGACAAGAAAATTTATTTTGAAGATGTTTTATTACTAGTAGCATGGTATATTGCTCAAAAAACGGTTTGTTAATGCCATTAACTACGAGGGACACATCATGATTAAGCACGTTATTTTGTTTAGCCTATTATTATTTACAAGTAATAGTTTCGCCAATTCAGCAAGCCCTAGTGCAATAAAACAACTTGATGCCACTTCCACAAAAAAAGGCGAATTAACAGTGAGTTGGCTACCCAGTAGTGATGATAATACCGCTCAGTCGCAATTAATTTATCGGGTTTATCTGTCTGAGCAAGCCAATTTTGTTCCCGATAATCGTTTATTAAAAACTCAAGTCAGTGGCGCGGTTAATGCAAAAATAAAAGATTTTAAAATAGGACAAGATTATTTTATTTTAGTGACTGCTACCGATAATGATGGCAATCAAAGTTATAGTGATGTGTTATCAGTAAAAATTGATACCACTAATAACAAACATACGTCTAGTTTTTTATATATGGCAGGCGTTAATCAAATTGTTAAAAATGCAGTGAATCGTAATGCGGCAAATACTGTGCATAAAGCAGGTCTTTCAGCAATGAATAAATTAGCCAGTCCTGTAAAAAAATAGGCTTTATGAACTGCACGATAACATTGAACAACCCGCCCGTTGCCGCGCCCAATCTGGGCGTTTGGTAGCGTAGTGAGCATTATCACTTTGCTCATCATAAGGTTTACGCAATACCTCCAATAAATGCTGAATTTCAGCATAATCGCCTTGCTCTGATTTATCAATGGCTAATTGCGCTAAATAATTTCTTAATACATAGCAAGGATTGACGCTATTCATTTTTTGAGTTCTATTAGTTTCACTAATAGAAGCTTGTTTTAATCGCTGTTGATAAGCGTGTATCCAAATTAAACGTTGCTGTTTATAATCAGGCGTTAATTGTTCAAGCTGATAATACGCCTCATCTAATACTTGTAAATTCTGCTCGGTTATTACTTGGCTTAAATCTACTTTAGCCAGTAATCGATAAAATAAAGTCATATCGGTTTCTACGCTTTGCAATAACACTAATAAATCTGTAATTAACAGTTCATCATCCGTAATATAATCAGATAAACCCAATTTAGCATTCATCATTATTTGCCATTGCTGATTGAAGTATTGATTATAATTAGCTAATGCGTCTTCTAGCGGTTTTATTTTTTTAATTAAAGGATAAAGCGTATTGGCTAATTGCGCTAAATTCCAAAAAGCAATTTCAGCTTGCCTGCCAAAACAATAACGATGCTCAGCCGCATCGGTAGTATTGGGTGTCCAATCAGGATTAAAATCTTCTAGCCAGCCATAAGGGCCATAATCAATAGTCAAACCTAAAATTGACATATTGTCAGTATTCATCACCCCATGCACAAAACCCACGCGCAACCAATGCACCACCATCTCAGCGGTGCGTTGGCAAACTTCATTAAACCATTGCAAATAAACTTCAACTGACGGCTCAGCTAAGTGTGGAAAATCGGTTTTAATGGTGTAATCGACTAATTGTTTTAATAAAGCAAAATCATTACGCGCCGTTAAAATCTGAAAATGCCCAAAACGGGTAAAAGACGGTGCGACGCGACACACAATCGCGCCTTGTTCGAGGCGCGGATTACCGTTGTAAAACATATCACGCACTACGCTTTCACCTGTCAGCATCAGACTTAAAGCACGGGTGGTTGGTACACCTAAATGATACATCGCCTCACTGCACAAAAATTCACGCACTGAAGAGCGTAACACCGCCAAACCATCAGAATTGCGTGAATAAGGTGTTTGTCCCGCGCCTTTGAGTTGTAACGCCCAGCGTTGCCCTTGGCTATTGATAATCTCACCTAAATTAATCGCCCTGCCATCCCCTAATTGTCCTGCCCAATTACCAAATTGATGTCCGCCGTAACAAGTCGCATAAGCCTCCATGCCTTTGGCTAAACGATTGCCCGCAAACACTTGAGTGAATTCTTCTGAGTTGCAGAGTTGCTCGCTTAAATCCAATAAATCCGCCACTTCAGGCGAAACAATAACGCATTTAGGTTCGCACACAGGCGTGGGCAGAACCCTTGAATAACAAGCACCTAAAACTTGACGACAAGTATTTGTAGTTTGAGTATCGGCGGGTAGTTCGCGCACAAAACGGTTGTCAAAATTTAGTTCATCTAAGGTATTAATTTTAAAAGTCATTTGTTATATTTAAATAGTTGGAAAAATAAAGTGCTTAGCGTTTATTATCAAGCGTTAATCAATAATAAAGTAACTACCTAGCTTATTATCAATTATTATGCTATCAGGATTTTAAGATTCACAGGATTTATCTTGAAATCCTATAATCCTGATTCAGACAATAGAATAATTAAAATTAGCTAGATAGTTACTAAAATTCAATTATTTTCATCAAAAATTACCCATATTATTTTAGGTCATTAACTTTTAGAAACAATAACTATAATCGTATTACTTTTAATTAGCATAGTTACGAATTCCATAGAAAAGTATACCTTAGCTATGTTCATCTAAACGCTTCAACGCAAATAGCTATTTAAGTAAAACTTAAATAGTCTGACATTCACTCTACGTTCGCAAACGCATTGCTAACTCTCAATGCTTCATTCAAGATATTTTTACTCGCATTAATATCACGAGTCGTGTCTAAATCGCATATTTCGCATTTAAATATTCTATTAGATAATGTTAAATCATTATCTTTCCAACCACAGCACGAGCAGGTTTTAGAACTGGCAAACCATCTATCAACCTTAATCACTTCTTTGCCATACCAATCGGCTTTATAACTTAATACATTATAAAACTCAGCAAAAGAAGCATCACTGATAGATTTAGCGAGTTTATGATTCTTTACCATACCAGCGACATTCAAATCTTCAATCGCAATAACATCATATTCATTAATAATCTTTGTCGTTTCTTTATGAATAAAATTTTTACGTTTATTAGCGATATTAATATGAATGCGAGCGACTTTTAACTTCGACTTTTGTCTTCTTTTTGAACCTTTCAATTTACGCGAAAGGTGTTTTTGCGCCTGAGCTAGTTTCGCTTGGTTCTCACGAAAATGCTGAGGATTTGCTACTATCATATTGTTACTTAACGTTAAAAAATTTTTAATACCAATATCTATTCCAATACTTTTACCCGTTTTTTCTTTTGGAGTTATTTTCATTTCAACTAAAACCGATGCAAAAAACTGATTGCTTTTATTTTTAGTTGAGTCACCGACATAAATTTAGAATCAATAGGAATAATTCTATCAATAACGACTTTAACTTTACCGATTTTTTCTAATCGAATGCTGTTATCTTTTAAACTAAACTTTTGATTAGGTAATCGGAAACTTTG
>JBAQSX010000007.1:0-9652 GCA_049296695.1 Methylococcaceae bacterium | reverse complement strand
GGCGAATGAATTCGCCCCTACAAGACGCTTGTATATTGCAAAATGACTATAAAAATAATAACAAGAATAGTTTATTGGTGTTTTATGAAAGCAGTAATCCGAGCATTATTTTATTGTATCCCGCTATTATGTGGCACAGTCAATGCGCAAGTAATTACTGATGGTTCAATGGGCGCGGTAAAGCATTTATCGGGTAAAATATTTATTCCGCAAGCATTAGGGACAACAGCGGGACAAAACTTATTTCATAGTTTTAAAACGTTTAATATCAATCAAAATGAAAGCGTTACTTTTACAGGTAGTAATGATTTAAAAAATGTCATTAGTCGGGTTACAGGGGGCGAAATATCACAGCTTAATGGCGTATTAAAATCTGATATAGCCCATGCTAATTTTTATTTTATTAATCCTGCTGGGGTGTTTTTTGGTGAAGGCGCGAAAGTCGATGTTCCCGCCGCTTTTCATATTAGCACTAGCGATAGTTTGTATTTCAAAGATGGACAGAGTTTTTTAGCCGCATTAAATAAAAGTAGTCAATTATCAATTGCCGAGCCTGCTAATTTTGGCTTTTTAAGCAATCAAGCGGGTGATATTACTATTCACAATACGGGTATTTATAAATCTGAATTTGATAAAAACAGTAATTATTTAGGAACACACTGCCAAGGCGATTGTTTTTATATCATCAATCATAATGATGTGTTATTTAATGCCAACAATATTAATTTTGAAAGTGGTATTTTATTGAATTATGCAGGTTCAGTGAGCTTAAAAGCCAATAATATTCATTTAAATCATTTTAGTTCTATTGATACTAGCACTGACGATTTTCGTAATGCTGGCGATATTACTATGAATGCTATTAATATCGCCCTAAAAAGCTCGAATATTTTTAGTAATGCTAATCAAAAATCAACAGGTCATGCGGGACTTATTAATTTACAAGCGAGTCAATT
Organism: Methylococcaceae bacterium; assembly: GCA_049296695.1. Classification (GTDB taxonomy): domain Bacteria; phylum Pseudomonadota; class Gammaproteobacteria; order Methylococcales; family Methylomonadaceae; genus UBA10906. Next base: position 8,696 of record JBAQSX010000007.1, on the reverse strand, counting down.
ATTTTTAATTGACGCGCAAGGTATCAGCGGTAATGCGGGGATTTTTGGCAGAACCTACAGTATAGGTCATGCAGGCACTGCACTTTTAAAAAGTGCTAAAATTATTTCAGAAAATGGCGCAGTATTGAGTGTTTCTACTTTAGGAAAAGGCAGGGGCGGCGATATTACCATAGAATCGGGTGAGTTAATTGTTGATAATGGTTCTATTTCCAGTAATTCTAATGTGGCGGCTTTAGGTAATGCAGGTAATATCGATATTACTAGCGATAAATTAACTGTTAAAAACGAGGGCTATATTAATAGTACCACTTTTGGTGTTGCTAATGCGGGTACAGTGACGGTGCAAGCAAAAGATTTAATATTGAGTAATGGTTCAATTTATAGTAATGCGCGTGCTAGTGGTCATGGCGGCGCAATAATGGTAACGAGCGATAATATCAGTATTGAAAAAGGTGGTAAAATTAATAGCTCTTCTTATGGCGCGGGAAATGCGGGTAATGTTTTTGTATCTGCTAATAATATTAGCATCGCAGGAAGTAGTTTTTTAAATACCAATCCATTGATATTAAAATACGCCAATATTTCAGCTTTGGCCAGTGAGAGTTCTACAGCCCAAGCAGGGAATGTCACAGTTACTGCTAATCATAGTCTTTATTTAGATAATGGCGGTTATATTAGTGTTGAAAATGATACAACAGTTAATCATCCACAATTAATAAAACCGAGTGTATTAAGTGTTTCTGCCGCAGATATAACACTTGAAAATAACAGTGCGATTACAACGCAATCAAAAGGTAATACTAATGCTGGGCATTTAAAGCTTGCTTTTAGTCATTTACTAGAAGTGAATAATGCCAGTATCACCACCCAAGCCAAAACAGGGGATGGCGGTAGTTTAATAATTAAAGGTGGTGAATTAATTAATTTAAGCCATAGTGATATTTATACCGCCACTGATAGTAAACAAGAGACTATTAAAGGCGGTGATGTTAAAATAACCGCTAATGTATTATTAATGAATGATGCTCGAATTATTGCTAAAGCCAATAAAAGTAATGGCGGTTATGCTGATTTATACCTTAAAGCCATTATTCCCAGTGAAAATCAATTGCAAATTAATGGGCAGACTAGTAATAGTTTTGAATCCATAGGCGCACCTTTGAATTTTATTAAAACCGCTAATTCAGGTTGGACAACACCGCAATTAAATCTCAGTGGTAGTATTAGCACTTTAAATCGTAATACTTTAGAAGTACCCGATTTAAACAGAGATAGTTGTAATGATGCCTCTTTACAAAACAGTTCATTAGTGCGTGGTAGTCGCGGGGGTATTGCCAGCAATGAAACTGAGTTTGTAATTATGCCACTTAATTTAGCTTTTCTTGAATCGTCTGATTTATTAGCCACTGATAGCGATATTATTAATTATCCTTGTTCTGCTTTATCAAGTTCGGGCGCACTTTTTGTAAAATAAATGAGTTCTGTATTGTCAGAATCAGGATTTTCAAGATTAAAGAATTTACAGGATAAATCTTGTTAATCTTAATTGTCAGCATCAGGATTAGCAGAATATATCTTGTTAATCCTAAAATCCTATAAATCCTGATTCAGACAGCAAAATAATTAATAACACCCTAAATAGTTATTCATAATTTATATTCTTTTTTTCTCATGTTAGTTGGCTTTTAAACCATTAACAATTCATTAAAACTCTTATCAATGACTCAAATAGTAGATTTAGAAAACACCGCTTCACATACCCCAATGATGCAACAATATCTGCGTATTAAAGCAGATTATCCTGATACCTTAGTGTTTTATCGGATGGGGGATTTTTATGAAATGTTTTTTGAAGATGCTAAAAAAGCCGCGCAATTATTAGATATTACTTTAACTAAACGCGGTAATTCAGCAGGTGCGCCGATTGCAATGGCGGGTGTGCCTTATCATGCCGTAGAAGGCTATATTGCGAAATTATTGCGTTTGGGGCAATCAGTGGCTTTATGTGAGCAAATTGGCGACCCTGCCACGAGCAAAGGGCCAGTGGAGCGTAAAGTAGTGCGGGTTATTACACCGGGGACTGTCACCGATGAGGCATTACTCGAAGAGCGTAAAGATAATTTATTAGTCGCTATTCACGCATTTCTGCCACCGCGCCAGTCACAAGTCATTTATGGTATTGCCAGCTTAGATGTCACTAGCGGACGTTTTATGGTTCAGCAAGTGCATAGCGAAGAGGCTTTGCTGAGCGAATTGGCACGCTTAAATCCCGCTGAACTATTGTTTAATGAAGAGTGGACTTTACCTACCAGCTTAAAATCGCGCAGTGGTTTATGTCGCCGTCCGCCGTGGCATTTTGACTATGCCAGCGCAAGAGCCATACTGTTAGAGCAGTTTCAAGTATTAGATTTGCAAGGTTTTGCCTGTGAGCATTTAACCGTAGCAATTGCCAGTGCAGGTGCATTACTAAAGTATGTTCAAGATACTCAAAAAAGTGCTTTGCCGCATATTCAAAGTCTGCGCACTGAAAACCGTAGCGACAGTATTGAACTCGATGCCGCGAGTCGTCGCCATTTAGAATTGGATTATCATCCGTCGGGACAATTGCAATACACCTTGTTTGGGGTTCTCGATAAAACCGCCACGGCAATGGGTAGTCGTTGTTTGCGCCGTTGGTTGAATCGTCCTTTGCGTGACCAAGCCCAACTCAAACAACGTTATGACTGTATTGCCAGCTTACTCAATGATAAACTCTATCAAACCCTGCAAAATGAGTTACGCCAAATAGGCGATATTGAACGCATTAGCACCCGTATTGCCCTAAAAACCGCCCGCCCCCGTGATTTAATTGTGTTGCGCGACAGCCTAGCGTGTCTGCCGCAATTACGCCAAACCATAGCCACAAGTGAACAAGTGGCATTAATACAATTTAACGAGCGTATTAAAGAACAACCCGACATCTTGAGTTTATTACGTTTAGCCATTATTGATAATCCGCCAATGTTAATTCGTGACGGCGGTGTGCTTGCCGATGGTTATAACGCGCAACTCGATGAATTACGCGGGCTTAGTCAAAACGCCGATAGTTTTCTAAGTGACTTAGAAACGAGAGAACGCGCCGCGACAGGTATTGCGACACTCAAAGTCAATTACAACCGTGTTCACGGCTACTATATTGAAATTTCTCATGCCCAAAGTGCCAAAGTACCCAGTCATTATCGGCGCAAACAAACCTTAAAAGGTGTAGAGCGTTATTTAACCGAAGAACTCAAAGCCTTTGAAGACAAAGTCTTAAGTGCCAAAGATAAAGCCTTAAGCTTTGAAAAATATTTATATGAGCAGTTGTTAGTCACTTTGACTGGCGCGATTGCTGATTTACAACAATGCGCCACCGCTTTAGCCGAGTTAGATACACTGACTAACTTTGCCGAACGTGCCGATAGCTTGAATTTATCGCCCCCCAGCCTGAGCGATAAAGCAGGCATTCACATCGAAGCGGGACGGCACATTGTGATAGAACAGGTTAGCGATACGCCATTCATCGCTAACGATATGCAGTTATCGCCCACGCGGCGAATGTTAATGATTACAGGACCTAATATGAGTGGCAAATGTTTGACCGAAGACAGCTTAATTTTTACTTCCAAAGGCATAGTGACGTTGGGTAGTTTACAACCCAGTGACATGCCCATCGATAGCTTCGCGCCTATTGAAAATCTGCAAGTCAAAAGCTTGCAACAACTGCAAAGTGCCAGCCATTTTTATGAAGGTGGCGAACAAGACACCATAAAAATCACCAGCCGTTTTGGCTATACCATCGAAGGCACGGCTGAGCATAAACTTTATGTCAGAACCCCTGAGGCTACAGAAGAATGGCGGCGTATGGGGGATTTAACAGGTGATGAATTTTTAATTCTCGATAGACATGCTGATTTATGGGGCAATAAAATCGCGCTTGATAATATTGAGGCTTCATTACCACAACAATTAACTATTGATTTAGCTTATTTAATCGGCTTATTAATTGGTGATGGTAATTTATTAAATAAAGATACTATTGAATTTATCAGTGATGATGAACCCTTATTGAGTGCTTTTCAAAATATTATTTTTAAAATATTCAATCAACGCGTTAAATATAAATCAGCGCGTCACTATGTACTTTATAGTCCAAGTATTCGTGAATTCTTTGCTCAATTGGGCTTAGATTATGTTAAAACCATTGAAAAACAAGTCCCGCATAGTATCTTAACTGCCCCTAAAGAGCATGTAATTGCCTTTTTACAAGGATTATTTGATAGCGATGGTACTGTTGAAAGTCGTAATGGTTATGTTGGACTATTTACATCCTCTCCTGCAATAGGGCGGCAAGTGCAGTTATTATTATTAAATATGGGTATTGTGAGTATTTTACGGCGCAAAGAAACCCCCTATAATGATGGCTATACCTTATTTATTTATGGCGAATATAGCATTGCCTTTCATAAACAGATTAGTTTTCGGCTATTGCGTAAAAAAGAACGTGCTAACTTAATTACTAGAGCGCATCATCCTAATGTCGGTATTCCTTATTTGGATGATATTTTGTACATGATGAAACAGCGCATTTTATCAACGCCCAATAAAGTCCAATCCTTAAGTAAAAATAAACCCATTAGTGCCATTTTTTATGTGTATTTACAAAAAAAAGCCAATATCTCTTATCGTTTATTAGGACGCTTAATTGACTATTGTCATTTAAATGGGATTGCTTGTGATGAATTAGAAGTTATTCATGAAAATAATTATTTTTATCAAAGCATCAAATTAATTGAAAAAGGACGCGCACGGGTTTGTGATTTAAGCGTTGCTAATGAACATGCTTATGTGGCAAATGGCTTTTTTAGTCATAATTCTACTTATATGCGCCAAGCGGCATTAATTGTATTAATGGCACATATTGGTAGTTATGTCCCTGCTAAAAGTTTAATTTGTGGCGCGGTAGATAAAATATTTACGCGTATTGGCGCGTCTGATGATTTAGCCAATGGACGTTCAACTTTTATGGTAGAAATGTCAGAAACGGCCAATATCTTACATAATGCCACCGCTAAAAGTTTAATATTAATGGATGAAATTGGCAGAGGCACTAGCACTTTTGACGGGCTAGCATTAGCGTGGGCGTGTGCTGAACATTTGGCCAAAGAAACTAAAGCCTTTACCTTATTTGCGACCCATTATTTTGAATTAACCGCCTTGGCACAAGAACAAAAAGCGGTGCATAACGTGCATGTATCAGCAATGGAACATGGCGATAGTATTATCTTTTTACATGCTATTAAAACAGGCGCGGCAAGTCAGAGTTATGGTTTGCAAGTGGCGGCATTGGCGGGTGTTCCTAAAGTTGTCATTGAACAAGCCAAAGCTAAATTAATGCAATTAGAAAATCACGCATATAGTGAACAGCAACATAAATCAGGACTTAATCAATTAGATTTATTTACTAATGATGATAATCATCCTGTGTTGGCTTTATTAGATGAGATTAAACCTGATGAATTAACGCCTAAACAAGCCTTAGTATTATTGTATAAATTAAAAGATTTAAGCGCGTAAAACTAAAGTTATTCCCACAGTATTAAATACTGTGGGAATATAGAAATAGTATTTATTTGCAAATTTTAATCCAAAAAAAAGCCTGTCATTAGTTTCTAATGACAGGCTTTTTTTAGCGTTCTAAAAAAACAAAATTTGTTTTTAAAGTGATGCTAAATAGTTTTGAAGCGTATGAATGTTAGTATCGTACGCACTCGCATCACCTAAAGACAAGCCGTGGCTTCTAACGTAGAAAGCGAAAGGTAAGCTACGAACCGCAAAGAATGTCACGAAACCATCAGGTAATAAAGTGTCACCATTTAAACCAATCGCCCAGTTACTTGCTTTATAGCTGTTTAAATTAGTAATAGTGGCATTAACTTGCGCTGTTTCAGTCGCACGAATGCTTGCAATATAACCGTTTAATGTATCAATATCTTTTTGATACGCAGTTGAATCACCTACGTTCACACCTTGAGGCGAACGCACATAATAAAGAAACGGCAAACTACGTTCAGTAAAGAATGCAAGAAAACTATCAGGTTGCAAAGTGTCACCTGTCAAACCAATTGCCCAATTTTTACTTTGATAATCTTTCAAAGAAGCAATTGTATTATTGCTTGCTTGAATTTCAGTTTTTGCTGGAATATTAACAGACATTGTTTTCTCCTTAAATCGGATATTAATTAAAAGTGTTGCGTTAAATTCAATAAAATTTAACGTGGGTGAATTATAAAATTAACAAACAATAAGTCAATTAATTGATTGATGTTATTTAAGAATATAAAAATTACTTTTATGAATACCCTAATATTCCGAAATCATGTGATTATTTAATATCTTGTTTATTATGATTTTTTTTAAATAAAAATTTTATAGTATTTTAGTGTGTTACTAATTTATAGAATAAGTATTCTATTTTTATCATTAAATAAAAGTTGATTTACTAGTAAATCTTAAAATTATTTTTTTGATTTAATTATTAGACATCTAATTGGTTCATTGAATATCTAAAAAAATGTAAACGCTATAACAATAGCGTTTAAAGTTTTTTATACGGTTAAGCATAAAACTTGAGTCTTAATAATTAAGATAATGAAAGGTCTTGGAGGAATGTAACGAAAATTAAATCAATTAAATTTATTCACAAATAAAATATATTAAGTCTACGACATGGAACAAAGCATTCAGGAGGTATTACAGCTAAAAAGCGCGTATTATATCCGTTCCACTGCAATAGTACCCATATCACTACTCTTTATTTTTAATGGTGTAATTAACTCACCTGAAAAATCGGTATAATCTTCAGGTATATTTGTATGGTCACTATTAATATTTTCGAGAATTATATAAAAATAACCTGCTTTAAAAGTTGACCACTCTTTCGTTGCGCTTAGTTCTTTCATGTATTTTTCTTTTAATTGTTGACTGTAAAAAATTGATAGAGTGAAAAAAGAAAAATCACTTTTTAAGCAAGTAAACTCAACACCTGTTTCATACTCGCGAAGATATTCAAAGTCGTTACAGCTTGCTTTTTTTGCAACAGTAAGAGCTAATCTTTTAGCCGACCAATAATCATTAGGTTGCTTATCAAATGAAACAGGTTCATTTACTTGAAAATACAAGAATGCAAACCTCATTGACACAATGAATAATATTAATAACAGCCACTTAAGCATAAAATTAAATCCATCAAAAAATTAAACGCCATAAATATAAGGTATTACTTAAAGTTTGAATTACACTGCACCGATATTGTTTGAAGAAGCCCAATATCTGGTCTAAATTCTAACTAAATTTATCCATAGCAATTATAGCCATTTGATGACAAATATATTGATAGATAGTATTTACAGATTTTGAACCGAAAAAAAGCCTGTCATTAGAAATCTAATGACAGGCTTTTTTAGCATTTTAAAAATCGTTCTCGTGTTTAAACACGAAAATGATATAAGGGCTTAAAGTCAATTAAACTAACGCGCCTTTGAAACCGATAGGACCTTCACCTGCATAGGTCATCGTACCGTTTAAGGTATTACCACCGTCAGTTGAACTAACATCAACAGCTACAACATGTTGACCTGTACGGCAACCAATTAACCAACTACCGCCATCATGCCAAGGTGCAGATGAACCGCCCCATTGATTTTGTACGGCATAAGTATTATTGGTGGTTAATGTGCCTTGAAAGCCAATAGGACCTTCTCCTGCATAAGTCATTGTTCCGTGTAACGTTTTACCGCCATCACCTGATTGAATTTGTAAAGCCACTACGCCTTGACCTGCTCTGCAACCAATTACCCACTGTCCACCATCATGCCAAGGTGCGGCTGAACCACCCCATTGATTTTGCACGGTATAATTGCCGCCATCGCTTAAGGTACTAGTAAAGCCGATAGGACCTTCACCTGCATAAGTCATTGTACCTGTTAAAGTCGCGCCGTTATCGCTAGAAGCGACATGTACAGCAACTACGCTTTGACCTGTACGGCAACCAATCACCCAAGTACCACCTGCATGCCAAGGTGCAGTAGAGCCACCCCATTGATTTTCTACCGCATAAGTATTGCTTTGCGTTTGTGTTGCTCTAAAGCCAATAGGACCTTCACCTGCATAGGTCATAGTACCTGTAAAGGTTTTACCATTATCACTAGAGCTAATATCTAAGCCAACTACGTTTTGACCTGAACGACCGCCAATTATCCATAAACCGCCATCATGCCAAGGCGCAGACGAGCCGCCCCATTGGTTTTGTACTTTGTGCAAATTATTATTTGTTTTAGTTGTTTCTGTTGCAACTGACATAATGTAACCTGACTTGTTAATTAATGGGATGGGTATTAATTAGGTATTGCTAATTAATAGGGTTTATATAACTACGTTTAATGATAGATTATATTAATTGATTACATCAAATTATAGGCGTAACTTAGCTAAGCCTTTTTCAAAAGATTGTAATAAATTATTATAGAATATTAACAAGCGAGTTATTGTATTAAATTAAATGCAATTAAATGCAATTAAATGCAATTAAATGCAATTAAATGCAATTAAATGCAATTAAATGCAATTAAATGCAATTAAATGCAATTAAATGCAATTAAATGCAATTAAATGCAATT
>JBAQSX010000006.1:0-12141 GCA_049296695.1 Methylococcaceae bacterium | reverse complement strand
AATAACAGGAGTGCAAACCTAGGTTTGCATTTCATTGTTCATAATCATTATTAATTGTTATTACACCCACATAATAATTTAAGAGAATACGCCATGTTATTAAAATTATTCTGTACCCTATTACTATTATTTATTAACCTACCCAGTTACGCCTCAGGGGGTGATGATTGCGGCATAGATGAATGTAATTTACCTAGCGTTTATTTCTATCATCCCAGTAATGATACCCGCGCTAATATCGGTTTATTATTAGAAGATAAACAACTGATTCATTATAAAATCAAACAACTACCCTTTCATCATAAATTATTTTTAAATGCGCCGCTCGCCGAAGCCAATTTTAAAAATGAATTTGCCAGTATTAATCAAATTGCCAGCCAATTAAATATCAATACCGATGACATAAATTCAGCTTTAACGCGCTTAAAAGTGATTCCAGAAGGGCGTTGCGTGTCCTCCAATGCTAAAACCGTAGCGCAGTTTTTAATACACATTAATAATGCACAATTATCGCTAAATGATAAACAAAGCCTTGTTAAAGAACGCTTACGCTTAGCGGGTTTATGTGAAAATGCCGCCGATAATTTAACACCTTTAAATTTAACTACTGAGCCAGCCCAAGGTTATGCTAATTATTTACAAGCCTGTGCTTATTTTTATGCAGGTCAATTTGATTTAGCCAAAAATCAATTTAAAACTTTAAGTACCCATTCAGACGCATGGCTTAAAGAAACCGCAATATATTTATTAGCACGCGTCTATCTTGACCAAGCGCAAGGTGATTATGATGATTTTGATAAACCTAAAACTAATAATGCTTTATTAACACAAGCCAAAGAACAATTTACTTTATATTTAAAAACTTATCCAACAAGTTATTATAGTGATTCAGCGCGAGGTTTATTTAAAAAAATAGCATGGCTTGCCAATGATAACTTGAGTTTGAGTCAATTATATCAACAGCAATTAACTGATTTAATAAAAAACAAAGCCAGTGATGCGCGTATTATTGACTTTATTACTGAGTTAGAGCGTAAATATAGTTTTAATCTCAGCGAGCAAGGTGATACTTGGCAAAGTCCCCAATTAGCCTTTATTGGAGTTTTACAAAATCTGCGCGGCGATAATCAATATACCAGCGAAGCAGAAAAACCTATCACTATTGAATTATTACGCACTAAAAAAGCCCTTTTTGAGCAAGCAGGACTTATTGAGTTTTATGATTATTTAGTATTAGCGCACGCTTTTTATATAGCACATGATTATCAAAGTGTGCTTAAAAACACTGAAAACGATAAACTAAATAATAAAGAACCTTCTAATATCGAATTGAGTCGCCAAGTATTACGCGGCTTGGCTTTGGGTGCATTAACGCAATGGCATCAAGCAGAGGAATTGTGGACGCGTTTAATTAAAGAAAATAATCATTCAGGTCAACAAGTACAATTGCAATATTTATTAGCTTTAAGTTATCAACAACAAGAAAAGTTAGATAAAATTTATGACCAAGATTCATTCATTAAAACCCAAGCCCTGCATGATTTTTTTATTCAATTCAGCTCACCTACTTTAATAGAAAGTCTATTAAGTAAAAGCTATCTTAATAGTGAAACGCGTGAATTAGCCTTTGATACTTTTTTGAAAAAATCCTTAATTCATCGTCAATATAACGAATTTTCACGTTTTATTAATCAGCATCGTTTAATTCGCACTAAAAAACCCAATTCACTTGAAGCAGTGGAGGCGATTAATTGGACTAAATATAGCGTGGCTCATTGTCCTACTTTAATAGACACGGTGAATGCTTTAATAAAACAAGCAAATTCGGCTATATTATTAAATTGTTATGGCGATTATTTACATGCCTTATCTTTAGATAGTTACGCGCAAAATAATAACGTTCCTGCTAGTTATACTACAGGTTTTGATTTAAAAAATTATTATTTAGATACGGCGGTGACTATTAAAAGTTTTGCTGATAATTTTAGCGGTAATACTTATAGTAGTTTGGATTTTTATAATGAAGTTATTACGCAAAACGGAGCAAGTGAAACCGCTCAAGCCTATGCTTTGCATCGCGCCGTTTCTTGTTTTGCGACAGCCGCTTATAATCATTGCGGTAAACAAGATATTGCGCCCCAGCAACGCAAAGCATGGTTTGACCGATTAAAAACTGAGTTTAAAGAAACTCAGTGGGCGAAAAAACAAAAATATTATTGGTAATGCGTTCTTATTTAATTGTAGGGGCGAATTACATTCGCCCTTATACAACAGTTCGTTATTAGGTTTGGGCAAATAGGATTTGCCCCTACATTTATAAATTATGCGTAACTTCAGTTATTTAATTAAAACCCTGTTACTGATTCTCTTATTAACTATACCTTCAGCGAGTTTATTAAAAACTCAGCTACAGCTTAATAATTATCAACAGTTTTGGTTATGGGGTGGCGTTAAAACCACACCTTTATTAAAACACGCTCAGCGTTTATATATATTGCAAGGACGCATTATTGAAAGGCGGCAACAGCTTATTTTTCAAAGGCAAGGTTTACCTGCATTACAAAATTTAACCGCTGAATTAATTTTGGTGTATCGCTTAGAAACTCTAGCATGGAATGAATTATTACGAGCAAGGATACTTAATCATATTCAGTCTTGGCAGTATCGCGGTAATCATGTTATTGGGATTCAATTGGATTTTGATGCCAATACTAAAGGTTTATTTGCGTATGAACAGTTTTTAAAAAAAGTTCGGGCGAGTTTACCGCCCCAATATCAATTAAGTATTACGGGGTTATTAGATTGGACGCGTAATGCCGATGTGCAGGTATTAAATGCTTTGCAACAAACTGTCGATGAGGTGATTTTTCAAACTTATCAAGGGCGACACAGTATTAATAATTATGAGTTATATTTAAAATCATTATTAAAACTAAAACTCCCTTTTAAAGTAGGTATTGTTGAGCGGGGTTTATGGCGTAAAGAGTATGAGTTTTTATTAGCGAGTTCGCCTTATTATGCTGGGATAGTGGTGTTTTTATTAGCGTAGCGATTTTTTAAACGCGCAATGTAAAAGTCACTGGGCCATCATTAATTAATGCCACTTGCATATCTGCGCCAAACTGCCCAAATTGAACTAAGGGATAATGTGTTTTTGCGTATTCTTGCAAATAATTAAATAATAATCGTCCCATTTCAGGTGGCGCGGCACTGGCAAAACTGGGACGATTACCTTTATCAGTATTTGCCGCTAACGTAAATTGCGGCACAATTAATAAGCCACCATGAATATCGAGCAAGCTTAAATTCATTTTGCCTTCATTATCAGGGAAAATACGATAATTTACTATACGCTCTATTAATCGCTGGGCGTTTTTTTCAGTATCGTGTTTTTCTACGGCAACTAATGCCATAATACCCACGCCTACACATTTTCCAATAATTTTTTCATTAACACTAACACTAGCTGAGGTAACACGTTGAATAATAGTAATCATAAAAGTAATAGTGATAACAAAATTTATAATAGTGATAAATGTACAAGTATTTAATTAGTTTTTTTTGTAAACTTATTTTCAATTTATTTTAAGAGTTTAACGATGAACACACAAATTATTTTAGCCTCCGCCTCACCGCGCCGCCGTGAGTTATTAAATCAAATTGGTATTTGTTATCAGGTTCATGCCGTAGATATTGATGAAACGCCTTTAATGAATGAATTAGCCTTAGATTATGCTCAGCGTATTGCTAATAATAAAGCGATAACAGCGCGACAACAATTAAATAATACTTTACCGATATTAGCCGCCGATACCGTTGTGGTTTTTAATAATACCATTATGGGCAAACCTAAAAATTATGAGGATGCTTATACTATGTTAGTGCGTTTATCAGGACAAACGCATCAAGTTTATACCGCCATTACTTTGTTAGGTAAACAACAGCATCAAATAATAAATAGTAGTGAAGTAGAATTTAAAGAATTAACTGAGAGCGAAATTAAGGCATATTGTCAAAGCAATGAACCGTGGGATAAAGCGGGGAGTTATGCGATTCAAGGTTTGGCGGCTTTATTTATTAAGCGTATTCATGGCAGTTTTTCATCTATTATGGGTTTGCCTTTATTTGAAACCGCGCAATTATTAGCGCGTGAAGGGATTGAGGTATTATAAAAAGGATTTAATTGGCTAATAAATAGGCATTAAATAGCTTTAGCGATTGACATAAAAAAGCTAAAGCTTTTTTACTCCTGATAAATAACGGTGATAATTAATTAAGCGCGTGTTCAAGTGCTTTTTCAAGCGTGGGATAAGTAAACTCATAACCCATAGCTATAACTTTAGCAGGTAAAACCCGTTGACCGCCTAATAATAAATAGGCTCTTTTTCCTAATACTAAAGTCATTAGCCAAGCAGGTGCAATAAGAAAAGCGGGGCGATGTAATACTTTTGCCAAACTTGAAGTGAATTCTTTATTAGTTGAGGGTTGGGGCGCGGTCATGTTATACGCGCCAGTCGCATTAACATCGTTTAATAATTTAACAACAATTGCCACATAATCATCAATATGAATCCAACTCATCCATTGATTGCCATCACCAATACGCGCACCTAATCCATATTTAAACGGCGTAAGCATACTACCTAATAAACCACCCGCAGAATCCAATACCAGTCCAGTCCGTAACAGACAAACCCGAACATTGGAATCAACGGCTTTTAATGCGGCGTTTTCCCATGCAAGGCAAAGCTGCGCCCCAAAATCAGAGGCAGGTAACGCGCTTTCATTGATGAGGACATCACCTGAATTGCCATAATAACCCGTCGCCGAACCGCTTAATAATAGGCTAGGTTTATGTGTGGCATTTTCAATTCGATTAACCAGTTTTTCGGTTAATGTGACTCGGCTATCCCATAAACGTTTTTTACGTTGGTCTGTCCACGGGGCATCAATAATCGGTTCACCTGCTAAATTGATGACCGCATCAAATCGCATCTCTGCATGCCATTGCTCTAATGACTGCATGGCTTTTACCTGAGTACCGCATTTAATTGTTACCGATTCAGGTTTTCGGCTTAATACGGTTAAGTCATGACCTGCTTTAAGTAAGGCGGTACATAAAGCGCGTCCTATTAAACCAGTGCCACCTGTTATTAGAATTTCCATGATTTTTTGACTCCCTTAAATTATAAAGGTCAGGCAAAGCCTGACAGGTCTGGTGTAACACTTGAGTTACTAAAAACGATTGTGAATGGCATATAAACTACGCAAAATAACTTTGACTTTTAACACAGTTGCTGGCAGTTGTTTTTATGTGCTAAATTGAATTGAAAATACTATATTCTAGTAAACACGTTATTAAATTACTACAAAATCAGCATTGCTTAACGCTAAATTCACCCCTAGGGTGGCAATAGTAATAGCTGTATGTGCGCCATTACCATCGCTATCATAAGATAATATCCCTGCGGCTTTATTATAAAGTAGATAATCATTATTATCGGTTGCAACACCGATTTTAAAATAGTTGTTATTAATAATACCTGTGGCAGTTAATTGTGTAAAAATACTACGCGTTAAATTAATAGTATCGTCTAATACTACAAAATCAGTGATTTTAGCGATACCATTACCCAGTTGGAAAGTATCTAAACCCAAACCGCCTGTTAAGGTATTATTATTTAAACCCGCAATTAATAAATCATTACCTCCAGAGCCATTTAAAGTGTCATTACCTGCATTGGCAATTAAGGTGTCATTACCTAAATCACCATTTAAATTATTATTGCCTTCATTACCTGTGAGTTTATTATCACGCGTATTACCTGTTAAGGTATCACTACTGGCATTAACTGAGCCATAAACGCTTAAATCGGTATAAGTCCGTGTTCCTTGAGCAACCGTGCTGTTTTCAATACTGCTAGGGAGGCTGTAAGAGCTAATTTGATAAGGTATGATAATGGTATCGACATCGGTAGTTGTGCCGCTGTCACTAATGGCATCGCGGTCGTAATAACCTAGCATATAGCTGTCATTACCTGCGCCACCATCTAAGCTATCGTTGCTCGCGCCGCCGTCCATGGTATCGTCACCTGCGCCACCGATTAATTTGTCTACGCCATTTTCACCCATTAACACATCATCATCACCACCGCCGTCTAAAGTGTCATTGCCATAACCGCCCCAAAGCGCGTCGTTGCCATAAGCACCCGATAAACTGTCATTTAGGCTATAACCCGATAAGGTATCGTTATATTCATTACCTGTGAGTACATCGGCTTGGGCTTTGCTTTTATCACCTAATAAGTTCACAGGGGTACTGTCTAGGTTGATTAAGTGTAAAGAACCTATATTGAGATTTGGGTCACCATTGATAAGTGCGTCAACGCTGTAGGCAACATTGCCATCTTGAAGCTTATCGTCAACGCCGCGTATGCTAACGGTTTGGGCAATTGACCAATTAGTGGCTGTAAACGTTAGATTGGGGTTGAGTACGATACCCTCGGCAGAATTACTGCTGACAAAGCTTAAGCTGGTATTTGCCTGAGGTGCGCTTTTTAAGGTAATACTGTAATTGACTGTAGCACCTGCCTCTGAGGTGGTTTGCGCCACTATAGGACTGGGCGTGGCTATAAATTCAGGTTCTGCAATAATGACTTGAGCAGTGGTCGCGCTACTTAATTGATAATTAACACCTGTAGCCAAGCTTAAATTAACGCTTTCATTGGCATCACTAATAGCATCGGTTACGGCAATGACATCTACTGTCGCAGAAGTCGCACCTGCGGCAATATTAAAACTGCCAGCGGTTAGCGCACTGGTATTCGTTCCCGCTTCAAGGTGGTAATCGGTTGTTAAAGTGGCACTACTACCTGCTAGGCTGTAATTAACCATTAAACCTGTCGCTGGCGCGGGATCATCTAAAGTTAGCGTGAAACTGCCAGTAATGCCACCTTCCACAGGATTAATATCGGCACTCAGACTTATATCAGGCACTGGCGTGACCGCGATGCTCAAGTTATTGGCATTAACGCTGGTATCAGTGCCACCATCGGCAACGCCGCCATCATCTTGCAGTTTAAAAGCAAGGCTTGCGTACTGGCTACCGTTAGCATTATTTGCTGGAATGAACTGTAATCGACCCAGCGCAATATCTGAGGCTTTGATGCTTTGATTAGCAGAAACTGCGCTGTGATTGAGTTGCAAACTACCTACTAGCGGCAAACTGCTGATAATAACCTTGAGCAGATTATCAGCAGGGCTGTCGACATCGCTAAAACCAAAATCATTAGTGCTAAAGGTGTAGGCGCTATCTTCTGGGGTGGCAACACTGGTGTTTTTGCCAGTAGGCGCGTCATTAATGCCCGTCAGACTAATAGTGGCAGTTTGCGCCACTGAGGCTTGCTCATCACTAATACGGTAAGGGATGACAATATCTTGTGTTTGTCCAGCGGCTAGATTGCTGTAAGCGGTATTACTAGGATTAAAGCTTAATACATTGTTTGTTAAGCTGGTGGCGACAGGTAAGCGTGAAGGCAACTGCACTGAAGCATCATCAAAAATAGTGCCATACTGCCCTGCCCAATATTCATCACTACGCCCACTTTCAGCAAAACTAACATAACGCACTCCCGCGCCATAATTGCTAAAACTGTGCGCTACGTTAAGCCAAGTAGCTGAGGTGCTTTGTAGTCCTGTGTCATAAGTGCTAATGATTTGATGATTGGCATTGAGTAATGACACTACCACTTGATACTTATCGCTATAACTACCATCAGCGATAGCATAACCTTTAACAAAAGTGCCAATGTCAATAGTCGGCGCAGTATCTAAATAAGTTGATGAATAGCCTTTAGCAACCAAATCCACTTCTTGTGAAAGTGTGCCTAATGCGTAAGAACTGATAAAAGCGTGTGTGCCACTGTGCGCGTTTGAAGTGATAGCCCATCCATCACCGCCATTGTTAATTGTCCATGCAAAATGTTGATTAGCCTCTGCGCCTGCATCGCTGAGTAAATTATCATTGAGCAAGCTGATAACGTTGAGGGTATCGCTATCTACATCACTCGCACCTGTCAGTAAATCTAAACTGATAGTGCTGTCACTGGCTAAGCAAGACACACTTAAAGGCGCGGCGACCGTGGGCGCATTGTTGTAGCTCACAGAGAGTTGATAATTGCCTGTGTGCGTGCCAGTTGCGCCCGCTGATAAATAATAATCAGCCGTGGTCGTGGGGGTAAATAATACTTGGGCATTATTGCCCAGACCGCTATTGTCATCACTATGTCCTAAAAACGCGCCAGTACTGTCGTAAATCCCTGCAAAATAAGGGTCGCTGAGCGCGGTTTTGTTTATGGCTGAGCTTTCTAAGTTAATTTGATAAGTAACCCCCGCTGTCAAGGCAACTTTAAACCAATCTTGATCACCCGTAGTGTCGATAACACCTGTCACCGCCGCCGCTAAATGACTCGCAATAACCTGTCCTGTACTTGTTATATCAACACTATAATCATCTTGACTGTTAGTAGCAGGTGCAACCGTGAGTTGGTAACTGCCTGTATTGTCTTTATAAGCCCCCGCCGCGAGGTAATAATCAGCCGAGGTGCTAGGTGTGAACAGGACTTGCGAATTACTATTGCTACTGCCATCATCGTTACTATAACCTAGCGATACGCCCAAGTTGTTATAAATACCATAAAAATAAGGGTCGTTGAGTGTGCCTTTATCACTAGGAACACCTTCTAAGTCAATAAGGTAATTAAGCCCCGCTATTAAAGAAACTTTAAACCAATCTTGCTCACCAGCGGTTTCAATAGCCCCTGTCGCGGGAAGAGCGGTGCTAATGACAGCAGTTGTAGTGCTATCGGCGGCATAATCATCACTAGGCGTGACTAATTCAGCGATAGAGAGTTGATAACTGCCTGTATTAGCACTAAAAGCACTTGCGGCTAGGTAATAATCGCTTGTTACAGTGGGGGTAAAGTTGATGACTTGCGCATTGAGATTTAAGCCTTGGTCATCATTGCTATGCCCTAAGAAAATGCCAGCACTGTTATAAATGCCACGCAATAAAGGGTCACTTAAAGTGCCTTGCGGTGTTGTTAGACTATTTAAATTAATGACATAGTGCGTGTCTGCAACTAAAGCGACTTTAAACCAATCTTGATCACTTGCTTGTTCAATAACCCCCGTCACTGACTGCCCTAAGCTAATGACTCCTATGGTATCAATACTTGCTGCATAATCGTCTTGCGCTAATTCTGAGACTGCAAGCTGATAACTGCCTGTATTACGACTAAAAGCCCCGACGGCTAAATAATAGTTTTCGCTACTGCTAGGCGTATACAACACCCGCGAATTTAAACTAATTTGGTTATCATCATTGTTGTAACCTAAAAATGCCCCCGTGCTGTTATAAATACCTTTAAAATCAGGGTCACTGAGTGTCCCTTTAGCTGTTGTTGAGCCTTGTAAGTCAATAAGATAAGTGGTATCAGCTTCTAAAAATACGCGTATCCAATCTTGATCATTACTGGTATCGATAACACTGCTTAGGGTGGTGGGCGTAGTGCTGTTGGGCGCGGTCATTGTCTCAGTGGTACTGATATTCGCGCTACAATCTTCAAGTGATACAAAAAGCTGATATGTGCCTGTGCCTGTCCCTACAGCCCCCGCATCAAGGTAATAATCACCTGAGCTAGTGGGAGTAAAACTGACTTGGGCATTAGTACCATCACCGCTGTCATTATCGCTATAACCTAACAATGTGCCTGTACTGTTGTAAATACCTTTAAAGTCAGGGTCACTGAGCGTGCCTTTGTTAGTGGCTGAAGCTTCTAAATTGATAGTATAAGTGTGTCCTGTAGTTAAATGGACTTTGAACCAATCTTCATCGCCTGCTTTACCAATAACGCCACTTGTATTATTGGGTAGACTGCTGAGTTGAGCTATTGTGCTGGTGTTTGCCGCATAATCATCGGTATTTAATGATACTGAAAGTTGATAACTGCCTGTATTAGTACCTACTGCACCTGAATCAAGGTAATAATCGCCCGTGCTAGTGGGCGTAAAACTGACTTGAGCATTGCTATTGATGCCGCTGTCATTATCGCTATAACCTAAAAACAAGCCTGTACTGTTATAAATTCCGCGAAAATACGGGTCACTGAGCGTACCATTTCCTGTAGACGAGCCTTTTAAATCAATAAGATAGTTTGTATTTGCTTCTAAAGACACCTTAAACCAATCGTGGTCAACAGTGGTGTCAATCATACCCACAGTCGCGCTGGGAGCGGTGTCAAGTGCCGCGCTTGTACTGGTATTATCAGGATAATCAGTGACTGATACTGAGAGTTGATAACTGCCTAAAGTGCCATCGGCAGTTCCTGCATTTAGATAATAATCACCCGTGATGCTGGGCGTAAATAACGCTTGTGCATTATTAGCACTGCCACTGTCGTTATCACTCGCGCCTAAAAACGTACCTGTAGCATCATAAACGCCACGAAAATAAGGATCGCTCAGTGTGCCTTTGCTAGTTGCAGAGCCTTCTAAGTCAATGCGATAACTTGTACCCGCAATTAACGAAGTTTTAAACCAATCTTGGTCAGAGGCTCTGTCAATAGTCGCTGTTACTGTGCTTGCAACGGGCAGAATTCCTGTGCTGGTGATGTCATCGGCATAATCATCAATGGCTTGAGACACCGAAAGCTGATAACTCCCCGTGTCCCAAGCAGCTGCGGCAAGATAATAATCACCCGTTGTATTGGGCGTGAACAGCACTTGGGCGTTAGTGCCAAGTCCATCATCATCATTGCTATAGCCTAGCAAGGTGGTACTGCTATTATAAATGCCAGCCAAATAAGGATCATTGGCTGTACCTTTACTAGTAGACGTTCCTTCTAAATCAATGATATAAGCGACATTGGCTTGCAAAGTGACTTTAAACCAGTCTTGGTCATTTTGGCTTTCAATAGTGCCTGTAATAGTGCTAGGGGTATTGCTAGTAACCGATGCCAACCCACCTGTGGTAGTGGCATCGGCGGCATAATCATCGACAATCGGTGCTAATGGGCTTACTAAAAGCTGGTAAGTCCCTGTAGCTGTGCTAAAGCCGCCAGCCGCTAAATAATAATCACCCGTAGTGCTGGGCGTGAACAGGACTTGTGCATTGGAATTCGCTGAGCCATCATCGTTTTTATAACCTAAAAATGTGCCTGTGCTGTCGTAAATACCGTAAAAATAGGGGTCGCTCAGCGTACCATCCCCTGTAGCCGAGCCTTTTACATCAATTTGATAGCTTGTCCCCGCTTGCAAATTCACTTTAAACCAGCTTTGCTCAAATTCCATAGCCGTGTTATTGGCTACGGGGCTACCCACTGTCAAAGTTGGCGCGCTAATTGAATTACTACTTGCTACACTTTCAAATGTTCCCCCCGCATCGGTGTAATTAGCGGTTACTGTCAAGGTTTTGCTGGCATCGGCTTCACTGAGGGTATAAACGGCATCGGTTGCGCCACTGATTGCAACGCCGTCTGCTAACCATTGGTAGCTGATTGTTCCCAGACCGTCCGCGTCAGCTAAGGTATTGCTTACCTGTAGGCTTTGTCCTTGTACGGCTGTTCCTGAAATGGTGACGCTACCTGTAGGCGTGTCATTGACCGCTGTGATGTTGACTGTCGTAAGCCCTGTTGCCGTTAACGCGCCGCCTGTGCCTTGCGCTACTGTATTGCCATCGTCAAATGTCCACTTAAGTTGTACTGAGCTAGGTGGCGCATCTGAGCTATTACTGTAAGTGATTTGTTGCAGGGCATTGTTGACTAGGGTTTTGCTGGCGTTACTATTGAAAGTGATGGTCAGCGTACCATTGCTTTGGCTGAAACTGCCGATAGTTGTGCCTGCAACAATGACATTAGCACCGCTAAAGCTTAAGTTACCCGAAGCGTTACTTGAAAAAACATCGTCACTGTTCGCGCCTGTGTTACGCGCTAAGGTCAGGGTGCTTTGGTTATAATTACCCAAACCGCTATTCAGGGCATCAAGCTCAGCGTCTGAAAGGCTGACATGACTATCGAGTATCACCGCTGAGCTGTTTTCGGTAAAACTAACGGTGTTACCCAAAGAATTTTGGGCGGGATTACC
>JBAQSX010000005.1:0-23182 GCA_049296695.1 Methylococcaceae bacterium | reverse complement strand
GAATATGAAAATACTGTATAAGACTACAGAATAAATTCTGTTAATTTTATCCTGATTCAGACAATAGAATAATTAAAACACGTTAAGTAGTTACTAATATTGAAGATATTATTAATAGATACGTTATTAAAGACCTTGCACTGCAAGGTCTTTAATAACGTATCTTTATAAGAAATTAGGGTTATACTAGCCAAAAAAACAATGCGTATTCGATAAAACTATTGATTTATCATTGCGCTTTATGTGCTATTTAACCCCATCTTTTAATTCAAAATAAAACTCTCATGCTTATACAGTGGTATCCCGGACACATGCACAAGGCGAGTAAAGAACTTCGCGCTTGTTTACCTAAAGTGGATTTGGTCATCGAAATCATCGATGCGCGTATTCCGTTCAGTAGTCAAAACCCCATGCTCGCCGCAATACGCGGTGATAAACCCTGCATTAAATTACTCAATAAAGCCGATTTAGCAGACCCTGTGGTCACGCAAATCTGGCAAGATTATTTAGAGCAACAACAAAATACTAAAACTCTCGCAGTTAGTAATACTCAGCCTGAAAAACTGCGTTTTGTCACTGAGTTATGTCACAAAATGTTACCCAATAAACAAGATAAACAAATTCAAGTATTAATCATGGGTATTCCTAACGTGGGTAAATCTACCACTATTAATATTTTGGCAAATAGAATTGTGGCGAAAACAGGTAATGAACCCGCAGTGACTAAAATGCAGCAACGCATCGATATTGGCAATAATATAATTCTGTTAGATACCCCCGGATTACTTTGGCACAATATTGAAAATAAAAACAGCGGTTATCGGCTAGCCGCCACGGGTGCAATTAAAGATACCGCTATTGGTCATGAAGATATTGCCAGTTTTGCCGCTGAATATTTATTAGCGCAGTATCCGCAATTAATAAAAACGCGGTTTCAATTACAAGAATTACCTGAAAATGAAGAAAGCTTATTTGCTATTATTGGTAAGCAACGCGGTTGTTTACGCGCAGGTGGACGAGTGGATATGGATAAAGTAGCTAAAATAGTATTAGCGGAATTACGCTCAGGACAATTAGGGCGCATTAGTTTAGAATTACCGCAAATGATGGAGCAGGAATTAGTAGATTTAGTGATTACTAGAGAAGAAAAAGCAAAAGCTAAAGAGGCTAAAAAAGCTCAACGATTGTCCAAAAAATAAATATCAATAATACTGTTACTTTACCCACTGGAGATATGTTATGACCATCCCAAAAATCACCTTAACCGCTGGCGTACAACCTATTGAAGGTAGCACTGGCACTTTTTTAATTAGTTTAGATACTGCCGCGCCTGAGGGTGGTTTAAAAGTTTATTTCGACACAACGGGCAGTACAGCTACCCTTAACACCGATTACCACTTGAGTGCAGAAACTAATATAAGCGATTTAACAGCAAATAGTTTTATTATTGCACAAGGGCAAACGTCTGCGGTTTTAAACGTCAATACTGTCAAAGATAATATTGTTGAACCTAACGAAACTGTTAAATTAAATGTCAGCGACTACTCAGTTTATTTAGCTCTTAAAAATGAAATGGATTTTACAGCAACCAATTATGATACTGGCTATGCTCCTTGTTCAGTTAGCGCTGTGGATTTTAATGGCGATGGCTTACTCGATTTAGCCGTAGCTAATTATGCTGATAGTAGCATATCGGTATTATTGCGTAATAGTGCTGATAATGGCTTTGAGCCTAAAATTTATGCTGTTGGCAATCATCCTCAATCAGTTATCACTGGAGATTTTAATGGCGATGGCTTACTCGATTTAGCCACGGCTAATAGCGGTAGCAATAACGTATCAGTATTATTGCGTAATAGTGCCAATAATGGTTTTGAAGATAAAATCGATTATCCTGTTGGCATTAATCCTCAATCAGTTAGCACAGGGGATTTTAATGGCGACGGCTTACTCGATTTAGCCGTGGCTAATTTTAATGATAATAGCGTATCAGTATTATTGCGTAATAGTACCAATAATGGCTTTGAAAATAAAATCGATTATCTTGTTGGTAATTATCCTATCTCAGTTAATACTGGAGATTTTAATGACGATGGCTTACTCGATTTAGCTGTAGCTAATCTTAATGATAATAGCGTATCAGTGTTATTGCGTAATAGTGCTAATAATGGTTTTGAAGATAAAATCGATTATCCTGTTGGCATTAATCCTCAATCAATTAGCACAGGGGATTTTAATGGCGATGGATTACTCGATTTAGCCGTGGCTAATTTTAATGATAATAGCGTATCAGTATTATTGCGTAATAGTGTCAATAATGGTTTTGAAGATAAAATCGATTATCCTGTTGGTACTTATCCTATCTCAGTTAGCACTGGGGATTTTAATAGCGATGACTTACTCGATTTAGCTGTAGCTAATTTTAATGATAATAGCGTCTCAGTATTATTGCGTAATAGTGCTAATAATGGCTTTGAGCCTAAAATCGATTATCCTGTTGGCAATTATCCTCAATCAGTTAGCACTGGGGATTTTAATAGCGATGGTTTACTCGATTTAGCTGTAGCTAATTCTTTAGATAATAATGTATCGATATTACTACATAATTCACAAGGTTATGATTCAGCCGCCTTGACGATTACTAATACCAATGTTGCCGCTATCAATATTATTGGTAATGATTTTACCACCAGTGAAGACGGTGATACGGCACTATTCAATATTTCTTTAAACAGCCAACCTACTGATGATGTTACTATTACCTTTAATAGTAACAATGTTATCAGTGCAACTAGCAATAGTAATAATACTGAAGCGCATGTAGACAATACTGTATTCACTTTTAATAGAACTAATTGGGATAAGCCACAACAACTAAAAATTATCGGCAATGATGATTTAATTTCAGATGGGGATATTGTTTTTGCCGTCACAGGTATTATTAATACCTCAGATAATAATTATGCAAAACTAGCCATCACCAAAACCCTATTAATTACCAATAAGGATAATGACAATATTATTTATGGTGATATTGGCGGTTCAAAACCTGATTATTTAAATGGCGGCACAGGTAATGATGTGCTACACGGTAAAGATATGAATGATGCTTTATTAGGTGGCGTGGGTGAAGATGTTTTATATGGCGACAATGATAATGATAAAGTAGACGGTGGCACAGAAAACGATACCCTTTATGGCGGTTATGGTAACGATACTTTACTTGGACAAAGTGGACAAGATTTAATATATGGTGAACAAGGGGTCGATTATTTAGACGGCGGCGCAGATAATGATGTTTTATATGGCGGTTTAGGTAATGATACTTTATTAGGTAATAAAGGCGATGATTATCTGTGGGGTCAAGAAGAAAATGATAGTTTAAGCGGTGGCGCGGGTAATGATATTTTAGACGGTGGCACGGGCGCAGATACTATGGACGGCGGTGCGGGTAATGATACTTATTATTTAGGTTATGATGCGGTGGATATTGTAAAAGATAGTGGCACGTCAAAAACCGATGTGGATACTATTATTATGCCTTATTTACTTACTGTTTATACTCTACCCACAGGTATTGAAGATGGCACTATTAGTGTAGGGACACAAACCGCTAGTTTAACGGGTAATACTGCTAATAATGATTTAACTGGCAACGATGGCGCAAATACCTTAATTGGCGGCTCAGGTAATGATACTTTAATGAGTGCGGGTGGTAATGATAATGTTAATGCGGGCAGTGGTAATGATGAAATTATTGGCGGTAGAGGCACGGGCAATGATACTTATGAAGGCATGAGCGGCAGTGATACTATTAAATATACCAGTGCTATTAATCCCATTACAATTAATCTTTTATCAGGCACTGCCAGCGGCAAAGATATTGATAATGACAAATTGAGTGGTATAGAAAATATTATTGCAGGGCAAGCTAATGATACCTTAATAGGGAATAATACTAACAATAGTATTGATGGTTTTACGGGTGCAGATACTATAAACGGTGGTTTAGGTAATGACACCTTAACAGGGGATGATGGTAGGGATGTTTTTATACTAAGCAATTCTTCTAAAGATACTATTAGTGATTTTGTTACCAGCGATGACACCATTCAATTGGAAAACTCTTTTTTTACTAGACTAACGGCAACGGGAGTTTTAAATACTGCCTATTTTAAAATAGGCACAGCATCCACTGATTCAAATGATTATATTATTTATAATCAAACAACAGGTGCATTATTTTATGATGCCAATGGTAATGGTAGTTCGGGGGTAGTACAAATTGCTTTAATTGGCACAACAACCCACCCTGTTTTAACAACTGCTGATTTTGTAGTGGTTTAATTTTGTCGTTATAAGGATTAATTATTAGATTTATTGCGATAATAGAACGAATCAAGATGGCAAACACTGGAATGTAAATCTTAAGTTTGTATTCCAATTAGTTAATCCTTTGCGTAATAACTGATATTTTATTTGATTTTAAAAATCATGCCTTGTAATCAATAATAACAGGAGGTCAGGCAAAGCCCGACCTCCAAACTATTTGGCAGAACTTGTGCTTATCAAAAAAACAGCAAGCCACTAAAAAACGCGGCTAGTTTTTAG
The DNA here is from genome assembly GCA_049296695.1 of Methylococcaceae bacterium. GTDB lineage: Bacteria > Pseudomonadota > Gammaproteobacteria > Methylococcales > Methylomonadaceae > UBA10906. The sequence goes on along the minus strand of JBAQSX010000005.1, from coordinate 18,571 downwards.
CTCTAAAAATATAATTAATTGATTTTATAGTACAATAATCTTTATTTCACTTTGAAACATCACTATGAACACTTGTCCTTCTTGTGGAAAACAACGCCTTAGCACTTCACTCACTTGCTCTGAATGTGGTCGTTTTTACTCCAAAATTATTGAATTAATTGAACAAGAAGCCGAGTTGGAAGTGCAACGCAGTTGGTATGGTCGGTGGCAACGAATCAAACAAGCCGCCACTTGGCGTGAAGGCATCGCTCAAGAATTGCGGCAAATCACCGCTGATTGGTCACTACGCACATGGTTTACTTTATGTGTGATTGCTTTATTTATCTTCGCCCTCATTATCACTGTGTTATAAAACCAGTTGCCACAACGCGCTGTAAGCGCGTTCTTTAACTCTACACTTTTCCATGCCGTCACCGAAAATCCTAATTCATGCTTTACCTTATCATTCTGACTCTAGTTTATGGTTTTCGCCCTTAGCGCGCGAGCCGTGGGCGGTGTTTTTAGACAGCTCTTATCCGTACAGCCAGCAAGGACGCTATGATATTATTGCCACCCAGCCTGTTTGCACCTTAGAAACTTTCGGCTCAATAACGCGTATTTGCACACAAGGGCAGTGTTATGACTCAGAAGAAAATCCCTTTGCTTTAGTTAAAGCCCAGTTGCAAGCCTTTAACGCCCAGCAAACCAGCACCGATTTACCTTTTGTCGGCGGGGCGATTGGTTATTTTAGCTACGATTTAGCGCGGCGTTTAGAAAAATTACCCGTTATGGCGCAAGATTCAGAACGCATTGCCGATATGGCAGTGGGCATTTATTTGTGGGCGTTAGTGATTGACCATCAAGAAAAACGCAGTTATTTAGTGGCGCAAGGGATTGATACTGAGCATTGGCAACAACTGATTGCACGTTTTAGTGTTTTGCCCAAAGCACAACCCAGCCAAGTGTTTGCCGTGACTAGCGCAGTGCAAGCCAATATGGATTTGTCAGGTTATCAACACGCGTTTGAGCGCATTAAATATTATTTAACCGAAGGCGATTGCTACCAAGTCAATTTAACCCAACGTTTTGTTGCCGATTGCACAGGTGAACCGTGGACGGCTTATCAAGCCCTGCGCCAAAGCAATGCCGCACCGTTTAGCAGTTATCTCAATTTTCCAGATGTGCAGATTCTCAGCTCTTCACCTGAGCGGTTTTTAAAATTGCAGGGCGGCATCGTTGAAACCAAGCCCATCAAAGGCACGCGTCCGCGCAAAGCTAATCCATTAGAAGACCAGCAACAACAACAATTATTAAAAACCAGCACCAAAGACCGCGCTGAAAACGTGATGATTGTGGATTTATTACGCAATGATTTAAGCAAAACTTGTAGCGCGGTCAAAGTCCCTGAGTTATTCGCCATTGAAACTTATACCACGGTGCATCATTTAGTGAGTACCGTGACGGGGATTTTAAATCAAGGGCAAGACGCGCTGGATGTTTTGCAAAGTTGTTTTCCGGGTGGTTCAATTACAGGCGCACCTAAAATTCGCGCCATGCAAGTTATTGAGGAATTAGAACCGCAACGTCGTGGCGTGTATTGTGGGAGCGTTGCTTATATTAGTTTTGATGGCACAATGGATAGTAATATCGCCATACGCACTTTAGTTCATGCACATGGCACAATTCGTTTTTGGGCAGGGGGTGGTATTGTTTATGATTCAATTATGGAAGAGGAATATCAAGAATGTTTTGATAAAGCCGCCGCTATGCTTGAGTTATTAAAACAATTTAGTGTTTAAAAATAGGTTGGAATCAAAAAAATGAAACAAGAATTCTTTTTCCCTATATATCAAAAAATAGAAAATGAATTTAAAGAATTAAGTTTTTCTATCAACATCGATAAAAAACAACTAACAGTGTATTCTATAAAAATAGCTGATTTAATATTGAGAACAGTAGCCGAATGCGAAAATATTTCTAAAGCATTGTGCAAGAAAAATGGAATTAAATTTAAAGATAAAAAAGGAAAAGTCCGAAGTTTCGTAAATTTTTCTGAATATATTAATGAGTTAAATAAAATTTTTTCTTTAGATGAAAAACTTGTAAATTTTATTTATTCAAATGCGGCTAATGATACCTTTGATTGTAAGCATCAACCGTTTAATAAAAAATTTATTACATCAAATAAAAAAGAGTCATGGGACTGGTATCATGCTTACAATTTGATTAAACATGATAGAGTTTTAAATTATAAACAGGCTAATTTAGGGAATTTAATTAACGGGATGGCTGCTTTATTTTTATTAAATGTTTATTATAAAAATGAAATTTTTTATAATAAACATTCAGATGAATTAGATAGTATTATCTCATCTATAGAATCATTTTCTGATATTTTTAATTTAGACTATGCTATAGTAATTCCTGACGAAAAACAATACGATAATTATAATAATAGTTTTTTTAATATAAAACATTATTTTGAAATAGCTAGACCATTCTCAACTTATCTTATTGAGTATAATAAAGAGATTAAGACTTCTTCAGATAAAGGAGCTGATGTTATGGACAAAATAGAATCATCGTTGTGCATACAAAATACTGATGGCACTTTTGTAAAAAAATATGAACATTATGAATTTAAAAATCATACAAGTATTGTTGCTTTGGTTGCTTACATAGATAAAGCTAAATAATTATTATTAATATATTGACTATTCAAATGTTTTATTTTACACGAACGACTCTAAGTACATGAGTGTTATCTATAAGCATTCGTATCACCACCTTAAATTAGTATTGCCATTTTGATTAAATTATATTAACAACTTATTTATTATGTCCGAAACGACTTTTGATAAAAAGACTATTTTAATTATTGCAGGTGCAAATGGTTCTGGAAAAACAACACTAGCTCCTTTTTTATATCAGCTTTATGATATTGAAGAATCTGTTAATCCTGACATAATAGCCGCTGGTTTATCTTTACATCCCGAAACGGTAGCATTTCAAGCAGGTCGAATTGCATTAATACGGATTGAACAATTGATGACAAAAAATATTTCATTTGCTTATGAAACGACTTTAGCTAGCAAAACATTAGCGCATATTATTAAGAAAATAAATCGTGACAATTATCACATTAGCTTGCATTTTTTGGCTTTACCCAATGTTGAAATAGCAAAGGATAGGGTCAGATTAAGAGTAAGACAAGGTGGTCATGATATTGCACAATCAACTATTGAAAGACGCTTCAAACGGGGTTTATTTAATTTCCTTAATTATTATAGATTTCAAGTTGATGAATGGGTACTTTATGATGTTATTTCTGAGCAACAACAAATTATTGCGTATCAAGAAAATAACTCTATTAATATTTTATTAAATGATAAATGGGATATTTTAAATGAACAAACATAAAATTGATGTCGATAAATTAGAATCTGCTCTAAAAAAAGCAACTAAGCAAGCTATTAAAATTCATAACGCTTTAGATGTTCCATTTATAACATCATATAATGGAAAAATTGTAGAAATGTTGCATGACCAAGTTATTCGTATTATCAAAGATGAAAATTTATCTAAGTCATAATTCAATAACTATAATCCAAAAAAACCAACAGGCATTTAATACAAATATATTATCTATCAGTATTAGTACCGCCTCTTAAATACTTTATTAGTTTTGCAATAAAATAATCTTTTGGAACTACAAAGTTAGTTTGTAATTAACATCTGTCAGAATCAGGATTTACAAGATTTCAAGATTCACAGAATTTTATCCTGTAGTCCTATAATTTTATAAATCCTGATTCTGAATTATTACAGGACTCGCCAATTAATTAAAACCATGACTACTTTAATAGCCTGCCCTGATTGCGATTTATTACTAAACCCAAGTCCCGCTATTATTGGCGATAAAATCCATTGTCCACGCTGTAATTATTTATTACAACGCCCCAGAGCAAATAGTATTGAAAGAAGTTTTGCACTCTCTATTACAGGATTATTCTTAATAATCCCCGCTAATTATCTGCCTTTAATGGGCATAAAACTCGTTGGTAATAGCAAAGACAGCACCCTATGGTCGGGCGTTACCTCGTTATTTTCAGAAGATTTATGGGGCGTTGCCCTATTAGTGTTTTTAGCCAGCATGTTATTTCCCTTAATTAATATCTTGTTGTCTTTATTTATTAGCGCACATTTATATTTTAATCGGACTAATACTTATTTAGCCAAAGCCTTGCGCTGCTTACAACACTTAACAGAATGGGCAATGTTAGAAGTCTATTTATTAGGCATTATTGTCGCTTGTGTTAAATTATCCTCAATGGCAGAATTAAAATTTGATTGGGGTTTAGTCGCCTTTATTGCCTTATTAATTATTAATGTACTATTAATAAGCAATTTAGATGAAAGCTTATTTTGGCAACGCATAAAACAGCAACATGAATAATCATTCAGCGTTATCACAGGGTTTTATTCGCTGTCATGATTGCGGACATTTAAGCCAAGTCAATGAATTACTGCATCATTGTCCCGTATGTCAAAGTAAATTACATCCGCGATTACCTTATAGCCTGCAACGTACCACCGCTTTATTATTAAGCGCGTTTTTCTTATATATTCCCGCAAATATCTTTCCTATTATGACCGTGACCCGCTTAAATGTCGGTGAACCGCATACTATTATTGGCGGTATTATTTCTTTAATTAATAGTGATATGCTACCCATTGCTTTATTAGTTTTAGTTGCCAGTATATTAGTCCCCTTAATGAAATTAATTGGCTTGAGTTTATTAATTCTGAGCGTTTATTATCGCTGGCGGGTGAATGCGCGATTATGGACGCGGGTTTATCGTTTAATTAGTTTAATTGGACGCTGGTCTATGCTTGATATATTTATGATTTCAATTTTAGTTTCTTTAGTGGATTTAGGCGGTATGGCGCAAGTTATTGCAGGGCCTGCGGCAAGCGCGTTTGCCGCCGTGGTGGTTTTAACCATGTTTGCCACAAAAACTTTTGATGCACGTTTATTATGGGACGCACAAGCATGAGTGATGATAATTATCAAACTGAAAGCCCAGAAATTAATAAAAAAACTGAAATTTCTTTAATTTGGTTATTACCGCTTATTGCTTTATTGGTCAGCGGCTGGTTAATTTATAAAGCCTTATCTGAACAAGGTTCAACAATTACCATTGATTTTCCCACAGCTGAAGGTTTGGAAGTGGGTAAAACTAAAATTAAATACTTGGATGTTGAAATAGGTAAAGTGACTGCTATTAGTATTAATACTGATTTAAAAACCATTGCAGTCACCGCAGAAATGAATCGTGATGCGGAAAGTTATTTAACTAATAATACTAGGTTTTGGGTAGTACGTCCGCAAGTGGGTTTGGGCGGTATTTCAGGTTTAAATACCTTATTGTCAGGCTTTTATATTGCCATAAAACCCGAAAAAGGCGAGCATCAAACCCATTTTATTGGTTTAACTACGCCGCCTTTATTAAAAACTAATGCCGATGGTAAACAATTTATTTTAGAGTCCAATGATTTAGGCTCTATGCACACAGGCACACCGATTAATTTTCACGGTATTAATGTCGGTGAGGTATTAAGCCATAAATTAGATACAACAGCTAATACGATTCATTTAACGGTTTTTATTAATAGTCCTTATGATGCTTTTGTGCGCCATAATACTCGTTTTTGGATTGATAGCGGTGTCGATTTATCCGCAGGTGCAGATGGTTTTAAAGTCAGAACAGGGCCTTTAATTTCAATATTGAGTGGTGGTATTGCTTTTAATACTGATATTCATAATGGCGGTGAATTAGCCGCTGAAAGCAGTTTATTTCCGCTCTATGATAATTATGAAAAATCAGCGCAAGTCAGTTATAACAATACTTTAAAATATGTAATGCACTTTAATGGCTCAGTGCGTGGTTTAACCGAAGGTGCGCCTGTGCAATTACGCGGTATTAATGTCGGTAAAGTCACCCATATTGATTTAGAATTAGATGAAACTACCGCTGAAATTAGAATTCCTGTAGAAGTAGAATTAGAACCCGCACGGGTCAAAATTATTCATAATTTGCCCAATGTCAGCGATAAAGAAATTGTTAAACAATTAATTACTAAAGGTTTACGGGCGCAATTACAAACAGGCAGTTTATTAACAGGGCAGTTATTAATTGATTTAGATTTTCACAGCAATGCCAAGCCCGTTTCTTTTGATAATAAACACGGTATTCCAGAGTTTCCTACGGTGACTAGTTCTTTAGATCAATTAACCCATTCCGCGCAAAGTATTATGGAGAAAATAGCTAAATTACCCCTAGAAGATTTAACTTTGGAAATGACCCATACTTTGCAAACTATTCAAGGCACATCCTCAGCGGCTACGGTATTATTAAAAAATGGTAATAATACTTTAAATACCACTGATAAAACCATGCAATCAGCTGGGCAAGTATTAAATAGTTTGCAAACAGGTTCGACTACCCGTTATGAATTGGATAGGTTATTACAAGAATTAACCCAAACGGCTAATTCAGTTAAACAATTAACCGATTATTTGCAACAACATCCCGATACGGTATTACGCGGTAAAAAACAGCCGTGAGTTTAAACGTGTAGGGGCGAATTCATTCGCCTTATAGGTTAATAGGCGAATAAATTCGCCCCTACAATGAGCCTACAAATAAATACCCTAGGTTTATTTACCGCTGTGTAAATACCGTATAAATTTTAATTTTAACAAAGATGTGCATGACTACACTCAATCAATTAAATCAACAATTAAAAAACTGCCAAAGCAAAGACCGCCATCATTTAAAACGGCAATTAGACCGTCTACGCCTAGAATCAAAAAAGAATAAAGCCATTGACGCTGAGTTAAATAAACTCAGTCATAAAATTAATCAATCCATTAGTATTGGCGAGCAAAGAAAAGCCAGTATTCCCGCGTTAAATTTCCCCGATTTGCCAGTAACCAGCAAAAAAGATGATATTGCTGAGTTAATTAAAAATAATCAGGTTGTAGTAGTTTGTGGTGAAACAGGTTCGGGTAAAACTACGCAATTACCTAAAATCTGTTTAAGTATTGGCAGAGGTATTACGGGTTTTATTGGACATACGCAACCACGCAGAATTGCCGCAAGAACTGTAGCCGATAGAATTGCCCAAGAATTAGGTGAGCCATTAGGTAAGTCGGTGGGTTATAAAGTGCGTTTTCATGACCAAACCCACAGTAATTCTTTAATTAAATTAATGACTGACGGTATATTACTTGCCGAGTCACAAAATGATAAATACTTAAATCAATACGATACTATTATTATTGATGAGGCGCACGAGCGTAGTTTAAATATCGACTTTATTTTAGGCTATATGAAATGGTTATTGCCTAAGCGTCCTGATTTAAAACTAATAATTACTTCTGCCACTATTGATACTGCGCGTTTTTCAGAACATTTTAATAACGCGCCTATTATTGAAGTCTCAGGCAGAACCTATCCTGTAAGTATTCGTTATCGTCCCATTGAGCCTAAAGATGACGATGAAGACAGCAAAGACGATGAAACCTCAGACGAATTACAAACCGCTATTTTAGATGCGGTTGATGAATTATATCGGGATTTAAGAGGTGATATATTAATCTTTTTAAGTGGTGAAAGGGAAATTAAAGAAACCACTGAATCATTAAAAAAACATCACCCCAGCCAATACGATATATTGCCTTTATACGCTAAATTAAGTGTTAGCGAACAAGAGCGGGTTTTTAATCCCAAAGGTGGTAAATGCAGAATAGTATTAGCCACTAATGTCGCAGAAACCTCATTAACTGTCCCCGGTATTAGAGGCGTAATTGATACAGGTCACGCGAGAATTAGTCGTTATAGTCATCGCAGTAAAATTCAACGCTTACCGATTGAAAGAATTTCACAATCCAGCGCGAATCAAAGAGCGGGTCGTTGCGGTCGTGTGGCTGAAGGTATTTGTATTCGTTTATATTCATTTGACGATTATAACGCCCGTCCTGCTTTTACTGAACCTGAGATATTAAGAACCAATTTATCAGCAGTTATTTTGCAAATGACGGCGTTAAATTTAGGTGATATTGCTGAGTTTCCTTTTATTGAACCGCCCGATGAAAAAATGATTCGAGACGGTAAAACCATGCTTCACGAAGTAAATGCTTTGGATAAAAGCGGACAATTAACAGTAATAGGAAAACAATTAGCCCAATTCCCGCTAGACCCTAAATTAGCGCGAATGCTACTCGCCGCAACTGATTATCAATGTATTCATGAAATCGCAATTATTGTGGCGGCATTAAGTATTCAAGACCCCAGAGAAAAACCAGCCGATAAAATGGCGCAAGCCGAAGCCAAACAAAGTATTTTCCGTCACCCTGAATCGGATTTTTTAACGCTACTTAATATCTGGCAAACCTTTGAACAGCAGAAAAAACATTTATCAGGAACTAAATTACGCAAGTATTGCACTGACCATTTTTTATCGTATTTAAGAATGCGTGAATGGTTTGATAATCACGCGCAAATCATGCAAGTGATTAAAGGCGATTTAAAATATGCCGCTAATTCATTAATGCCCGAAACTGCGATTATTAAAGAAGCAGGCAAAGCTAAAAAAGCCCAAGAAGTGGCAATAGTACAATTAACCGATTCACAATATGAAGCGATTCATCGTTGCTTATTAACAGGCTTATTATCGGCTATTGGTTTTAGACATGAACCTTATGAATATTTAGGCGCGAGAGGTTTAAAGTTTTTTATATTCCCAGGCTCTGGGCTGCATAAATTAAAACCTAAATGGTTAATGGCAGCCGAGCAAGTTGAAACCAGTAAAGTCTATGCGCGTAATTGCGCTAGAATTGAACCTGAATGGATTGAACAATGCGCCGGACATTTAATTAAAAGCAGTTATTATGAACCGCATTGGGAAAAGAAAGCGGGGCGATGTGCGGTATATGAGCGCACCTTATTATATGGATTAACTTTGCAGTCGGGTCGTAAAATACCTTATGAACATATTAATCCCAAAGAAGCCCGCGCACTATTTATTCAATCGGCATTAGTTGAGCATGAATATCACAGTAATGCGCCGTTTTTTGTAGCGAATAAAAAGCTATTAGAAGAAATGGGTATGATTCAACATAAAGGGCGGCGGGTTGATTTAGTTGAAGATGAATTATGGTTATATAATTTCTATGATGAGAAATTACCACCTGAAGTAGTCAATGGAATAACTTTAGATACTTGGCGCAAAAAAGTTGAAAGAGAAAATCCTAAAATTTTATTTTTAACCAAAGAAGATTTAACCCGCGAGAACACCCATAAAGTGAATGAATGGGATTATCCTGACAGTAAAAAATTAGGTAAGTTAATAATAAAATTACAATACCGTTTTGAACCGGGTCACGATGAAGATGGCGTTACCGCTATTATTCCTGTGCATCAATTAAATCAAATAACTATAGTGCCGTTTGATTGGTTAGTACCGGGTTTGCTGGCTGAAAAATGTATTGCGTTAATTAAAGGTTTGCCTAAAAATTTGCGTAAACATTTTGTGCCTGTACCTGAAACCGTGGCGCGTTGTTTGGAAATAGAACCCGATTTTAAAGGCAGTTTACAAGAGTGGCTCAGTAATCGACTCAGAAAACTCACAGGTGAGGCAATTCCATTAAATGAATGGGATATGTCCAATTTAACGCCGCATTTAAAAATGAATTTTAGAGTCATTGATGATAATGATAAATTACTCGATTATGGCAGGGATTTAAAAGCATTACAGAGTAAATATGCCACCGAGGCAGTGCAGAGTTTTGAGCAAATTGCCAGTGATGAGTTGAATTATACGGGTTGTATTCAATGGGCATTTGATGATTTGCCCGACAGTATTAGTTTTGAACAAGGCGGACAACAATTCACAGGTTATCCCGCGATTATTGATGAGGGTGAAACGGTAGGCGTTAGATTATTTGATACGCCGCAAAAAGCGCAGTTACATCATAAAGCGGGTTTATTGCGTTTGGTGCAATTAGCTTTGCGTAAAGACTGCACTTATATTTTAAAAAACAGCTTATCTTCGGCTGTAATTGAATTGAATTATGCTAAATTAGCCGCGCACAGTTTATTAACCATTAAAACCAGCGGCTCGTATAAAGATGATGTATTAATGCAGATACTGTATTTTAGTTTTATTGAAGGGAAAACTATTCGCACTCAGCAAGCCTTTGAGCAAACTATTCAACAAAATAAAGGGCAATTAGTCAGTATTGCTAATGAAGCCAGCAAAGTTGCAGTAGAGATTATGACTTTGTATCAACAGTTAAATAGTGAATTGCAAAAGTTTAATACTAATGACCCGCTAGCCAATGATTTAAGAGAACAATTAAATCTAATGATTTATGCAGGTTTTATGAAAACTACGCCTTATAGTGTTTTAAAATCTCTGCCGCGTTATTTAAAAGCCATGCAGTTTCGTTTAGATAAACGCGATAATAATTCAGCAAAAGTGCAAGAGATTAATCGTTATAGTATTAGGTATTGGAAAGATGTTGCCCTTCGCGCTAAAAAACAAAACGTTATTCCAGAGCAAGAAGCCTTTAGATGGGCAATTGAAGAATTAAGAGTGTCCTTATTTGCCCAGCAATTAAAAACTGCCTATCCCGTGTCGGCAAAACGGCTGGATAAAATGTGGGATGAGCGCGTTAATAGCTAAGCTAAAGCAAAGAATGGGGGCAAATAATAATTTGCCCCTACGACATCATTGAATGGTAGGGGTAAATTATTATTTGCTTTTTTAATCGCCTACAATCATTCATAAATTGTGATAGATGCAAAAAAGGATTAATATATTTATGTTGTTACTAACAATTGTTGCTTATCATTTTAATTATAATGTTTATAAGGCTGTAAACCATGAGAAATAGTAAACATTTTATTCAAACCCGCATTAAAGAATTTGTACTACCGCCTTTTCGTGATGGTTTAGTTTTGGGTAAAAACGCACCAATTGGCAGTAAAGCAATGCGTCAGGCTTTAGAACTATTGGTAGCGACACCTTTTGAACATATTGAAATCGATGATGAGATTATTCAAGATATTATTATTAGAAAAAATTTATTAAGACGGATTTCTAAAGAAAAACTATTGGAATTTGTCCTAAGAAATATAAAGCCTTTAATGAGTGAAGAAGAAATTCTCTATCTTGAATTAGATGTTGAGGTCAACTTTGAGAGCGAATTATGAAACAATTAATTGCCGCCAATGCTTATTCAGAAGACGTTATTCAAGTACGCGCTGATGCGCGTCCCGCACCTAATCGTAGTGCGAGTTCTATTTATGCGGTGTTTTCAACAATCACTTTAGGTGATAAGGAAGGCGAGTTTCAAGGTTTAGTCACTAATACTGAAATTTCTTTTTCACCGCAACGTATTTTTGCAGATTTATTAAATCCCCATCCGTTACACTCTATTCAAGAAGATACTCCCTTAACTGAAGTAGACGAATTACTCAATAGCACTGTAGAAGCATTAGCTGTTGTTAATAATAAGCATGAATTTGTCGGTGTAGTAACACGCACCAGTGTATTAAAAGCCTTGCTTAATCGAGAACATGATTTATTAATAGAAACGCAAGTATTAAATCAACAAATCGCCCAAGATCATCAGCAACTTTCTTTGTGGACAAAACGTTTATCTGAATTACATACCGCTTCTCGAACCTTATTACAGGTTTTAGCCCATACTCATATTGAAAATGATATTTTGCAATCAGGTATTGAGGCTTTATGTCAATTATTACAAGCGCGTTATGGCGCAGTTGGTATTATTGATAATGAAGGACAATTAATTCATTTTCTACATACAGGTATTAGCGATGAGCAGCTTAAAAGTATTCCCCTTTTTCCCGAAGGTAAAGGCTTACTTGGTGCGGTAATTAAAGAAGATGTCGCCATTCGCCTTGATGATTTAACAAAAGATGCGCGTAGTGTAGGTTTTCCTGATAATCATCCCTTAATGACCTCATTACTCGCTGTACCTATTTCTAATTTAGGGCGGGTTTATGGACGTATTTATGTTTGCGATAAAATCGATGACACTACTTTTAGTGTTGAAGATGAATTACTTGCCATGAGTTTTGCGACTTCCTTGTCATTAATACTTGATAATGCCAGAGAAGTAGAAGAAATTAAAATTGGACAACAGCATTTATATCATTTAGCGCATTTTGATTTATTAACGCAATTACCTAATCGAGAATTAGCCTATGATAGAATTAAACAAGCTTTAATTAATAGTCATCGCAAACAAACCAAGACTGCGATTTTATTTGCTGATTTGGATAATTTTAAACACATTAATGATTCTTTAGGGCATTCTGCTGGGGATGCGTTATTAAAAGCGGTGGCTGAACGATTAACACATTGTATTCGTGAAGGTGATACCGTAGCGCGATTAGGTGGGGATGAATTTCTTATTTTATTACCCGATTTTGTAGCAATACAAAATATTATTGCGGTTGCACAAAAAATCAAAGAAAGCTTGCAACCTATTTTTAAAATAGGTGAGCATGAAATATTAATCAGTATTAGTATAGGGATTAGCCTTTATCCTGATGATTCAATCGAACTAGAAGAATTATTACGTCATGCCGATACTGCTATGTATCACGCTAAAAGTAAGGGGCGTAATAATTTTCAATTTTTTACAGGGCAAATGAATGAGGCCGTAAAAAAACAAATTCATTTGGCGGCATTATTGAGTCGTTCTATAGAAAGAGAACAATTTGTTTTATTCTATCAGCCGCAAATTAATTTAATGACAGGCAAAATGTTTGGGGTTGAGGCTTTAATTCGTTGGCATAGCACTGAATTAGGTATTGTATTTCCATCAGAGTTTATTCCCACCGCAGAGGCTTCAGGATTAATTATAGCGATTGGTGATTGGGTATTAATAACCGCTTGTCTTCAAGGTAGACTTTGGTTAGATGAGGGATTAGATGATTTTCATATTGCGGTTAATTTATCAGCAGTGCAGTTTCAACAAGGGCAATTAGCAACTCGAATAAAACAAATTTTAGTAGAAACACAATTCCCCGCGACTTTATTAGAATTGGAAATTACTGAAAGTATTATGATGTCTAATAAAGAGGAGATAGTAGCAACGCTCGACGCGCTTAAAGAATTAGGGGTACAAATTTCAATTGATGATTTTGGCACAGGTTATTCTTCATTGAGTTATTTAAAAATTATGCCTATTGATAAAGTTAAAATTGATCAATCGTTTGTGCGCGATATTGTCAGTGATAGTAATGATGCCGCTATTGTCAGTGCGATTGTGGCAATGGCTCACGGGCTTAATTTAGAGGTGATTGCCGAAGGCGTAGAAACTAAAGAACAATTGGATTTTTTAATAACCAAAGGCTGTCATCAAGCGCAGGGTTATTATTTTAGTAAACCTGTTTGTGCTAAAGAGATAACTGAATTTTGGCATAATCAATTTATTTAACTCAAGTTAGGTAATAAAAAATGCTACAGTAGAGCTAAATTAAATAAAACAGGAGTGCAAGCTCTGCTTGCAAGTGCAAGCAGAGCTTGCACTCCTGCTGATTATAAAATAAGTAATTAATCGAATTAGGCAATACTGATAAGTAGCATTATTGGGCGCGATTTAATTTTATGAACCAGCAATCTATTATTAGATAAATAAAAATTTATCTCTCTATTACTCAGCCAACAAAACAATCTATATTATGCCTTGTTCGAGTTAAATGTTTGGTTTATTATCCCTAACAGCTTATTAATTTATTTCACCCTGTTTTTTCGTAAAAAGTGGTAGTGCCTCAAAAGAGTAGGATTTAATAAAACGCGCTTTTAGTTGGAGTTCAAACCTAGGTTTGAACTCCGATAGTTTGATATTCACTAGCCTACTTTTTTGAAGCCCCACCTTTTTATTATATATAGGCTAATAAATTCGCCCATCATGTTTTTTCAGGAGCGTGTCATGTCCCGTCTGCTCATCGTCTTGTTTTGCTGTTTTTCTGCCAGCCTATTTGCCAAACCGCTCACCACCGAGCAAGTCCCCGACAGCTTAAAACCTTGGATTGCGTGGGTGACAACCGACACGCCGCAACAAAACTGCCCATTTTTATTTAATGATTATCAGCAGAAAAGTTGTCAGTTTCCCAGTCAAGTCACGCTAAAACTTAATGATAAAGGCGGTAGTTTTATAAGTCAGTGGCGATTAGCCGAAGACGGCTGGGTGGCATTGCTGGGCGATAATCAACACTGGCCACAACAAGTGCAAGTCAATGGTCAGTCTGCGCTGGTAATGGATAAAGATGGAATTCCGTCGGTGCGTTTGACTGCGGGAACTTATACGCTTACAGGTCAATTTTTTTGGGACAGTTTGCCAGAAAGTGTACGCCTACCTGAAAATACGGGTTTAATTGCTTTGCAAATCAATGACAAAACCGCGCCAGTGTCTTTACATGATGGGCAGTTGTGGTTAAAAGAAAATCAGCAAATAAGTCCAATTAATAAAGACCAGCAAAACGCGGTGAGTTTGCGCGTGTTTAGAAAAATCACAGATGAAGTGCCGCTACAAGTCACCACTCGCTTAGTCTTAGAGGTTTCAGGACAAGCGCGAGAACTGAAAATAGACGCGCTGTTACTACCCGATTTAATCCCCTTAGCCTTAGAAAGCCCTTTGCCAGCGCGTTTGGATGCCAATGGACAATTAGCCATGCAAGTCAAAGCGGGGCAATGGCAAATTGAATTAGTAGCGCGTAGCAGTAAAGAGTTAGTGCAACTGAGCCTAAGCAAAACCATTAGTGTCGTGGATGATAAAACCGCGCCAGTTGCCCACGAGTTATGGGTGTTTGATGCCCGTCCTGCCTTGCGCCGCGTGGATATTGTGGGTCTGCCCAGCATTGATGCCAGTCAAACTGAGTTACCTAACGAGTGGAAAAATCTACCCGCTTACAGTATTAATGCAGGACAAACGCTGAATTTTAAAGTAATTCGGCGCGGCGACCCTGAGCCTGAACCTAATCAATTACAATTACAGCGCAAGCTTTGGTTAGATTTTGACGGCGGCGCGTACACGGTTAATGATGCCATTACAGGCAAAATGACTAAAGATTGGCGACTCAATGTCTTGCCTGAGACGAAATTAGGTAAAGCGGCTCTTGATGATAATAATCAATTGATTACCTTAGAAAACGCTACGCAAAAACAAGGCGTAGAAGTGCGTAAAGGTTTGATTAATCTCAATGCCGATAGTCGCATAATCGGTGATGCTAGCAATATTAGCGCGGTGGGCTGGCAACAGACTTTTCATAATGTCAGTGCTGAACTCAATCTCCCGCCTGGATGGCGATTATTAGCCGCTAGTGGTGTGGATAATGTCCCTGAAAGTTGGCTATCGCAGTGGACATTGCTTGACTTGTTTTTAGTGTTAATCACTGCTTTAGCCATTGGACGTTTATGGAATTATTATTGGGCGGCATTGGCATTAGTGACTTTAACGCTGAGTTGGCATGAAACAGCCGCACCGCATTTTATTTGGTTACATGTATTAGCGGCGGTCGCGTTACTGCGGGTTTTGCCAGCAAGTCAGTTTACTAAGTTCGTGCTGTGGTATCGTCATGGCTGTTGCTTGATTTTACTATTCATGATTGTGCCGTTTATGCTCTCGCAAGTGCGTTTAGGGCTGTATCCGCATTTAGAAAAACCGTGGCAAAGTCCATCAGCACAACAAAGTTTAGCAGGTGGTAGGGTCGCGGCGGGGATTGTTTCTACCGCGCCACCCACGCCGATGCGAGTGTATGAAAAAAGCAAAGCCATGATGAAATCATTAGCGGCAGATAGTAGTTATGTAAATACCAAACGAGATGACAGTACCTCAAATTATGTAGAACGTTTTGACCCTAACGCCAAAGTGCAAACCGGTCCGGGCTTACCGCAATGGCAATGGCATAAGGTGTATTTATCGTGGAATGGTGTGGTTACTGAAACTCAGCAAGTACAACTGTGGTATTTGTCGCCCACCGTTGCTATGTTATTGAATTTTTTACGGGTGTTATTGATTAGTTTATTGGCTTTATTACTGTTTGGCGTGGTAGAAACCTTTAAACCAAAGTTTAAACTACCGCCTTTCGCGCTGGTTTTATTGCTCTTGCCCACGTTATTGTTAAGCCCACCTAAAGTTTTTGCTGACTATCCTAGCCAGACCTTGTTAAATCAATTACAAGCGCGTTTGCAAGAAAAACCATTACCCAATTGTTTGCCTAGCTGCGCTCAAATCCAACAAATGCAACTCAGCATTACTGAGCAGTTACTTAGCATTAGCTTAGATATTCATGCCCAAGAAGCGGTGTCTTTACCGTTGCCTGTCGATGCTGAGCAATGGTTTCCTAATCAAGTCTTAGATAATAACCAAGTCGCCACAGGCGTGTATCGCGTTGAAAATAACTTATGGCTCGCGCTGAGTGCGGGTGAACACAAAATTGTCTTGCGCGGTACTACACCTGCATTGAGTCAATTTAATCTGCCTCTGCCCTTAAAACCCAAACGGGTGAGCTTAGAAAAATCAGGCTGGGACATCGTGGGTGTGCATGAAGATGGGCTAAGTGATGAGTCTTTACAATTCAATCGCATCACAGCGCAAGTCAGTAATAATGAAAAAACCGTGTTAGTCGCAACCGCTTTGCCGCCGTTGATGCGCGTAGAACGCACTTTGCAATTAGGCTTGAACTGGCGCGTGCATACCCACCTTACCCGACTATCACCCAATGATTCAGCGGTAGTGTTGCACATTCCTTTACTGACAGGTGAGGCGGTCACCACTGAGGGCATTCGCGTTAAAGATAAAGTAGTTGAAATTAATCTACCCGCGCAACAAAGCGAAGTCGCTTGGCAATCCACGTTAGAAAAAACTGAAAACCTTGAACTCATCGCGCCGCTCACTGAGCAATGGCTAGAAGTGTGGCGCACCGATGTCAGTCCGCTGTGGTCTATGCAAGCCACAGGTGTACCGATGATACAGGCAGATTTTAGTGAAACGCATCTTTTGCAAGAATGGCATCCGTGGGCGGGTGAAAAACTCAATTTGCATTTAACCCGTCCTGTCGCCAGTCAAGGCAATACTTTAACCATTGATAACAGCAGTTTGCACCTAGTACAAGGGCAACGTAGCCGCGAACTGACCTTAACGGCAAGTTTGCGTAGTTCTCAAGGGATGCAACACAGCATTACCTTACCTGAAAACGCGTTGTTACAAAGCGTGACTATCAACGGACAAAACCAAGCCTTGCGTATGACAGGGCGACAATTAACCCTGCCACTGAGTCCTAACGCGCAAACGCTAGTTGTCATTTGGCAAGAAGCTGTGCCGATTAGTAGTATCTTAAACACATCCAAAGTCGATTTAGGGCAAGACAGCATCAATCACAGCTTAAGCGTGAGCTTAGGACAAGACCGCTGGTTATTATTTGCCAAAGGCAGTAGTTTTGGCCCAGTAATTTTATTTTGGAGTGTGTTACTGGTGATTTTTATAGTATCGCTAGGCTTGGGTAAAGTAACGCTGACACCTTTAAAAACGTGGCATTGGTTCTTATTATTAATCGGCTTAAGCCAAGTGTCTTTAGAAGCAGGCGGGATTGTGATTGCGTGGTTACTCTTACTCGGCTGGCGCGAGCAACAAAGCTTGAATCATCGCTATTTTAATTTCATCCAAGTCGCTTTAATTATCTTAAGCTTATCGGCTTTATCGATATTATTTAGCGCAGTCGCGCAAGGTTTATTAAGTTCACCCGATATGCACATTATTGGCAATCAATCCACAGCCACTTTATTGAATTGGTACAGTGACCGCAGTGGTACGCAATTACCCAGCGCGACTATTATTTCTTTGCCTATTATCGCTTACCGTTTATTAATGCTGGCGTGGTCATTATGGCTGGCAATGTATTTATTAGATTGGCTTAAATGGGGCTGGCATTGTTTTGCCAGTCAAGGCTTATGGCGCAAAGAAAAAATCGATGAACAGATTTCTAAAGAGTTGTAAAGGGTATTATTACCATTGCATAGCGGTATGATACTACGGCAATTTGCAATGAGTAATTCATAATGTTAAACCTTACTTTGCTTGTTTTTATTTTTAGCATTGTATAACAGGCATTTGTTGCCGCTGACAAGTCATTTATTTATTAAAAATATAACCCGTTTTGACACTCAGCAATGCTTTAATTTACACGCTTTAACGCCTAACAGACTTTTATTTTTGTTATTAACAAAAATGAAAACCATCATTTTTTATGGATTAAGCTGTCTTATTAGGTCATAATCATAAATGGTGTATTCACCATTTGTGTTTTTATTTACTTTTAACACTTTGTTTAACTTTTATTGACAATAACATATTGATATATAATCAAACTACTATTTTCTGTGTAAACCATTTGTAAATAACAGCAACTGCCGTTATTTTGAGTAAAAAGCGTTAATACTTCTTTACTCACCGCTATGCAATTCAATAAGTTAAAAAGTCGAACAT
>JBAQSX010000004.1:0-15236 GCA_049296695.1 Methylococcaceae bacterium | reverse complement strand
AAATATGACATAAAAGCGACTAATGTGTTTTTTTAAGTTTAAATGCAAGTTTTAAACGAAATTGTAGTTTGTATCATTATCGTCCTCATCATCGTCATTATGTTTGAAGGCTTCAACAACCTCTTTTTCAGGTAGCCTAAAACATTCAAATTGCCAATAGCCTAAACCGATGTTTTTTCGGTTAAGTAAAGCCACTAAAAATTCTGCATTACCTACAAACAACTTAATGACATCATTTTCTTTTAACATAAAGGTATCAATGATGATATAACTTTTGTTTTCCTGCTCAACACTAATTGTATAAAACAAGGCTTTTTTGGGAGTCTCGGTGTTATTGACATCTAATTGTAAATAACTAATCGACAAAGATTTTTCTGTTAGTAACTGCATACCAAACAGTATTTTGCCCGCAGGTTTTACCACTACGACCTTATCGACAATACCCAATGATCGTTGCCGCCGTGGCGAGTCTGCCTTTCGATAACTCACCAAACTACCAACTGACATGACATCGGGTTTTTTAAAGATGCAAGATAACAAGCGTTCTGATTCTGATTGTGCCAAAAATTCTAAATCGCTATCGTCCACTAAACCTTCAAGGGGATTGGGAATTTGCAATTCATAGGTAGCTTCAAAGCCTATGGCAATATAGCGATCTAATCGATCACTAAATAAAGGCGCGCCTTGCAAGCTCACACCTGACCAGCGTTGTTTGAGATAATCCAGTAATTCTAAAGAAGGTTTCTGCTCAGTATTTGAGCGAGCAAACAAAGAACTAAAACGCGCATCAGCACCTTCAACCCATGACCTTTTTTGTTCAAAGGCTTGATAGACTTTAGTGAAATCTAAATAACGTGGGGTTGAATCTATTTTAGATACACTTTCAATTTGAAAAAAGGGCGCGCTATCTTCATCGATTAATACCATACATTGCACGGCTTGTTTGGGTACAGGTGTCGATTTAAAACTGACAAGTGAAGCGACGGTTTCTATAAAGTTGTAAACGGACAGAATTTCTTTCTGCATTAAACCCGTAGGATCAGCCAAACCTAGTAATAAAATCTGAAAATAACATTCTTCGGCACTACTGGGCTTTGATGAATGCCCTGTGTTATTTTCAACTTTGACGGTGTCTTTTTTAATTTTAATGCTGAGTTGATATAACGAATGAATATCCAACCACACCCAATCGGGTATAGGCATTCCCATAATAAAGTGACTAATAATAATGCTACTTAACCCTTTAATACAGCGTTGCAGAGCAAGAGCCGTATTTTTTCCTTGAAACCAACCGACATTACTTTGGGTGAGTTCTTTTAATATCGTCCAATAACCAATGGTGAATTCTCGTTCAATCGATACTAAGGTGTTAAGAATTTTGGCATCGTTATCTTCTTTAGGAAACCCTAGTTTAATTAATCTGCCACGCAAATAATCTTCAATAGTAAAAAAAATCGGTCTGAGCGTTTCTAAGGTATCCAACCTAAGCTGGAAAGGCATTTTGATAGCATTAAAACTTCTAATAAAATCATGCAATAAACGCGTGGTTAAACGTGGATTACCAGCGGGCAAAGAATCGAGCCACGATTGCAAAGCAGTAGGCTCAAATTCTTTTAGGCGTTGTGGATTGGCTTGTTGTTTTGGAATAACAAGAAAAAAAGAGTTTTTCAACTGCTCACCGCTGTAAATTTTTTACGTTAAAAACAGATGTTATAAAGATGTTAGCCATTACCTTTACGCACCATCATTCCTTGTGAGGGATTATAACCAATAATAGCCAAGCTCATAAATACAATAAAAGCTAACAGGGTATAAATAAAGGCACTTTGATTAAATTGTCCGTATAAGGCAAAGCGTGTTAATTCAACGGCTTGGGAAAAAGGATTGTATTGTGCTAAGGCATATAATAACGCGCTGGATTCTTTAATTTTCCATAAAGGATACAGCGCGGTTGACATGAAAAACATCGGGAAAATCACAAAATTCATCACGCCTGCAAAGTTTTCTAATTGTTTTATAAATGAAGACAGTAATAAACCCAACGCGCCCAACATTAAACCCGATAATATCAGCGTTAGCATTACCCACAAATAACCCTGCCACGGCGCGTGAATATCATAAAACCAAGCAATGGCTAAAAATACATAGACCTGCACAATCGATACGCTAACCCCCGCGAGTAATTTACTCAATAGTAAAAACCAACGTGGCAAAGGACAGACTAATAAAATGCGCATACTGCCCATTTCACGGTCGTACACCATAGAAAGTGAACTTTGCATTCCGTTAAATAATTGAATCATGCCCAATAAACCGGGGGTGATGTAGACTTCATATAAAATATAAGTCTCATAAGGCGGTGTAATGGCTAGTCCTAATGCCGCTCTAAAACCTGCCGCAAACACAAATAACCACACCAAAGGACGCACTAGCGCGGAAATAAAACGTTCGCGCTGGGTTATAAAACGCCATAATTCGCGTCCGACTATGCCGCTCATCGCTCGCCAATAATGGATTAAATTCATGGGTGGTTTCCTATTTTGGGGTTATCTAATAATAAGGGCGACTTAAAAGTCGCCCTTAATTTTTAAGTATTAACGCTTAAGGATTGAGTCTTTTGGCTTTACAGATTAAATCAATATAGCTTGAATTATTACTAATCCCTTGAGGCGCACTCATTATCATTGAATGAATAACCGTAGTGACTGCTAATTGTGTTTTAAAACTAATTTGTGGCACATCAGCTCCTAAAAGAATGGACGGAATAATCACTGAGGCGTAGGTAATAGAGACATCGGGTCTAAAACCTATAGTGATTTCTTTAATGTCACCCAATAGTGAGCTTTCAGTGGTAATGCCATCGTTTTGCACTTGATGCACCACACCATTTAATTTCAGTTTTAGTGTGGTCGTAGCTAATGCGTCAGTATATAAAAGCACATCTGCACCTTTTCCTTGGCAATGATAATGATCAGGCGGCACAGGTGCGTCCAAAATAGGAGCGGCTTGTACAAACTGCAAGTTAAATCCGAGTAATAGACTTGCCATCGATACTGCTGTTTTTCGCACTAACATCGTTCACCTCGTTAATTAATCGTTTATTTAACCAAACTCAATAAAATACCCGCCGCGACAGCCGAGCCAATCACCCCTGCTACATTAGGACCCATCGCGTGCATTAATAAAAAATTATGCGGATTACTTTCTAAACCGACTTTATTGGCTACTCGCGCCGCCATTGGTACTGCTGAAACCCCCGCCGCGCCAATTAACGGGTTAATTAAGGTTTTGCTAAAGCGGTTCATGATTTTTGCCATGATAACCCCAGCGGCAGTCCCTATAGCAAAAGCACACGCGCCTAATGCCAAAATCCCCAGTGTTTTTACTTGTAAAAACGCCTCAGCACTGAGTTTTGAGCCGACTGCCAATCCTAAAAAGATAGTCACAATATTAATTAATTCGTTTTGCGCAGTTTGACTTAAACGCTCTACTACGCCGCAAGCATTCATTAAGTTACCTAAAGCAAACATCCCAATTAACGGCGTGGCTGAGGGTAATAATAAAACCGATAACGTTAGTAACACTAAAGGAAACATAATTTTTTCAGTTTTGCTGACAGGACGCATTTGCTGCATTTCAATTTTGCGCTCAGCTTCAGTGGTCAACGCTCGCATAATCGGCGGCTGAATCAGTGGCACTAACGCCATATAAGAATACGCGGCAACCGCAATCGCGCCTAATAAATCAGGCGCGAGTTTAGATGCCACATAAATAGCTGTAGGCCCGTCCGCGCCACCGATAATACCAATGGCGGCGGCATCTTTTAGCGTAAACTCTAAACCGGGAACTAAATTTAATGCCAATGCGCCCAGCAAAGAAGCAAAAATACCAAATTGCGCCGCCGCACCTAGCAATAAGGTTTTAGGATTGGCAAGCATAGGGCCAAAATCGGTCATCGCGCCTACGCCCATAAAAATCAGCAAAGGAAAAATGCCTAGCTTGATACCGTAATACAGGTAATACAAAAGACCGCCCTCTTCGGCAATACCTGCTACGGGAATATTACTCAAAATCGCGCCAAAGCCGATGGGTAATAGCAGTAGCGGTTCAAAGCCCTTTTTGATTGCCAGAAACAATAACAAAAAGCCGACCAGCATCATAAATGCCTGACCTGCGCTAAAGTTATAAATCCCTGTGCTTTGCCAGAGTGAAAACAAATTTTCCATGTGAGTCTCTTGTCTGCGTTATTATTATAATGTAATCAAAGCGTTACCACCCGCCACCGCGCCGCCTTCTTTAACATGAATCGCGCTGACTGTACCTGCAAATTTAGAGCGGATTTCAGTTTCCATTTTCATGGCTTCCATAATCACAACCACATCACCTTCGGCAATGCTATCACCGACTTGCACCAAAATTTTTAAAATATTGCCAGCCATTGGGGCATGAACTAACGCGCCAGTAGACGCGGCATTGTTGGTTACAACAGGCGCGGCTTCGCTGATAATGGGTTGAATATTCAAAGGTGCGCCGCCTGTGGCAACCACGACATTGAAGGTTTTACCATCAACAGTGACGTTATAACTTTCAGCGGCTGGGCTTGTGTCAGTCACTGGCGCGGTAGCCACTTTAGTTTCCACAACTGGCGCGGGATTCGCTGTTGGTGCGGGTTCAAACGCGCTAGCGTTGCCACGATTAGCCAAAAATTTCCAACCTACTTGGGCAAACATGCCATTAATCAAAGCATCTTCTTCAACGTTAGTAGCTAAAGTTACGCCTTCGGCTTTGGCTTTTTCTTGCACTTCGGCAATTAACTTATCCATTTCCGCAGGAATTAAATCCGCTGGACGACAAGTAATCGGCTCTGCACCTGCTAATACACGCGCTTGCAATTCTTTATTCACAGGCGCGGGAGTCGCGCCGTATTCGCCTTTTAAAACCCCAGCGGTTTCTTTGGTGATGGTTTTATAACGCTCACCGTTTAACACATTAATCACCGCTTGCGAGCCGACAATTTGTGAAGTCGGGGTCACTAAAGGAATAAAGCCTAAGTCTTCACGCACCCGTGGAATTTCATGCAATACTTCATCGTATTTATCGCTAGCGTTTTGTTCTTTGAGTTGGCTTTCCATATTGGTGAGCATTCCACCCGGAACTTGCGCGATTAAGATACGGCTATCGACACCTTTTAAGCTGCCTTCAAAGGCGGCGTATTTTTTACGCACTTCACGGAAATATTCGGCGATTTCTTCGAGTTTAACTAAATCCAAACCTGTATCGCGTTCAGTGCCTTCTAAGCTGGCAACAATGGATTCAGTCGCGCTATGACCATAGGTCATACTCATGGTAGAAATAGCGGTATCGACATTATCAACACCCGCCTCAGCGGCTTTGATTAAAGTAGCCACACTTAAACCTGTCGTTGCGTGGCTATGCAAATGCACAGGTAAATTAGTGCTTTGTTTTAAACGTGAAACTAATTCATAAGCTTCATAAGGTTTGAGCAAGCCCGCCATATCTTTAATACAAATCGAATGCGCGCCCATATCTTCGATTTGTTTACCCAAATCTACCCATAAATCAATAGTATGCACGGGGCTTGTGGTATAAGAAATTGTGCCTTGCGCGTGCGCGTCAGTATTTAACACGGCTTTAACGGCGCGGTCGATATTACGCATATCATTCATAGCATCAAAAATACGGAATACGTCTATGCCGTTAATGGCGCAACGTTCCACAAATTTATCCACCACGTCATCGGCATAATGCCGATAACCTAAAATATTTTGTCCGCGCAGTAACATTTGCTGGCGCGTGTTGGGCATTGCCGCTTTTAAAGCGCGTAATCTTGCCCAAGGGTCTTCGCCTAAATAACGAATACAAGCATCAAATGTCGCCCCGCCCCATGATTCGATTGCCCAGTAGCCAATAGCATCGAGTTTTGCACATATTGGTAGCATGTCTTCAGTACGAAAGCGCGTGGCTAAAATCGACTGATGCGCATCACGCAAGACGACTTCGGTAATCGCTAAGGGTTTTGCTGTATTACTGCTCATGCTATTAATTCTCCTAGAAAACGCAACGCGCCTATCATCATTGATGTGTTTTATATTTATGTCGGTAAGCATGTACGGCCGCGCTAATGGCGGCAATGGTACTTTTATCTATGCCTGTAGCCACAGTCGGTATGGTCACTGTTACTTGTGAAGGCTCTGGAAAAAACCGTTGGACTAATGCTGACATGATATTAATCACCACCACCAGCATAGTCAAAAATAAGTACACAATTCCCATGCCAAGAAGCATTAATTCAATGCCCTTACTCATTAATTCTGTCATTTGTTTCAACCTTATCAAAGCTATTGAAAATCTTATAGTTATTATACCGCTAGCTGTACATTATCGCTAAAAGCACGTTATTGAACAAACGAAAACGTACAATCACCCTAAGGGATTGGGTAAAAAACCATTATAAAATCCTTAAGTTGAACGTGTGATAAAAGTGTTGCCTTAATATTTATTGCACAGTCTTTGCTAGCGTTTTAATGATATTAACGGCTGAGTTTTAACGCCTACTGTCACACTAATACCATTAAAAAACCCCGTTAGATGTCAAATCTAACGGGGTTTTTTATTAATCTAATAAAAGTAAAATGTTATTTGCCTAACATTTTGCCATACCAACCTTTTAATTGTCCTTTAATTTGTGCAATTTCTTCACCTACAGAGGGGGCATAATTTCGTACCACTATTTCTTCGGCTTCTTTTTCAACGGTTTCTTCTTCAATAGCCACGACTTCAGGCTCAGGTGTTATTGGTTCTACTGGCGCATTAGTAGATTTATTACCCAAAAAGCCCAACCAACTTTTAGTAGCCGCAGGTTTTGTCGGTTCTTCAACAACCGCTTGCGGCGTTTCAACTACGACAGGTTCTGGCTCAGCTTTGGGCGGTTCAATAACGATTTCAACAACACTGGGTTTTTCATCAGTGGGCGTTTTACTGCCTAAAAAGCCCCGCCAGCCCTTAGCTTCAACAGGTTTAAGCGATTCAACTGTAGTGACAGCAACGGCTTCAATTTGACTAGTCTCCACTGGTTTAACAACAACTGAGGGTTCAGCCACTACTGGCGCGGTAACTACCACAGCTTGAGGTTTAGCTTGCTGTGCCAATTGCGTTAATTGTTTTTCTTGACCTGTAATAGTCTCGCGTAATTGTTGAATCAGCGCGTCTTTTTCAAGCAGTTGCTGATTTGCGCTTTGCTCATTTCGGCTATCGCGTTCAATGAGTTGTTCGGTCAAATGTTGCACTGCCTGTTCGGCTTGTAACAATTTTTCATAATTGCCATGTGCTTGTTGTTGCGCGGTATTGACTTGCGTTTGGACTTGCTCGAGTTGTTGCTCTAATTGGACAATTTGCTCAGAGCTGGCTTGTTTTGCGGCATCGGCTTGGGCTTGCACACTTTCTAATTGCTGATTTAAATGCCCGTTTTGTTCCACCTGCACCGCTAAAGTATGTTGCAATTCAGCAATCACCGCGCTTTGTTCATGCAGTTGTGCATTGAGATTAATGAATTCTTGTTGTAAAGCTTGATGGGCAGTTTGCTCGGCGGTTAATTGCTCAGTCAAGGCATTAGCGCGACTGCTTTCGGCTTGTTTGTCTTGATTTAATTGCGCGAGTTGTTCTTTTTGTTGAGCAATTTCGTTTTGCGCTTGTTGCACGCGTTGCTCAGCGTTTTCTAACTGCCCTGTGAGTTTAGTTTTGGCTAAAATTTCTTCATTGAGCGCGTGGCGAAAACGCCCTAACTTGCTACCGTAAATCATCGCTAGCACTATCCAAAAAATAAGAGCAGAGCTGAGCATTAAAAAAGCACTGGCACTGCTATTACTGAGTAATAAGTTGCTCGCATCATTTGCGATAGTTAAAAAAGTATCCATAACGACTCCATTGGCTGTAATTTATTGTTATTGTTGTGTAGTAACTTGCTAAATATATACTGCTTTTTTTTATAAGCGTTAGCAAAAATTACAGCGTTTCGTGCTTAATATGTTTTTGTCCTAAAACCACATAAAACGCTGGCACAACAAACAGCGTGAACAACGTGCCAATAGTAATACCAGACGCAATCACTAACCCCAAACTAAACCGCGAAGCCGCACCCGCGCCTGTGGCAAAAATTAACGGCGCAACCCCTAAAACCATTGCCGCTGTCGTCATCAAAATAGGACGCAGACGAATTGCCGCCGCCGCTTCAATGGCTTCACGTTTGCTTAAGCCCTGTTCTTGGCGATGATTAGCAAATTCCACCATCAAAATGCCGTGCTTACTAATCAAACCCATCAACGTCACCAGCCCCACTTCGGTATAAATGTTTAACGTCGCGCCGCTAATGCCCAGCGCGATAAAAATCAACGCGCCCGCAATCGACATAGGCACAGATACCAAAATAATGAATGGGTCTCTAAAACTCTCAAACTGCGCGGCTAGAGCTAAAAAGATAATAATCAGCGCGAATAAAAAGGTAAAAGCAAAACCGCTGGATTCCTGCACTAATTGGCGCGACTGACCGCCATAATCCACCGAATAACCCACAGGCAAGGTGCGTTTAGCCAAATCTTGCAACGAGGCAATCGCCGCGCCCAACGTCACCCCCGGAAACGGCACACCCGACACGGTTGCCGCGTTTAACTGCTGAAAATGATGCAGTGATTGCGGCACAACTTGGGTTTTTAAGCTGGCAATAGTCGATAAGGGAACAGTCGTGCCTTTGCCCGTGCGAATGGGATAATCCAATAATTGCTCAGAAGTCAGCCTAGAGCGTTGTTGCGCTTGCGGTATCACCTTATAAGAACGTCCGTCCAAACTAAAATAATTCACATAACCGCCGCCCAGCATGGCACTGAGTGAGCCGCCCACGTCTTGCATGGTCAAACCTAATAACGCCGCTTTGTCGTGGTCGATGATTAACTCCACTTGCGGCTGGTCGATTTTTAAATCGCTGTCCAAAAAGATAAACAAACCGCTTTTTTGCGCTTCCTGCATAAATTTTTGGGTGACATCATACAAATTAGCAAAAGAATCAGTGCTTTCTAAAGCAAACTGCACAGGCATACCGCTACCGCTAGGCAAAGACGGCGGCTGAAACACCGCCACTTTTGCCCCCGCCACCTTATTAACATCGGCTTGTACTAAAGGCTGCATAACGTGGGTAGTGCGTTCGCGCTCATGCCACGGTTTTAAACCAATCCCCGAAATCGACTGACCACCCACGTCTAATTGAAAAATATGGTCGCCTTCGGGATAGGCTTTGAATTTGTCATAAATCTGGCGCGTGTATAACTGCCGTTGTTCTAAAGTCGCATCGGGCGCGGTGGTTGCCATACTAATCAACAAACCTTGGTCTTCTTGCGGTGCGAGTTCATTACTTGAAGCTTTATATAAAAAGAAAATACTCACCAGCATTATCGCGGCAAATAATAAAGTCACAGGTAAATAATTAAGCGAACCGTGTAATAAACGTCCATAAAAACCCGTTAAACGATTCATCACATTATCAATCGCATCAACTAAATGTGCTTCCCAACCACTACGGTCACGATTATGTGGTTTTAATAATTTAGAACACATCATCGGCGATAACGTTAATGCCACAATTGCTGAAATAGTCACCGCGCCTACTAATGTAAAAGCAAATTCAGTAAATAATGCCCCTGTTAATCCGCCTTGAAAACCAATCGGAATATAAACCGCAATTAATACTATAGTCATGGCAATAATAGGGCTAGTTAATTCTCTTGCCGCCAAAATGGCCGCATCAAACGGTTTTAAGCCTTCTTCTAAATGGCGATTAACATTTTCAACTACAATAATCGCGTCATCAACCACTAAGCCAATTGCTAATACTAAAGCTAATAAGGTTAATAAATTAATTGAAAAGCCGCACATTAACATGGCAGTTAATGTACCAATTAATGATAAAGGAATGGCTAAAGCGGGAATTAATACTGAGCGTGGTGAACCTAAAAAAGCGAATACCACTAAGGTGACAATTAATAACGCTTCAATTAAAGTTTTAATGACTTCGTGAATCGCACTATTTACAAATTTAGTCGAATCATAAACAATTTTGCCATGAATGCCTTGCGGTAATTGCGCGGCAATATCGGGAAATTGTTCTTTAATAGAATCCATGACTTCTAATAAATTAGCACTGGGCGCGACTTGCAAACCAATATACACCGCTTTATTACCATCAAAACTCACGCTACTATCATAATCATCTGAGCCTAAACTGACTTTTGCCACATCTTTTAAGCGAATAATCGCGCCGTTTTGCTGTTTAATAATTAAGTTTTCAAATTCAGAAACTGAATGCAAACTGGTATTGGCGGTTAAATTAACTTCCACCATTTGCCCTTTACTTTTACCTAATGCCGATAAAAAATCATTTGCCGCTAACGCCGCTCTAACATCAGTAGCGGTTAAGTTATACGCCATTAATTTATCGGGGTCTAACCATGCGCGTAAAGAAAAGTATTTACCACCTAATAACTCCGCAGTTTGAATACCACTCACTGCTTGTAATTTAGGTTGCACGGAGCGAATTAAATAATCAGTAATCGCATTAGACGCTAATATGTCACTGGAAAAACCAATATACATAGCATCAATAGTTTGTCCGATTTTAACGCTTAATGTCGGGCGTTGGGTTTCTGGCGGTAATTGATTTAAGACTGAATTAATTTTGGTATTAATTTCAGTTAAAGCTTTATCAGAAGGGAAATTTAAACGTAAGGTTGCAGTAATGGTACTCACACCGTTTTGACTGGTAGAACTTAAATAATCAATACCATTGGCTTGCGCTATGGCAATTTCTAAAGGCGTGGTAATAAAACCCGCCACTAATTCAGGGTCTGCGCCATAATAAACCGTAGTAATAGTGACTACCGCATTTTCAGTGCGCGGATATTGCAAAATAGGTAAGCCTACTAATGAACGCAAGCCTAAAACTAATAATAAAATACTCACCACAGTGGCAAGTACAGGGCGGCGAATAAATATATCAGTGAAATTCATGGGTGTGTGTTTTTTGGGGATAGTACGGAATAATTAGAGTATATATTTGTTTGAAACGGCTATTACTGTTTCATGTTTTTTAAGGCGAGTTGCTAAAGTTAATGTGTCATAATAATTAAAAAAACATTCAATAAGAAAAATGTGTTCATCACCATTATCATCTGTTAATACTAATTCGGATTGTCCAATATTTCCTCTTCCCTTACGACAGAATGAAGCTAAACGTTCAAACTGAGAAACTGCTGAAATAGTTGAAAATTCATTAGCAAAACGAGGAGAGCGAATAAAGTGACGAATAGAATCGTTTTCTATTTGAATATTGCGAGGATGCTGGCTAACCATTGCAAATGCTGGAATATCGAGGGATTCAACTGCTCGCCAAAGACCTGAAGTAATGGTATTACCATAATTTTTTGAAAGCTCTTTAATAGATGCCAAACTTAATGAACTACTAAAAAGCTCATCGGCAAAACGGTCGCGCAAAAACACAATACGTCCAGCGGCAAAATTGGCTTCGGCTTCTAACTGTTGATGACAACTATAACTTAAAGTGTGTTGTGCATCACCGTGTGTCATAGGTTCGTGCCAATCAAGAATACTATGTCCAATTTCGTGTGCTTCAGCCCAGCGTTGTTTAAGATTGGGTAACGCTGAATCTAATAAAATACGTTTACAATCGGGTTGCCAAAGGGCTTTAAGATTAAATTTGCTAATAGCATCAATAAGCAGACTTGGGCGATTTAATAGTTGTTTGCCTGACATAGTGAGTCGATGCAGGGTTTCTTGAAGAATCCCGTCATCTACCGAAGAATAATATTTAAGGTCAAGCTGTAAAAGATAGCGAACATCTTCTAGTCGCAAAGGTGGCTTGGGATTATCTAAATCCTTAAGAATTTTTGCCACCCTGCAATCAATATCATTTGCTGTGCGTTCACTTAAAAATGAGTTCTGCAACGTTTAGCCCTCGACAGATTCAACAAGAACCTTCACATATTCTTGTAAAGCTTCTTCTTCCTCGTCACTAAGAACATTCACAGGTTCTGAACGTGCGGCAAAACGTACTGTAGCCTCTGTTAGTTGTCGGTCTCTTGTTTTTGCTAATCCAGACAATTCCATTAAGCGACGCTGTGGAAACTTAAGAACTTCGGCTAATTTGAAAACTGTTCTTGGTTCAGCACAAGCACATTCACCTTCTTCAATTTCTATAAGCTGAGCTACATCAATGTCAGCTTGTTCAGCAAGTTGCTCAACAGATAATCTTAATTTACGGCGTGACAATTCAATGAGCTGTGCAAATGCAACCCGACGTGTAGATTCTGGAATTTCTTGCGCTAGCTTATTTTCTTCTGCTCTCAAACGACAGACTAAACCGCCCACAGAAATGATGCAGTTATCCTCTTCTTCGGCGGCATTAAGTAGCCAATTAATATCATTATTCATTTTCATGACTTGTCTCCCAAAAATTTCTTCGCATTACTCTCAGTAAGTTCAAACCAACGCAATCCCTCATAGCGAACATCTATTTCTCCGCATGTCATGTAGCAAGCATTTTCATAAAACCATTCTGACTGCGGTAGTGAATGCAAGCCAATACGACCACCAAATCCTTCCGCTAGGCTAAATCGAATCGCACTTTCGATAAGACGTTTTCCTATAGCCGCATAACGAGGAGAAGGATTGAAAACTTTTAAATTCCATGGTGCTACTTCTATATAATCAACATAAACCAATGGTTTACCTTTCTGATTTTGTAGTCGAGACGAATGTATCGTATTGACCAACATCAAACCTTGCATTTCCTTATTACATTCGATACCAAAACAGCGATAAGCTAATAGTTTTATTTTTGTAGATTTTTTAACCCAGTTCCAATGCCAGTGTTCAGGTAAATCAATGCCGTTTGCATGAAGACGCTTTACCGCTTCAAGTCGAGGCTCTGACCACGAAGTTATTTCTGTTTGTACTACTAAATCACGAGTTACACCATCAATCAGATGCGCTTCAACGATTTCCTTAGTAGCATTTGAAATCAAGCTAATAGGAATCCGTTTCATAGCACCATCAACTCAGATTTTTTCTGTTTGACTTCATCTTCAAAAATTAGCTTTTCACCTGCTAACAATTTTGAGTCTACAACTTGATACAGTCTCAAAGCTTGTCGAATGACAGCTGTTTTTGTTATGTCTTTGCGCGTGGAAAGTTCTTCAAGAACAAGCATTTCTTCGTCACTTAAATTTAAAGTCATCGTTCGTTTGGTAGCCATTTGCCTTCTAATTTCACTGATAATTATTTTTGCAAATAATAGCTATTAAAAAGCTATTTAACAAGCAACTTATACATAAAAATTAGCTAAAATTGCTGTTTTTATAAGCTATTTTGCTCTTACATGAAAACAACACCTAAAAATCAATCCCTTCATAAAACTCAGCCAGTGTTAAACTTTCATTAATACTGTTTAAATAAATACTCTCGCTTAATTCACAATAATCATGCAATACCCATTCATTATTTTCAATTTTACGAAAATGTTGCACGGCAACTTTTTCTGAATCGATTAATAAATAATCACAAAAACTGGCAATTGAACGATATAGAGTAAATTTATCGCTTTGGTCATAAAGCCGTGTGCTGGGTGATAATACTTCAATAATCACCACGGGATTTAATAAACTGCATTGATTAGCGGTTAATTGGGGTTTTCCGCAATAAATACTCGCGTCTGGATAGGTACATAAACCGCTAGGTGTTTCTATTCGCATATCACTATTAATAGGCTGGCAACATTTACCGCGTAATTTAATTTTTAATGCACTCACAGTATTAACACTAATAGCAGAATGATTAAATGCGCCCCCCGACATGGCAAACATTTCACCGTTATAAAACTCGTGTTTTTCTGTGCTAGTTTCTTCTAAGGCGTAATAATCTTCACGGCTTAGTTTATTAATAGCGATGGCTTGCATGATTATCTCCTTATTAAATAACGGAGTACAAACCTAGGTTTGTACTCCCAATAATTAACTATCTACAGGCTGTGGTTTTTCATCATTACTGGGAATAACACTATTATCAATAACCGCAGGTGAGCCATTGCGTAATTTTAATTGCCCCGAAGTCAGCACTTTTTCGCCGCCTTGCAAACCTTTAATAATAGCAATTTGGTCGCCACGGGTTTCACCCGTAGTCACAAAACGTTGCTCTGCAATATAGGCTTCTTTGTCTTTTTTTAATAAATAAACCGTAGCACCATAAGGATTAAAACTAATAGCGGTGCGTGGAATCGTAATTAACTCACGAGTATCACCCACGTTTAAATTAATATTAACGTACATGCCTGTTAATAATTTATGGGCGGGATTTTTTAGCGTGGCTCTTATTTGAATGTTGCGCGTGTCAATATCAATTTTGGGATTAATCACGCTAATTACGCCTTTAAAACTTTGCTCAGGATAAGTATCGGTTTTAATATCAACGCTTTGACCTGTTTTAATTTGCGCTATAGCTTGTTGCGGTAAATAAAAATCCACATAAACCGTATCTAAGGCTTGTAAAGTGGCAATTGCTTCACCTGCATTTAATTGTTTGCCTATATCAATTAAACGCAAACCTAACTGCCCCGAAAATGGCGCGTTAATGCGTTTTTTGGCAAGCAGGGCTTGTTGCTGGGCGATGTTTGCTAAGGCGATGTTTAGATTGGCTTTATCGTTATCAACGATTTGCTGGCTAATGGCTTTGGCGTTGAATTGGCTTTGGCTACGCTGATAAGTGAGGCGCATTAACTCCGCGCTGGCTTTGAGCGCGTCTAGTTTTGCCAAGTCATCATCGGCGCGAAGTTGCACTAAAGGCTCACCTGCTTTGACGTTATCGCCTTGATTAAAATAGATTTCACTGACAACGCCTGCCACCTCAGAGCTGACATCGACCAATTGCGCGGCTTTAACTGTGCCAATGGCGGTTAATGTTGTTTGCCACTGCGCGCTTTGGGCATCAATGCTGGACACGGTCTGCACGGGGTTACTGCCCGCCGCCATGAATTGTTTAATCATTTTTCCTTTGAAATCGATAAAAGCAAAAATGCCGCCTAGCAATAAGCCAACTAACAGCAGCATGATTATCATGCGTTTAATCATGGGTTTTGTCCTATTTATAAAAACTTAATAGAT
>JBAQSX010000003.1:0-5596 GCA_049296695.1 Methylococcaceae bacterium | reverse complement strand
ATTTTTGTGTTTTTCGTGGACAAAAAAACTTCAATCGTTAAATAACTAATTATTTGAAATTTTAGCCTGAAATTAAAAACTACTGATAAAGAAAGCCCAACACCAAGTTAAGGCGGCGGCACGAACGCTTGCAGATAACACGCGCGTATCAGAGCCGCTCGCCTTAAACGCTCTGTTGGGCTATTTTTATTAAAACACTATGTTGCAATTACTATTGCTTTCTTTTCTCGCATAGCTTCTATTCTTTCTCTTATTCGTCTTTGAAGCCATTTAGCCTCGTCTATAGGAATAGCTTCAATTAACACCAAAGGTGTCGTAATATCTTCAGTATGTAATTCAATAGAAGCATGTTTAAATAATCTCAAGAAAATTGGTTGCATTAGCGTAATATCCTTAACTCGATACAACTCAAGTTCATCCTGTCTTAAATTAAAAACGCCTGAATTTTCTTTAAAACGTTCTTCAGTTAATTCATATTTTTTGCAACTAACTTCATAGTATTTCCATGCTGCTATTGATATGGGGACAATCAAAGGAAAAATAAAAATCATTGCCTTTGAATTTTCTGTATCGCTCAGTATTACTGCTAATGCACATATAATCAAAAATACAATAGATATTCCACAGAAAAAATAAACAAAAATATTAATAATCTGAGAAACGCCGCCTTTCCAAATAGATTTATCTGCCATATTTAGTTATTTATTAATCCATTATTTTTAGCTTGTTTTACCCACAACGGATATTCAACCATTAATAAATCGTACAAATTATCATCTGAAATATTGTCTGGATTACTCACATCAAAAAAATTCGCATTATCAAGATAACGACCGCTCATTGTGTCAAGTTTTTTAAGGAAATTGAAACCACCGTTTCCTATGGCCATAAATTGCCAAAAAATAGGTTCATAAGATGACCACTGTATTTGTTTTTCTGCTTTATATTCATCGCTGGTATCACCATCTGTTACAAACATAACATAAACAGGTAATTCTGCTTTTAATGGTGTTGTCCGTTCACCAATTGTTGAAGAAGATGAAAAAAACGATTTTTTTGAAGTCTGACTAAAATAAAACTTTCTAATTTCTTCAATAGCAGGTGCGTAAGATGTTCCGTAACCTACACTATTTTTATCAACCATATTCTGAATCAATTTAGCATTTAAATTTCCAATTCCCATTTCTCCAGAATTACAAGCTCTGTCAGCAAACAAAAAAATATCAATTGAACCGTCATCATCAAAACGACAAGCTAAGGCTAAAATTCTTTCAGCAAATTTTTGTATAACACCCGAACTGTAAAGACTTGACATCGAGCCTGATACATCTAAACAAAGCGCAACTTTAGCTTGATGGTCTTGCAAGCCTACTTTCTGTAAAGAAACAGTGGCTTTTTTTACTAAATTAACTAATTGAGGTGCTTCTTTTTCAATGCGTTTTTCAAGCAAAACTCTTTTATTATTTAAGGTATTGTTAATAGTTGATGTTGTAATTGATGACGTAGGTGCAGTGATTTCTTCCCCGCCAAAATGCTTTAACAATGCACTCAAGCCACCATTAAAACCTTGACCTACTGCCGAAAAACGCCACACATCTTTAAAATAAATCTCGCCGACCATAATGGCTTTTTCGTCTTTAAAATCAGAGCTAGAAAATGTAAAACGCACAAGTTCAGTATTTTGGTTAAGTAAACGTAAATAGCCATCTCTAATTTGTGACATAACGCCATTGCCATCAATAGTGACGACAAAAACCAGTTTACGAACCGTTGAGGGCAAACGTGATAAATCAATTTGAAATTGCTCTTGGTCGTTGTTTCGTACTCCTAGACTTGCTAGCGAACCACAAGGAGAAATC
Organism: Methylococcaceae bacterium; assembly: GCA_049296695.1. Lineage (GTDB taxonomy): Bacteria > Pseudomonadota > Gammaproteobacteria > Methylococcales > Methylomonadaceae > UBA10906. The sequence goes on along the minus strand of JBAQSX010000003.1, from coordinate 3,737 downwards.
TTTTGATTGTAAAAAATAAAGTAACGGTCATCGGACAGTTTATTTTTATCATCCAGACCGAAACAGGAAATATCCAAGATAAGACTACTTGGAGCTGAAATAGTAAGCCCAACATATAATTGGCTACTATGCGTTAAATCGGCTAGCTTGATTTTTTGACCACGCACTAGATTCATAATCAAATCCCTTAAATATTTACACCATAATTTTTTGCCATCGCACCTAATCCGCCTTTAAAGCCTTGTCCAAGAGCGCGAAATTTCCATTCACCACCATGACGATATACCTCGCCAAATAACATAGCGGTTTCGGTACTCATATCTTCTGAAAGGTCGTAGCGAACAATTTCACGATTATTGTCTTGATTAACAATACGAATAAATGCAGAGTCAATCATGCCAAAGTTTTGTCTTTTAGCATCAGCATCGTGAATAGTGACACCAATCACTAATTTTTGAATATCAGAAGGCACACGTTGTAAATCGACTTTAATCATTTCATCGTCACCGTCCCCCGCGCCTGTGCGATTATCACCTGTGTGTTCAATCGAACCATCAATCGAGCGTAAGTTATTGTAAAAAATAAAATCATTATCGTTGCGAACGTTACCTGAACTCGATAACATAAAAAGACTAGCATCTAAGTCAAAATCACCGCCGTCTGTTGCTCTCACGTCCCAACCTAAACCAACCAAAATTTTATTTAAATTAGGTTCTTCTTTATTAAGCGATACATTACCACCTTTACCAAGACTAACTGCCATTTTATTCTCCTAAAAATAATTAAGTATATTATTCTACTCAACAAGCCCAACTACATTAGTTAAGCATCACGCCGCTCGAAACCGAATCGTTTCAAGATACAGTCCTCGCGGCGTGGTGCTTCAACACTAAGTTAAGGCGGCGGCACGAACGCTTATAGATAACACTCTCGTATCAGAGCCGCTCGCCTTAAACGCCTTGTTGGACGTTGATAGATTGTATTTAAAACTGAAATCAATAAAATCTAAAATACGATTGCTCAACAATTAATAAAATTACAAATAAAAATATTCTACCGCAGTTTTAAATTAACCTTAAAGCTAATTTAAAACTATCTTTTCAAGCTTCTTTCTCATTTCTGAGAATTTGCAGATATAAAAATTATTTCATTCAGTAAATAACATTCATTAAATCAAGGAATATTTACTGTAATAGCAACTTTTTGAGTTCGCTCTCCAAGAATATTTATATCATTTTCGTAAAGCGTTTCGCTGTTGGTAGACATACGGATATTATGAATGCCTGTCTCAAGCTCTACATAGAAGCTATCACCATATCTATCACAGTCTACCTTGGTACTACCAACAAAGTTATTATCTACATAAAAGTCTGGAGTTAATGTATCTATTTTAGATGATTTTGATTTGCAGACTACATCAAATCTTAATGTTGTTAAGTTGCCTTTACAACCTCCAATAAAGAGTATAAATAATATTGTTACAATAGTTTTTTTATGCATCATAATTTGTCCTATTAAATATTAATGTCACTACTTTACAAAAAACCAATAAATCGATAAATATAAATTTATTCAAACAATAAACATCTAATATTCCAAATTTTGGTTAATTTTATTGTATTTTTAAGTATATTACTACAATAATGATAATAGCAATAACAATTAAGCACCCACATCCATCTTTAATTGTTTCTCCAAATGATTTTCCACCAGATATAGCCCCTAAAAGCATCACAATTACAAACAAAGATACTACAATCACAATGACAAAAACTAAAAATGCAATTAAAAATGTCATAAAAGCTATATATTCTCTTTTGTCCAACACCAAGTTAAGGCGGCGGCAGTAGAGTGAATAGATAACACGAGCGTATCAGAGCCGCTCGCTTTAAACGCCTTGTTGGAGTATTTATAGTAAATTTTAATAGATATATTTACAATATATGTAAATTATTAAAATATCCACTAGATAGTGATCCTAGTAAATTTACCGCATTGCTACCGCCATTTAAAGAAAAACTTATTACGTCATTTCCACGATCAATTCCCATTAATATATTGCCGCTAATATAAGTAATACCAAAAAAATCTAGTGGTGCAAAAACTAAAGAATTAAGATTAACATTGTTAATCTTAATAGTATCATCAGGTTGAATATCGCCTATATTATCAACACCAAAGTTACCCGAGAAAATAAATTTATTTGACCCACCACGTCCAAGATACCAATCTACGTTACTATCTTGGCTACTGTAAAATGTATCATTCCCATCACCCCCAACAATAGTATCCACACCAAAACCATCATAGAATGTTGTGTTTATTTTTTCCCATACCACAATGAAATCATTATTTGGAGAACCTTTATAAACTTCAAAATTGCCGGTGCTAATACTATTAGGAGTGTCACCTAAATTAGTAATTACTGCCATAGTATTTTTGGAAAAATCTACAGTATCTTTTCCAAGACCGCCTTCAAGAGTATCTACTCCATCACTACCAATAATAGTATCGTTACCGTTACCTCCAAGTAAAGAATCAGAATAAATACCGCCTGCCAGCTTATCATTGCCATTACCACCAACTAAAACAACACCATTAGATTTATAGTCATCTAAAGTCGGATATTTTGAAGAGGTTATATTTGAGGCTATAAGATTATCTGCCTGATCCGTGCCATATATTATTGGCTTTTCATCTGAAGTAAGAAACTTAGTAACTTTATTATCCCATAGTGAACTAAGTAGTGTTATTTCTTCGTTTAATAAACTAGCCGTTCCAGAAATGGGGACAAACTTTGCAGCATAAAGCTCTTTTTCTAACTGATAATTAGATTGTGTGTAATCGTATGTAGGAACGCCGCTTTTATTAGTAAAATTTATATCAACTCTTCGTCCAATACTAGATGGATCAATGCTAGGCTCAATAAACGGATTCGCAAATACAGCTAACCCACCGCCAACAAAATCAAAATTATCGTTATAAGCATAAATTGCATAATTTTGAATATGTCGAGTGCCATCAGCTTCTATAACGAATTTAGCATTATCGTTAATTTTAAAACTTTCTGAATTATAAATATAACTGCGTAATAAATGATCTCCTCTTGCATCATCGAAATTTGATTGATGTAAACTGAAAGTATTTTTTCCTAATCCAAATGCTGTGAGCATTTGTGATACAGTATATTCTTGACGTATTCCAGGGTAATTAAAGTTTATTAGAGTATCATTAAAATTATCCATGAAATACTGTACCAATGTATCTTGGCTGCCATATGCAAACCGTCCTGGACCTGTTTTCATGAAAGAAACCATATCCATAGTAATAACAGTCATGGCAGGTTTATTTTCTGGTATTTCTAGACCACGAATTAATTTCTCATCTACTAAGTTTAACGGTAAATCAAGAGTACCATAAAGGTAGAGATTAGTGATTTCTTTTATGCCAATTTGCGTCCACTTATAAGTCATAATTTAATCCTAATTGTTTATATTTAACTAAAAGTATAACTCTTGAAAATCCAACACCAAGTTAAGGCGGCGGCACGAACGTTAATAGATAACACGCGCGTATCAGAGCCGCTCGCCTTCAACGCCCTGTTGGACACGTAAGACATCACATTCAAAACTCAAAGTAATAAAATGTAAAATACAACTGCCCAACACTTAATAAAACCACGAACAAAAATATTTAAATCCGTGATTTAAAATACCAATAATAATTTTAAATCATAA
>JBAQSX010000002.1:0-9728 GCA_049296695.1 Methylococcaceae bacterium | reverse complement strand
ACTCAGAGAATTATATACAGTTACTTTAAAAGCTTTGCGTTTAGGTCTGCAAAATCCCAGTGCTTATAGTGATAGACTCAAAGAAAATAAACAAGAAGCCACCGATGAGTTATTAAAATTAGGTTTATCGCTTGAGAGTATTAATATTGCATGGCGACATGTTAGTGACGAATATTTTGCACGTTATTCAGCCGATGAAATTACTTGGCATACTATCGCCATTGCTTCTTCGCATGAAGAAGATTTACCACTGGTTTTATTGCGTCCACAAACTGAACGCGGTAGTGCGGAGGTTTTTGTTTATACTAAAAATGAAAATGCGATATTCTCACTCAGTACCGCCACTTTTGATCAATTGGGTTTAACGATTTTAGATGCTAGAATTGTCACTACTTTAGATAATTATGTATTAAATAGTTTTCAAATTTTAGAACAAACAGGCGAGCCAATTAAAGAGTTATTTAGAGAAGTGCATATTTGTACGACTTTACGTTCTAATTTATTGCAACATGAAGTTAAAGACCGCCGCAATATTCATAAACAGTCGCGGCAAGCGAAACATTTTCCTATTCCTAGCAGTATTGAATTTCATTTAGATCCGCTCAATAAACACAGTGTAATTGAATTAATTACTACCGACCATGCGGGTTTGTTATCTAAAATTGGACAAGTTTTTATTCAAGAAGGTATTCAATTACATAATGCTAAAATTACCACTATTGGCGCGAGAGCTGAGGATATGTTTTATGTCACCGATGCCCAAGGTTTATTAATTGAAGATTTAAATAAGCAAAGCCAAATTCGTGAGGCGATATTGACGATTTTAGAAGGTCGGTTTTGAATTTTTTTATGCTGTCGTAACAAGTCTATTATTTATAGTGAATCACAAAAAAGCCTTTCAGGTTTTATCAACTTGAAAGGCTTAAAAACTATTTTAAAATACGCTTTGATAAGCTATGCTAAAAAAAGTAGTTCATTTTATAATTTAATCAGCTTGTCGTCTTAAGAAAGCTGGAATATCTAAATAATCTAAATCCATATCTTTTTTAGCAGTCGCGCCATAACGATTTTCACGAATATCATGCTTGCTACCCTGACGCAAGGTTTCATCATGCGCCGCTGTGGCTCTGGCTTTAACTGAGGCTTTAGGCGGTGGCATTCCCATACCTGTTGCCACTACGGTGACTTTAATTTCATCGCCCAAACTGGAATCGATTGCCGTACCAATTTTAATAATGGCATCTTCTGAGGCAAATTCATGAACGATATTGCCCACTTCATTAAATTCAGCAATACCCATATCAGCGGCTGAAATATTAACTAATATACCTCTTGCCCCTTGCAAGTTAATATCTTCAAGTAATGGACAAGCAATGGCTTTTTCTGCGGCTTCTCTGGCTCTATGATCGCCAACGGCAGAACCTGTTCCCATAATTGCCGCGCCCATACCTGTCATGACGGTTCTAACATCGGCAAAATCGACGTTAATCATACCGGGATGAACAATTAATTGGGTAATACCTTGCACCGCATCTAATAATACGTCATTGGCGGCTTTAAAAGCGGCAATTAAAGAGACGTTATTACCTAATACGGGTAATAGTTTTTGATTAGGAATGGTAATTAATGAATCAACATATTTTTCTAATTCAATAATACCTTGTTCGGCGACTAATTGTTTTTTCTTGCCTTCAAATAAAAACGGTTTAGTGACCACTGCTACGGTTAAGATACCCATTTCTCTGGCAATTTGGGCAATCACAGGAATCGCACCCGTACCTGTACCACCACCCATGCCAGCGGTTAAAAATACCATGTCCGCGCCTTGCAGAACTTCTTTGATGCGGTCTTTATTTTCCTCAGCGGCTTGTCTACCTATTTCTGGGTTGGTACCTGCGCCTAAACCTTTGGTGAGTTCCACACCTAGTTGAATAATGGTATCAATATTGAGTTTGCGTAACGCCTGTGCATCGGTATTGGCGCAAATGAATTCTACGCCTTCAATATTATTGCCCACCATGTGGCTTACTGCATTGCCACCCCCACCACCAACACCAATCACCTTGATGACCGCGGTCTCACTGTACATATCTACTAATTCGTATTTCACGACCTTGCCCCTTATGCAATCTGTTGAAACTGTTTAAAAATTACCTTGAAACCAATTTTTTATTTTTGTCAGCAAACTGAGCTGTTCGGTTTCAAGGATTTGCTCACTGTGTTGATGATCTTTGCCATACATTAATAAACCAACACCTGTGGCATGAATTGGATTTTTTATCACGTCACTCAAGCCCGTGACATGTTGCGGACTGCCTATACGCGTGGGCATTTGAAATATTTCTTCGGCTAATTCAACCAGTCCTTTTACTTTAGAACTACCACCTGTTAATACTAAACCAGCCACGCATTGATGTTCATAGCCGCTACGTCTCAATTCCGATTGTACCAGTATCAGTAATTCTTCGTAACGGGCTTCGACAATCTCAGCTAAATCGCGCTCTGAAATTTGATGCGCTAGGCGTTCACCAATACTGGGAATATCAATGAGCGTTTGTTCATCGGCTAGACTCACTAAAGCACTCGCATGTTTGCGTTTAATTTCTTCGGCATTAATCGTAGGTGTACGCAAGGCAACGGCAATATCATTAGTGACTTGATCACCAGCGACAGGAATGACTGCGGTGTGTTTAATCGCGCCTTCGACAAATACTGCTATATCGGTAGTACCGCCGCCAATATCAAGTAGACATACGCCTAATTCTTTTTCATCATCGGTCAAAACCGCACTACAAGAGGCGAGTTGTTCTAAAACAATATCGTCAACTTCTAAGTCACAGCGTCTAATACATTTAATAATATTTTGCGCCGCACTAACACTACCTGTGACGATATGCACTTTAGCCTCTAAACGCGTCCCCGACATGCCAATAGGGTCTTTAATACCGCCTTGCGAATCGATAATAAATTCTTGCGGCAAAATATGTAGAATTTTTTGATCGGCAGGAATAGCCACGGCACGCGCTGAATCAATCACTCTATCTATATCGTGTAAAGTGACTTCTTTATCTTTAATAGCCACAATGCCATGAGAATTCAAACTTTTAATATGACTGCCCGCAATCCCTGCAAATACCGATTGAATTTGACATCCTGCCATTAATTCCGCTTCTTCAACAGCGCGTTGTATTGATTGCACCGTGGCTTCTAAATTAACCACTACGCCTTTTTTTAAACCGCGTGAAGGGGAAAGACCAATACCGATAATTTCGATAACACCATCGCTACCCAGCTCACCGATAATAGCGGCGACTTTAGATGTTCCAATATCTAAACCGACTATTAAATTACGTTCTGTTTTTCTTACCATAATGTTTGCTGTGCGAGTGAATGATTAAGGGTTTAGCGTACACGTTTTTATTATTTTATTACTTTGAGGCAGTCAATTATATTTCTACAAGTTTTATATTCTCTATGCCTTGGTGTTGCTAATAATAAATCAATTTTTTATAGCTATTGTTTTCCAATCAATGGGCGGTGTGTCAGGTTTCCATGATACTGCGTAACCATTGGGATACCTCAAATCAACCACTGCCATAGTATTGACTTTTTCTTGTCCTAATAAACTTAACGTTTTTAAAAAACGTTGTAATTTTTTTAATTGCTGCTCACGACCCAATAATATTTCTAAACCTGAATCTAATTTAATTTTCCATGACCAGCGATTATTAATACTAAATTCTTGTAGCGTCATGGCTTGATCGGCCAAGGTCATAGTCACGCCTTTCATGATTTCTAAAACTTTTTCAGGTTGTTGCGCGGGACCTATTAATAATTTTAATTGTTGAAAAGGCGCAAGGCTTTTAGGTGTAAAAATAACCCCCGCTTCGGTCATTAAGCTAGTTGCCCCCCAACGTAAATAAGGCTTTTTTTCGGTGACTTTAACGCTAATGGCATCGGGCCAAACGCGTTCCACATCGGCTGTATCGACCCAAGCTAAAGCCAATACCGCTTGATGAATAGTTTGCATATTAGCGGCAAAAAAACCTTGCCCAATTAATGGCTCTATTGTGGTTTTGACATCGTCTTTACTGAGGTATTGAAACACACCTTCGATGCGCACATAGCGAATCGGAAATGAGGTGTTATTCATTGCTAACCACTCAGAGCCGTAATTTTTAAGCGTATTGGGGGCGTACTGCCACGTTATGCCAGCGAGCAATAACAACAAGAAAGCTATTTTTACTAGCCGCATTGTTTACTCGTTATTGGCAACAACACAAAAGCTACTCGCTAAAATACGCCAAACTAACTGCTCAAAATTCATACCCGCCTGTTTTGCCGCCATTGGCACTAAACTGTGGTCAGTCATCCCCGGAACAGTATTGACTTCAATTAATTGCGCCTGTCCGTTATTATCAATAAATACATCAACGCGTCCCCAGCCTTTAACATCAACAACTTGGCAAGCGGTTAAGGCGAGTTGTTGTAATTGTTGTTCTATTTGCGGCTCTAAACCACAAGGGCAATGGTATTGGGTGGTAGTAGCGTTATATTTGGCTTCATAATCATAAAATTCACGCGGTGTTTCTAAACGAATCACAGGTAATGCCTGACCATCAACGATGCCTACAGTATACTCTTTGCCATGTACCCACGCTTCGGCATAAACATCGCAGTTATACACTAAGGCCGATTGTAAAGCCGTGATTAATTCACCACGATTTCTAGCTTTGCTCATACCAATGCTAGAACCTTCTCGCGCAGGTTTTACAATCACAGGAAAACCAAGTTTTTCAATGCAGACATCAATATCATGTTCGCATTTTAATAAATGCCATGCAGGTGTTGATAAGCCATAGCCTTGCCAACAAAGTTTAGTTCTAAGCTTATCCATAGTTAATGCTGAAGCTAATACACCACTACCCGTGTAAGGAATGCCTAGCACTTCTAACACGGCTTGTAAGACACCGTCTTCACCGCCTCTACCATGAATGGCATTAAAAACACGGTCTACTTGAATACCCGCTAAAGCGTCGATAACGCTCCCCGTCACATCGATGGCAATAACATCAACGCCGCTGTTTTTTAACGCGTTATAAACGGCACTGCCACTGCGTAAAGAAATCGCTCGTTCAGCGGCAACACCGCCCATTAATACCGCAACACGCCCAAATTGTTCTGGATTAGTAAACACTGTTATCTCTTATTATCTACTGTTTATGATTTATTTAGCTATAAGCTATTTACTTGAGTAACAATAAATAGCCATATTTGAGACAAATGACCATTAATCGCCTGTTTTTACGGTTTGCGTCTACTAACTACGCTAAACCTTCGATGGGTACTCCGCCACCGAGCTTCATTTTTTCAACAAAGCACACGGTACGCTTTAATAGAATCTCTTTTACCTTTTGGTAGGGTGTGAATCTATTGATTTCCTTGTCATTGTCACGAGCAAGAATATTGTGTGCCGCGTTATAATCCGCTTGAATGACTTCCCCCGTATAACGAATAAAGCAATCACCTTTTCGAGTACCTAATAATGTACCCGTCAGATAATCCACTTGCGAAGTGTAAGCTGGATTGACAATTTTTAATACTGAACCTGTACGCCCAGCAATTTCTGTTAATGCCCGATGTATTTCTCCTTTACACCAAGCAGATAATCGTCTATTGGTATTTTTTCCGAAGTTTTTAGTTTTAAATGATTTCGATAAATCTTCACAAACCACCGTACCGTAATTGCTAAATATCTTTTTAACATCACAACGTACTATGGATTTTAACTGGACTTGGGTTTTATTAGTTTGTTTGATTAATGTTTTACGACCTAAATTATTTTTTAAGATATTTATATTACCCGTTTTTTTATAAATGCTATGTAATTTGTGTCGATTTTGCATTTTAGTTTTTAGCCAATCGGATTGTTTGGTAATTATCTTATCTATACCTACACCATATCTTTTATTATCTGAACCATATAAGGCTTCAGAATAACCTTTATCAACACCAATACGTTCAGAATTATTATTTTCAGTAATTTCTTTTTTAACAGGATAATGCAAACGAATTATCCCATCGTCATGAAAAATAATAGTCGCATAACCTAGTTTTGCGACTTTACCCGTTTTAAAACATAAGGTTATCTTTTCATAACGATTATTTTTACCATCAATAGGAAGTCCATTAAAGACTACTTCGGTTATTCTGTTTTTACGATTAAATATTGCCCCGTTTTTATGGCATAATATAATTTGATTATTGACTTGTGTATGTCCACGATTCGAGCTATTTCTTATCCAACGATGCAAAATATTATTGGCTTGATAGTCTAAGGTTTTTAATGTATTACAATATTCTATGCGCGTATCTTTATCTGAATATCTTGCATAGATTTTTTTAATCACTTTTTCACGCATTGCGGCATGTGTCATTTGTATATCATCTATAACTCGCGATGCCGTCTTATCCCAATTTTTAAAATCCAACTGGTATTTTTCAGGTGGATTTGTTAATTTAAAGGTTTTTAATACTCCGTTGGTTTTATTTCCCCACGCTTGAATACCACCAAACTTATTCCAACAATCCTTGCGTAACAAACCTAAACGATACGCTAACTCCCTCGCCTTTTGTATTTCTAGTGTAGAATTATTATTGGCAATAACTGCTATTTGAGTGATCGTATAAGTTTTCATGTAGTATGTCTTATTTGAGTACGCTTAAGGTAATTTGTCACTTTTTAATGGCATTTAATCATCCTAATCCTGACAACTATAAGTTTATATTTTGTTGCTGATTTTTAAAGCAGTTATTCAACTTCACCCACGCGACAGACTTCGGTTTGTAAAGTCACGCCGTGTTGTTGTTTTACTTGGGTTTGTACATAAGCAATTAACGTTTCAATATCACTGGCAGTGGCATTACCTGTATTAATAATAAAATTAGCGTGTTTGCTTGATACTTGCGCCCCGCCAATTTGATAACCTTTTAAACCCACAGCTTCTATTAATCGCGCCGCATAATCATTTGGCGGATTTTTAAATACTGAACCACAACTGGGTTGATTGGTCGGTTGGGTTCGGGCGCGTTGCGCTAATAAAGCTTTAATTTTTTCATTACTGCTAATAGTATCGCCAAGATTTAATTGTAATTGCGCCGATAAAAACCATTCATTATCCTTGCCAATAACTGAGCGATAACTGACTTTAAAATCATCAGGTCTGCGATTAATCACTTGTGCTTGTTTATTGAGCATTTCAACTTGAGCGACTATATCCCATGTTTCACCGCCAAACGCGCCAGCATTCATCTTTAACGCGCCACCCATTGTTCCCGGAATGCCCGCTAAAAATTCTGCACCAACCAAACCGTGTTTAGCGCAAAATTTAGCTACCGTAGCGCAAGGTACTCCCGCTTCCACATAAATACTGGTTTCATCAAGTAGCTTCAAGCCTTTTAAACGTCCTTGGGTATAAATGACCGTGCCACGCACCCCGCCATCACGCACCAATAAATTACTGCCAAGTCCTAGCCATAAAACGGCTTCATTACGAGGCAGGTTTTGCATAAAGGCAATTAAATCGGCTTTATCATGCGGAATATATAAACAATCCGCCACACCGCCCACGCGCCAGCTGGTGTATTTAGCAAGTTTTTCACGAAGTAATAAGCGTCCTTGCATATTAACGACTCAATAAGTTACTTAAAGCGTGTGGCAATTGTGTTGCCAACTGCCCGATATTACCCGCGCCCATAGTCAAAATCACATCATCTGCTTTGACTAAGGCGGCAACGATTTTGGGCAATTCATCTAAGTTTTCCACAAACACAGGATCAACCCCGCCACGAACACGAATCGCGCGACTTAAAGCCCTACCATCCGCGCCGACTATGGGCGTTTCACCAGCGGCATAAACATCCAGCAGAATTAAGACATCAACAGTGGATAATACTTGCGCGAAATCTTCAAATAAATCACGCGTTCTGCTGTAACGGTGCGGTTGAAAAATAACAATGGAGCGGCGCGGCGCGTAAGCTTGTTTTAAAGCCTCCAAAGTCGCGGCACATTCACGCGGATGATGTCCGTAATCGTCCACAAAAGTAACAACGCCACCGCCCATCGGTATATCACCATTAATTTGAAAACGTCGCCCTACGCCTTTAAATGCCGCTAGACTGCTAATAATGGCGTTATCGTCTAATTTTAATTTAGTAGCAACGGCAATGGCGGCTAATGAATTGAGCATGTTATGGTGACCAGGCATAGACAAAGTGACTAGCAAAGGCGGATGATTTTGGCGTAATACCGTAAAATGGGTGTGCATCCCTTGTTGTTCAACATCAACAGCGCGAATATCGGCATCTTCACTTACGCCATAGGTAATAAAGGGCTTACTGATTGATGGAATTACTTCACGCACACCGTCATCATCTAAACACAGCACCGCTAGCCCATAGAAGGGCAAATGTTGTAAAAACTCAATAAAGGTTTCTTGCAACCGCGCATAACTGCCTTGATAAGTTTCCATGTGGTCGTGGTCGATATTGGTTACTATGGCAATCATCGGCTGTAGATATAAAAATGACGCGTCACTTTCATCAGCTTCAGCCACTAAATAATCCCCCAAACCCAACCGCGCATTACTACCCGCGCTATTCAATCTGCCGCCAATCACAAAAGTGGGGTCTAAGCCGCCTTCGGCTAAGACGCTGGCAATTAAGCTGGTGGTGGTGGTTTTGCCATGCGTTCCCGCCACGGCAATCCCAAAGCGAAAGCGCATTAACTCCGCCAACATTTCAGCTCTAGGAATTACAGGAATACGACGATGATAAGCTTCATCAATTTCAACATTTTGTCTATCAATGGCAGTCGATGCCACGACCACATCAACCCCAGCAACCGCTTCGCGTTGATGTCCAATAGTGATAGTAATACCTAAATCAGCTAAGCGTTGCGTCACCGCGCTGGCTTTCATATCCGAGCCTGATACGCTATAGCCCAAGTTACACAACACCTCAGCAATGCCGCTCATGCCCGTGCCGCCCACGCCCACAAAATGAATGCGCTCTATATTGCCCAATAGCGACACAATCGCTCTGGTTGCAACTGCTCTATTACCAAAATTCATAGCCGTACCTGCGCTGTGCAGATTGCCGCAACTTCATTAGTCGCTTGTAGGCGAGCGCATTGTAAAGCCGCGCCCCGCATTTCATTTTTTTTAGTCATCACTTGCTCAATCAATTCAGCCAAACGCGTTGGCGATAAGTCTTGTTGTTTTAAAATAACAGCCGCCCCAGCATCACTTAAATAATGCGCATTAGCCGTTTGATGGTCATCAATGGCAGTAGGCAAAGGAATAAAAATACTCGGCAGTCCCATAGCCGCCACTTCGCTGACAGTCATCGCGCCAGCACGGCAAACAATTAAATCCGCCCACGCATACACTGCAACCATATCCTCAACAAAAGCCGATACTTGCGCGTCAATAGCTAAGTGTTGATATTGAGTAGCCACCTCATCACGCATAGCAGAACCTGTTTGATGTTTGACTTGGATTGCGACACTTTTAGGCAACACTGCCACTGCTTCAGGCACGATTTCATTCAATATTTTAGCACCTTGACTACCGCCAATAACTAAAAGCTTTAAGCCTGACTGGTCGTCTTGCCCTTGCCGTACAAGGCTTGCGGCTTGCAAAAAGGCTTTGCGTAAGGGATTGCCCGTG
>JBAQSX010000001.1:0-23100 GCA_049296695.1 Methylococcaceae bacterium | reverse complement strand
GCGTATTATTCAACAAGAGATTTTATTATTAATTTTATTGGGCTGGGGTATTTTTGAAATGGCTTCATTAGAACATTTTGATAATCTCAGCGGTAAGTTATGGATAATGATTTTATCGGTACAAGCTGTGCCTTATTTGGCAACGCTAGCTACTTTGTTAATTAGTATCGCGCCGCATTATTTAGGTAATGCTAAAGATGCTGAGGAATTAGATGAAGGCGTTGAATAATTATTGTTAAGATATAGTGGTTGTTATTAAAACGACTGCCAGTCGTGTAGCCCACAATCACTAATATAAAGTTGAATGACTATAATTAGTCGCTGAATAAAAAACCCGTTAAGTTTTTAAAAAATTTAACGGGTTTTTTTATGTGTTTAAATTATGGTGATTTAATACTAAAAATGCTGGTTAAAATAAAGTCCATTGAGTATAGTGTTTAACACCATTCGGTTTTTTATTAGCTGTAATCCTAAATTGTATAAACAATACCTAGGTTTTCTACAAACTGCTTTTCAGCTTCAATAATTAATTCTTTACGTTTTTCTAAAATGATACGTTTATAATCTTTGTCTTTTTTTGAAAAAATTGTTTGCATTTCTTGAGTTAAAAAATAACGTTGATAGTCATCTTTATAATTTTCTAACATAAAAGACATATCTTTTGATTTAGGAAATATTGATTGCATTTCGTCTAAAAAAACTATGGCACTCTCAGGAAAAAAATTACCTTTATCGTCTTTTATATCATAAAAAAGATAATTTAATTTAAGTCCTTCTATTGTTTCAGCATCTACTTTTTTAAACTTATTTGCATAAGAAAGCATAAATAATATAAGTGCTTTAGCGCGAACACTGCCAAAGTATAATTTATTCGGAAATTCTGTTGTTTCAAAAGATGAATTTGGTTTGTCGTTATAAACAGGGTTCTCGTTTTCATCTTTCAAAAAATCTTGAAATTGATGATAAGCATCACGCTGTTTACTTAAAGAATACATTGTAAAATAACCAGAATAAGTGGTTATCCAAAACCAATCTTTAATAGAGTCTAATTGTTTTTCAGTGGGGTTTTCTATTTGATTAAAAAAATCGGTGATAAAAATTAATTGATTAGTATAAGGTAACAATTTTCCATCTATTAATAATAATTCTTCAAATAAGAATTTGACTGCTGTTTTTATACTTTCTATAGTCTTTTTTGACTTTTCAACAAAATCAGGTCTTTTAGCTAATTTATCCAATTTACTGTGGTCTTTCTTTTTCATTTGGTCAAAATGAGCTTTACCAAATGAATTAACAATACATTGTAAAATAATATGTCTGCTTAACTCATTAAAGTTATATATTTTTAAATCATCTATTAAATCATCTATTAAGCGACTAAACTTAAAACCTTTTTCATCTTTGTTATAAGAAAGCGCAGAGACCATCCAATCGGGTGAAATAATAGAGCCTTTTGAATTAACGCGAGTAAAAATTTCAACTGCCGCTTCTACATCGCCGCCCTTAATTTCAGTAGAAGGTAATACATAATCGGTTAAGCTTGCACCTAATATATGATACTTATTCATATAGCTTTCAATTTGCTCTTCAGAATAACCGTATTTAGAAAATTCGCGTTCGCGCAAATACGCCAATTTTGTATCAATAAGTTCATAAACAGGGATTTGATAGACAACTAATGCAGAAGTTAATCGGGGTATAAAAAACTCTTCATTTTCTAAATCATAGCAAATATAAAAATCTTTTTGCCATTCTGTTTTATCTATAGGCAAGGTCGTTTTATAAGGATTAATTAAACAGCCAAAAATAGTAGAAAGCCGTTGAAAACCATCTAAAATATAAAAAAAATCTTTAGCATTTTCAATATTAACAGTATAAGGGCCAATTCTACTTAAGCTATCTTCAAAATGAATGCTATCTGGTCGCCATAATAATAAAGAACCTATAGGATAGCCATTTTTTAAACTATCAAATAATTCTTTTCGTTTTTGATTATCCCAAACTTTATCTCTTTGAAAAGGGGGAACTTGTAAAAGTCCTTTTTCAATATCTTGAATATAAGACTGCAATCTGCGAAATCTTGGTTCAATAACTAATTTTATGCTCATAATAATTCTATTATTTTATCAATAATTTCTTGTAATTCATTCGTGCCGCAACGTGCTTGCAATGTAGATTTATGAATTTGATGATTGGTATCAAAATTTTTAGGAAATTCTGTTTTAAAATTAGGTAATTTAAAACCTTTATTTAATATTTGATAATTTGATTCTGAGACATCTACATAAAGTTGTTGAATGCTTTGCGGTAAATCATTTCTATTAATTATAGGATTACCTGCCTTATCCTTTTTTGGAAAACCATTATGTATGTTTAAAAAATCTTTTTGTTCTGAGTTAAGAAAACGATAAGCATTAAACCATGTTGTTAATGCTAAATTATTTGATGATATGTCAATATAAACCTCATCAGGCATATAATTTTCCATACATCTTTTTTCTAAAATATGGTTTTTAATATTGTTAGCAGTAAGGAATGGTAATAATTTTTCGTATTCGTATTTTTGAGGCGCGTTAGAAAACTCCTTATCACTATCAAGTAATATAAAACACCTCAAATAAATACAATTATTTTTATTATAGTGTAATGCTAAATTATTGAAAGATTGTAACTTACTATTAATAAAATTTTCAACATTAGTACACCCACCCGCATTTTCAAATTGTATCCAACCATTATTTAAGTGTTTTTGTATTTCCTTTGAATCATCAAAAAATTTGATGATGGCTAATAAAAAATATTGGTCATTAAGACTGTTTTCAAGAATAATAGATACAGGTTGGCTGAAAAATCGAATAGCTTCATCAATATTAAAATAATTTTCTTGATGATTATTTACTGAAACAAAATATTTGGGATTAATATCTACACCTGAATTTATTATTTCATTATAAATAGCTTCTATTTCTTCTCTATCGCTAATATCAAGTTTTTTATAATCGTTGGAGTTTTTCACCAGAGAATATTCAATAAATAATTGATACCGTTGTTTATAAGTTAAAATTTGAATTAAATGTTTTAGACCTTTGAAGTCATGAATTACATCAAACACATCTTGTTTAATTTCGACAATCATAGTTATTTATTTAATTGAGCGGTTCGTATCGCAGTGGTTTCGTCTAATGTTTCGCTAAATACATTCTTGGGCCAATAAATTTCACCCGCTTCATTTTTTGGTTTGCCTAATTCATCAATGTTTATTCTTATTAACCTACTTTCGTCAGTTTCTTCATTAAAATCGACATAATAAATAACAACATTATCCTTATTCAAATCCCCCTGTGCAACCAAACGTCTTAATCTTAAAACAAAATTTTGCGAATGTGTTTCTATTAAATAACGTTTATTGCTATCTTTTAAAGATTCAACAAACAGTTGCGCTAAATTACCATGTGCCGCTGGGTGCAAATGTAGTTCTGGTTCTTCAATAATAGTTAAAGTTTCTTGTTCTTGAAGCATGAAAGCACTGACTACTAAGGGCAATATATGAATCATACCCAAACCAACTTCTTTTAAGTTAATCCTTAAATTGTTTTTTTCTAATTCAAATTGATATGGTGGTCTCACAAGGTCTTTATTAAATCTAAGTCCCCAGCCTTCAAAATTTTCTTGATAAAATGTTGAAACTTGATTAATTAATTGCTGTGTTGTACTTAAACCATCTTCAACTAAAATTGAATAAACATATTCGCCATTAATACCTACTGTTTTATAGCTTTTGTTTTGTTTTTCAAAATAACGTTTTAAACCTTCTCTACGAGAAGAAATATAATTGGTATGAAGCGATAATGTTTGTATTGTTGTTGATTGTGATAAAAAACCTGTAAATTTTTGCGTTGAAGTATCTATATCTATTTCATTTAATCGCCAAGATAAAATTTCAGGGGCATTATCTGATGAAAGTGCTACATCTATATCTAGCTTTTCACTTTTATTGACTAAAGAAAACGCTATTACCCCTTGCAGTCTACCATAAACTAAATCGGTAAATTCGCCGCCCAGTTCTACGCCGTTATTATCTAATAATAATGGCTCTGAAAATGTTCCCGATAAAGAATTTTCAATTAAAGTAGGAAGTTTTAATACCGCACTTTTTCCTGAACTATTCTTACCAATTAAGACTGTTATAGGCTTAATTTCTAAGGTTTGTTGTTTTTTAAACAGCTTATAGTTTTTAAATTTAATAGTATTAATCATAATAATCTGTTAATTATATAGACAAGTATCAAATAGCGTAAAAGATACATGGAGTTAATGATGTTAGTACAATATAGTAAACTATCTTACAAAGATGTCCAGCCAAATATAATTGATATATTTATTTAGAATACTATTTTGATAAGTCAATTATATATACAAAAAAATAAGCAATAAAATTTCTAAGACCCTATAACAAAAAAGCCCCGCTTTATTAAAATAAAGCGGGGCTTTTTATGTGTAAGACTTTTAATAAAGTCCTAATTTCTTTTCTAAATAATGAATATTTTGTCCACCAGCGGCAAAAGCACTGTCTTTCATAATATCTTGTTGCAAAGGAATATTGGTTTTAATACCGTCAATAATAATTTCACTTAATGCAGTATTCATGCGAGCAATAGCACTTTGTCTATCGTCACCGTGGGCAATTAATTTACCAATCATTGAATCATAATAAGGCGGTACTTTATAGCCATTATAAATATGGGTTTCACAACGAATCCCGGGGCCGCCCGGCATGTGGAATTGGTCAATTTTACCCGCGCAAGGCATAAAGGTTTTTGGGTCTTCGGCATTAAGACGGCATTCAATGGCATGTCCACGCATGACTACTTGGTCTTGGGTAATTGATAAACGTTCACCTGCGGCAATACGCAGTTGTTCTTTAACAATATCAAAACCCGTGACCATTTCAGTGACAGGATGCTCAACTTGGACGCGAGTATTCATTTCAATGAAAAAGAATTCGCCTTTTTCATATAAAAATTCAAACGTACCCGCACCTAAATAACCAATATCAATACAAGCCTTCGCGCAACGCTCACCAATAAAACGACGTTGCTCTTCGGTAATAAACGGCGCGGGAGCTTCCTCGACGACTTTTTGATGACGGCGTTGCATCGAACAATCACGCTCACCTAAATGAATCGCGTTGCCGTGTGAGTCTGCCATCACTTGAAATTCAATGTGCCGTGGGTCTTCAAGGAATTTTTCCATGTAAACCGTGGGATTACCAAAAGCACTACCCGCTTCGGCTTTGGTCATTTCAATGGCGTTAATTAACGCCGCCTCAGTATGCACGGTACGCATACCGCGACCACCACCACCACCAGCGGCTTTGATAATTACAGGATAACCAATGGCACGCGCCAGTTTTAGGTTAGCTTGCTCATCATCGGATAAAGGGTCGTTATTACCCGGAACGCAAGGCACACCCGCTGCCACCATTGCATTTTTAGCTGAAATTTTATCGCCCATCATGCGAATGGTATCGGCATTAGGCCCGATAAACACAAAACCGCTTTGTTTGACTTTTTCAGCAAAATCAGCATTTTCAGACAGAAAACCATAACCGGGGTGAATCGCCTCAGCATCGGTGACTTCGGCGGCACTGATAATGGCGGGGATGTTTAAATAACTGTCAACCGATGCCGCAGGGCCTATACAGACTGATTCATCGGCTAAGCGAACGTGTTTTAAATCACGGTCAGCCTCAGAATGCACAGCGACCACTTTAACACCGAGTTCTCTACAGGCGCGTAACACCCGCAAGGCAATTTCGCCACGATTGGCGATTACTATTTTATCGAACATCTGTTTTCCTTAGGCGTTATCATTCGATGATGAACAAAGGTTGTCCGTATTCTACTGGCTCTGCGTTTTCAACCAGTATCTTACTGATGACACCGCTTTTATCGGCTTCGATTTGGTTAAGGATTTTCATGGCTTCAATAATGCACAAGGTGTCACCTGCCAATACCGATTGCCCAATTTCAACAAAGGCTTTGCTGTTAGGCGTGGCTGAACGATAGAACGTGCCTACCATCGGTGATTTAACAGTATGCCCTGTGATTTTTTCTTCTACTGCCACGCTAACAGGCGCGTTTATCGCCACGCTGGCAATAGGTGCGGGCTGAGCATAATTAATAGGCGCGGGGGCAACGCTAGAATAGCGATTAATACGAATGGATTCTTCGCCTTCTTTAATTTCTAATTCGGCAATGCCAGATTCTTCAACAATTTCAATGAGTTTTTTTATTTTTCTAATATCCATAGCATCATTTTTCGGCTAGTATCTGATGGGCGGCAAGTAATGCCAGTGAGTATCCTGTTGCACCTAATCCACAAATAACGCCTTTGGCTATATCTGAAAAATAGGAATGTTTTCTAAAGGCTTCACGCGCATGGACGTTGGACAAATGCACCTCAATAAAAGGGATTTTTGTTGCCAAAAACGCGTCACGCAAAGCCACACTGGTGTGGGTAAAAGCCGCTGGGTTGATGATAATAAAATCAACTTGTTTGTGATAGGCTTGATGCACACGTTCGACCAATTCATGTTCAGCGTTATGTTGATAAAACGCTAAGTCATGTTGCAATTCTATTGCGGTCTGTTCCAGTGTTTGTTGCAATTCGGCGAGAGTTTTAGTGCCGTAATGACTAGGTTCGCGCAAACCCAATAGGTTTAAGTTCGGGCCATTTAAAACAGTAATAGTCGCCATTTAAAGATTATTTGTAACAAGGTGAACACAAGGCGGTCAATTCTACCGTGTTGTAACATTTTGTCCAGTTATAGCAGAAGTTCGCTTTATTTTTCAGGATTTAACGTGGTAATGGCTATAATAAACTTTTCTATATAGTTATAGTCTGTTGTAATGGTTTGCTAGACAAAGACTTGTAATCAAAGCGTGTTTGATTTAAGCCTGTAATGAAGTACATCACGCATCTTTTACTGACTTTAAAACAACCCAAAGTTAAGAGGTAATAACCCATGTCACAATTAAACGATAACTCAGAAGATAATAATTTTGATAATACTGCAATAGACGGTAATTTACAGCCAATCACTTCACAAGACCGCACCGCTATTATCTTGGACAATCAAGAGAATACTACAGATATAACCATTATAGAACCCAGCCTTTATTCTAGTGATTTAAGTATTTTGATAGAGCCGCCTATCATGATCGATCCAATTCTTATTGCGCCTATTGCTATTGACATACCCACCACTATCGATCAAACAAACATAGCCGCGCTCGATACGCCTACTCTTGAGTTAAACACCTCAGTGACGGGAACAATTGACGCTTCAAATACTGAGGATTGGATTAAAGTAGATTTAACAGCGGGTAATAGTTATTCATTTACTCTCGATGGTTTTGCTTATTTTGGCGGCTTATTTTCTTATGATGAGTTATCGAGTGATACGCAATTAGTGACATCAAATACTGTATTTACCCCAAATACCACGGGAACGTATTATGCCGCTATTGTAGGTGGCGGTGATGTTAGCGATTACATCTTAACAGCTAGTCAATATCTTGATGATTATTCTGATAATAGCGCAACTACAGGACTATTAGATACGCCTACTCTTGATACAAGCACTTCAGTAGCAGGAACAATAAATTTTAGTAATGACAATGATTGGTTTGCGGTGAATTTAACAGCAGGTGAGATTTATTCATTTACCACAGATAATAATGTCACAAGTATTTATGACACTTCAAATAATTGGTTAAGTGATGGCTCTGCATTTACACCAACCACATCGGGTACTTATTATGTTGATGTTTATGGTTATAACATTGGTGATTACACCTTAACCGCGACTCAATATAGTGATGATTATACCGATAATAGTTCAACTACAGGACTATTAGATACGCCTACTCTTGATACAAGCACCTCAGTGACTGGAACAGTAAACTTTAACGGGGATTATGATTGGTTTACCGTGAATTTAACGGCAGGTAATAGCTATTCATTTACCGCAAGCAATAATAATTACCCAGTTATTTATGATGCTTCAAATAAATGGGCAGGTGGTGATTCTAATTTCACACCACCAACGACAGGAACTTATCATATCAGTGTGGGTGGTTATGGTTATAACATAGGGGATTACACCTTAACCGCCACTCAGTATATCGATGATTATGCGGACGATAATTCAACAACTGGAGTAATTGATACGCCAACTATTGATAACAGCACATCAGTGACGGGGACACTAAACTTTAGTGGGGATAATGATTGGTTTGCCGTGCATTTAACCGCAGGTAATACTTATTCATTTACTGCAAACAATGGTAATTACGCGAATATTTGTGATGCTTCAGGAACTAATTGGTTTGGTAATTCTAATTTCACATCACCAACAACAGGAACTTATTATGTCAGTGTGGATGGTTATAACACTGGCGATTATACCTTAACCGCTACTCAATATAGTGATGATTATGCTGATAATAGTTCGACCACAGGGTTATTGGATACTCCTACTATTAATAACATCACCTCAGTGACGGGCATAACAAACTTTAATTGGGATAATGACTGGTTTGCAGTAAATTTAATCGCAGGTAATAGCTATTCATTTGCTTTAAATAACGGTTATTCCACAGGGATTTACGATGCTTCAAATAACTGGTTAAATTATAGTGATGTATTTATACCAGAAACATCGGGGACTTATTATGTAGATGTTAGTGGTTCTAACAACATGGGTGATTACACCTTAACCGCGACTCAATTTATTGATAATTATGCAGGTGATAATTCAACCACAGGAGTAATTGATACCCCAACTATTAATAACACCACCTCAGTGACGGGAACAATAGACTTTAGCGGGGATAATGATTGGTTTGCGGTGAATTTAACGGCTGGTAATAATTATTTATTTGCGGCAGATAATAATTACCCAGTTATTTATGATGCTGAAAATAACAGGGTAGGCAATAGCAGTGTATTTACACCAATAACATCAGGTACTTATTATGTAGATGTTTATGGTTATAACACAGGTGATTACACCTTAACCGCGACTCAATATATTGATGATTATGCCGATAATAATTCAACCACAGGCGCGTTAGCCATTGGTGAGGGCGCAATCACAGGTACTTTAGGTGATTATAATGATAGTGATTGGTTTGCGGTGAATTTAACCCAAGGTAATAGTTACGACTTTAACGTTAGTGGCTCTGTGCAATGGTTTACTTTATACACAAACGATAATACCTCGGTGTATTATGGTAATGGTGCATTTACGCCCAGCAACTCAGGCACTTATTATGTCGCGCTTTCAGGTGGTGTGGGTGATTACAGCCTATCGGCTGAATTTTATGCCGATGATTATGCCGATAACAGCACGACAACAGGCGTATTAAACGTAGATGGTGATGTGACCACGGGTGTTATTGGCACAGCCGATGATATTGATTGGCTCGCGGTATCACTAGTTGCAGGTCAAAGTTATTCATTTAAAACCGCTGGCAGTGTTTATTATGGGCTTGATATTTATGATGATTCAGGCAATCGAATAACCAATACTGTTGCCTTCACCGCTACCAGCACAGGGACTTATTATGTTGCTGTCTCAAACTACAGCACAGGTGACTACACTATAGCCGTTAATAGCTATACTGATGATTATGTTGATAATAATACCACTAGCGGCTATCTCGACACCCCCAGTCTTGATACGCCCAGTACAATTACCGCTAGCTTTGAAGTGGCAAACGATACCGATTGGTTTGCGATTAAATTAAACGCCAATGAAAGTTATGCTTTTAACTCCGATGGCGCAACTTATACCACTGTGGTCTATGACGATACCAATACCTTAGTGTCGAGCGGTGGTACTTATACCCCTGACGCTTCAGGTACTTATTATGTGGCAGTTTCAGGTCTTGAAGGTCAATACAGCTTAACGGCGACTCAATACAATGATGACTATAGCGCGGACAGTTCAACCCAAGCGCGTATCGACATGCCCACAATTGATTCAGCAACTACAGCCACAGCTACAATTGAAGTAGCAGGTGATAACGACTGGTTTGCCGTTGAGCTAAGCGCGGAAAAAAATTACACCTTCAGCACTAATAACAATGCCAATCTTAATATTTATGATGGCTCAAACAACCTAGTCTCTAAAAACTCATCAATTACACCCTCAGATTCTGGCACTTATTATGTTGCGGTCTCCAGTTATAACACAGGCAATTACACTTTAACTGCCAAGCAATACGTTGATGATTATGCCTCAGATACGACTACTACAGGCTTATTGGCAATTGCTGACACAGCAAACACACCCACTTCAATGGCTGGCACTATCGACACTAGCGATGATAACGATTGGATTGCGGTTAATCTAAGTGCTGGTAAAAGTTACGACTTCAACGTGTCAGGTGATGCTAATCCTAGTCTACAAGTCGTTGACCAAACGGGGACTTCTTTTGTGAGCAGTTATTTCATAGGACATGTCACTTTTACCCCAGATAAATCGGAGACTTATTATTTAAATGTCGAAGCCAAATACAATTCATTCGGTGCTTATACTTTAACAGCTATGCCGCTTGATGAAGTCGTGCCAACACACAGTGATGACGATTTCAAAATATATTATCTCTATGGCGATGTCATGCTAACCAAAAGTATTGATGTGCTACAGGCCGTAACTGGATTGAACAATCAATTATCGAGTGGTGAAGGTGATGACAGCCTTTATGGTAGTACAGGTAACGATACCTTAAACGGTGGCACAGGCGGTGACACTATGATTGGCAATGCGGGTAACGATAATTATCTAGTTGATAACACAGCCGATACAGTGACAGAAACTCCTACCAATGGCACAGATACTGTGATGAGTTCTATCAGCTACACCCTACCTGCTAATGTGGAAAATCTAACCCTAACAGGGATAAGCAATATCGATGGTAGCGGTAACGAACTGAATAACATCATTACAGGCAATGTAGGCAATAACATTCTGCATGGTTATCTTGGTAACGACATTTTATCGGGTGGTGATGGTAATGACACCTTGTGGGGAGTTTCAGGTAATGACACGCTTATCGGTGACGCGGGCAATGACACTTATCATATCGATAATAGTCAAGATACGATTGTAGAAAAAACCAATAGCGGCACCGACAGAGTACTGAGTCTTGCTAGTTATACTTTAGGCGACAATGTAGAAAACTTGTGTTTGATAGGTGCGAATACCCTTAATGGAACAGGCAACAGTCTTGATAATAAAATAGTGGGTAATGATAGTCACAACGTCCTAGCAGGTCTGGCAGGCAATGACACCTTAATAGGTGGTCAAGGGGATGATAAATTAATAGGCGGTCAAGGCTCGGATTTACTCATTGGCGGTCAAGGACGTGATATTTACATACTCACTGAAAAACATCTCTCAACGGACACAGTAAAAATTGCCGCTGGCGACAGCTTTGAGTCGCAAACGTTCAATCGGGATGTTCTCCAAGGCTTTACCTTAGGAACAGGTGCTGGTGATACCAATGGCGTGGATAAACTTGAATTAAACCATGCAAGAATTGCCGCTGACGACATAAAAACTAATGGTATCGACCATGCTAATATTCGCAGTCACAGCATTAGCGATGGCATAATTCACTTTAGCAATACTAATCATTACAGCAGCACTTTAAATAATAACTATCTTGGTTTTGCCAATATTGCTCAGTATATAGAAGATAATATCACCGCAACGCGTGAAACCGTTGCCTTCACTCAGCATGGTAATACTTATATCTTTCAAAACAACGGTTCAAGTAATGAAGATACTTGGGTGCAATTGACAGGTGTAACCGCTACTAGTTTGGATCATACGGGTTTAACGGCTAATTCAGTATGGATAGCTTAGTGTTATTACCTAATTAAATCCGCATAATAAAAACCAAGCCGTTATATTAACGGCTTGGTTTTTTAATTATTAGCTCATTTTAAAGCACTACTATTTACAGCATTTGCTTAAAACTCTGCACCGCATCAATTCTTAATTGACGAATAGCAATCCCAATTTTCGCGCCTTGCAACTCACTATTAATAATAGCACTAGTATCTATAGCTAAAGCCGCTCGCGCCGCATTGCGCAAATAAGTAGCTTGTGGATAATCACGCTGTTCAAAACCTGTTCTACCTTTAGCATCGGCTTCACAAGCAATAATAAAATCCTCTAAATGATTTTCGCCACTTTTAAATACGCCTAAAGTATTTAATAAATCCACTAAGGTACTAGCGCGTAATTCTTTTACTTTATGACAATGGGTATGATATTCCATCACTAATAAAGCCAAACTCGAATAATGATTAGGAACGCGCAAACGTTGACAAAGTTTTTTTAATACCGATAAACCTGTGCGTTCATGTCCATAATGATGTGGTAAATTATCTTTAGGTGATAATGCTTTTCCTAAATCATGGACTAAGGCGGCAAAGCGCACCGTGGTTTTAGTTGATAATAATGCCGCTTGCTCTAATACCATTAAACTATGAAGTCCTGTATCTATTTCAGGATGATAGTTCGCAGGTTGTGGCACATTAAATAACGCTTCAATTTCAGGAAATATTTTGGCTAACGCGCCACAATTTCTTAGCGTATAAAAAAATGCCGCAGGGGTATTTTCTGATAAGGCTTTAATTAATTCTGCCCAAACTCTTTCAGGCACTAAATAATCGACTTCACCCGCCTCAACCATTGCCTGCATTAATTGATTAGTTTCTTCAGCCACGCTAAAACCCAAAGAAGCGTAACGCGCCGCAAACCGCGCCACCCGCAAAATTCGCACAGGATCTTCAACAAAAGCGGGCGAAACATGACGTAATAATCGCCGCTGTAAATCTTGCTGACCGCCATAATAATCAATCACTTGCCTTTGAGTATCCATTGCCATTGCGTTAATAGTTAAATCACGGCGCAATAAATCTTGCTCTAAACTCACCTCAGGGCTGGCAAATACGGCAAAACCTTTGTAGCCGTGCGCGGTTTTGCGTTCGGTTCGCGCTAGGGCGTATTCTTCTTTGGTTTTGGGATGCAAAAATACAGGGAAGTCTTTACCAACGGCTCTAAAGCCTTGTTTTTCCATGTCTTCTGGCGTTGCGCCCACTACCACCCAATCGCGTTCTTTAACGGGATAGTTCAATAAAGTATCGCGTACCGCGCCGCCTACTAGATAAATGTCCATAAAATTGTCTTTTCGCTGATTGTTAAGTTACGCATATTATACACTTTGTCGTGTTTGGCGTTTTTTGCCAGAAAATTTACGCCAATTTTGAAATTGACGCGGTAGATGTAGCCCTAAACATACACATTAATGCGTTTTTTAAAAATAATTGTATGAATTAGCGTTTAATTATTTGTTGGATTTATTCATGAAACCTATTGCTATTTTGTTTTTATTTTTGGCAGTACTATTAATTTCAACATCCACTTTCGGTGTAAGTTTTGCGGGTAATTGGATAATTGATTTACGCACTACAGAAGAAAAGAAAAATAATGTTGAATGTGGTTTTGCTTCATTTCATTTATTTCAAAAAAATCAAAATATTTTGGGTACACATCGGTTTTATACTTCTTATTGTGGTAAATTAAATGAAGGGGGTTTTGTAATCGGAAAAGCCAAAGGTTCAAAAGCAGTTTTATTTGTTACTAGCGGACGAAATGGTGCAGTTGTTGAAGGAAAAGCAGTAATTAAAAATAACTTTTTGTATTGGCAAGTATCTAAAGAAATCAAACCTAGCAATATCGAAGGTGATTCTGCTCTTATTTTATATAAGGGGATATTGAATCGTGAAAAATAGTAAATTAATTTTATTTATACTGGTTTCATATCAAAATGACGTAGTGCAATGGAGTGCAAACCTAGGTTTGTACCAGTGCGTTTAAGTACAAACCTAGGTTTGTACTCCCGTGCTATAAAGTCATCATGAATTGAAAATACTATACTAGAATCGCGTAAACTAAAATATGAATAACTAGATTAGCAATTGGTACAATAATCACGCCATTGATAGGCACTATTTTGGTTACTATCAAGCTTATTATAATAGATTCGTCTTTACCATTTGACGTTTTTTTAGATATTAAAATATTAATTGTTTTTATTTTTTTTAATAAAAATTTTTTATATTTTTATGGGATTACCAAGCATCTTATATGCTTTTATTATGGAATTTTATATAAACAAAGACACCAAAAATAGTTTTATTGTTATCATATTAAGTATTATTCTTGGCGGATTGTGTGGATTATTCATTCAACTAATGACTATTGGTATGTTGACGGGTTTTATTATGGGAGCAATTTTAAGAATCATGTATTTAAAAGATAAAATCAACCTTTATAATTTGAGCCATTAAAATGACAGAAATTTTTTTAGCCAGCCTTGTGTTAGGCTTAGTGGCGGGTTTATTAGCAGGTTTATTTGGCATTGGCGGCGGTTTGGTCATCGTGCCAGTGTTAGCCATGTTATTTACCAGCCAATACTTTCCCGCAGAGCAGGTGTTATTAATCGCCATCGCCACTTCCTTGGCAACTATTGTATTAACCGCTATTTCTTCAGTGCTAGCGCATCATCGTTTGGGCGCGGTAGTGTGGGCTATTGTGTGGCGACTCAGTCCTATGATTGTGGTAGGCTCTGCCATTGGCGCGGTGATTGCAAAGCAAATGCCTGCGCAATTATTACGTTATGTCTTAATTGCCTTCTTATTGTATGTCGGCACAGTGATGGCGTTGCAAATCAAACCCCAAGCCAAAGCACACAAACCGTCTAAATTAGTCGATTACAGCGTGGCTTTATTAATTGGTCTGTTATCATCCATTGTTGGCATTGGCGGCGGCACACTAACCGTGCCGTATTTAGTGCATCGTCAAATATCCATGCACAACGCGGTGGCTGTTTCCAGTGCTTGCGGATTGCCGATTGCTGTGTCAGGCACAGTCAGTTATAGCCTTTTGGGGTGGAGTGCCAGTGCCTTACCTGAGGGCTGTTTTGGTTATATTTATCTACCCGCTTTTTTAGGGATTACCTTAACCAGTTTATTAACCGCGCCTTTAGGGGCAAAATTAGCGCGTAAAATCCCTGCGGCGCAATTAAAACGTTATTTCTCATTATTATTATTTATCATGGCAATTAAACTAGCATGGCATTAGTAATAGATTTTATTAATTGATTTATAGACTATTTAAGGACACTGATTAATTGTATGCACCACAGTAATAAGATTTTATTTGCGGGTGATCCGCATGGAAATTTTCAACCGTTAATTACAGCGGTGCAACACTATAAACCGCAAGCCGTAGTGTTATTAGGTGATTACGATTTAACCCAGCCTTTAGATAGTCATTTAAAAGAAATTACCAATTTAACCGATGTGTGGTGGATTGCGGGTAATCATGATTTTCAAACCCCGCGTTATTATCATAATTTATTTCATTCAAAATTAGCGGCGAATAGTCTACATTTACGCGTTATTAAAATAGCAGGACTGCGTATTGCGGGTTTAAGTGGTATTTTTTTAGGTCGGGTGTGGTATCCGCCTCAACCGCCTAAATGGTTAAGCAAACAAGATTTTTTAAATTATCAAACTAATACCAGTTTAGTAGAAACAGTATTACCTTTAAAATATCAATCTGCTATTTGGTATGATGAATTTGAAGCGTTAAAAAAATTAAAAGCCGATATATTAGTGACCCACGAAGCTCCACGTTCACATCGACACGGTTTTATGGCAATTAGTGAATTAGGCTCTGCAATGGGTGTTAAACAAATTTTTCACGGACATTTACATGAGAATTATGCAGGGATTATTAAACGCAATATTCATGTCGTTGGTGTTGCCGATAGAGCGGTGGTTAATTTATTAGGTCAAAAATTAAGTGACTAATTAATTATTTGAATCAGGATTTTCAAGATTATAGGATTTTCAGGATAAATCCTGTGAATCTGGACTCTTGTAAATCCTGATTCAGACAATAGAATAATTAAAATAGGCTAAGTAATTACAAGAAATACTCATTGAATATCTTGCTCATCTTCTAATCCTGTAAATCCTGATTCAGACAATAATAAACCGAATAATTAAGCTTATCCGCTTCTTGACATCACTTAATAATAACAGTAATTTAAACAACATTTAACAACACAGTAAGAGCCATTAATGGAACAATTTCATCGTATCAGTCGTTTGCCCCCTTATGTTTTTAATATTGTCAATGAACTAAAAGCCAAAGCGCGCGCGGCAGGTGAAGACATCATTGATTTTGGTATGGGCAATCCTGATCAACCCACACCACAACACATTGTGGATAAACTCTTAGAATCAGCCCAACGTCCTGATACACATCGTTATTCAGTCTCCAAAGGCATTCCACGTTTGCGCCGCGCAATATGTAATTGGTACAAAACCCGTTTTGATGTCGACTTAAATCCTGAAACTGAAGCCATTGTCACCATTGGTTCAAAAGAAGGTTTAGCGCATTTAGCCCTAGCGACTTTAGGTCCGGGCGATGTGGTCTTAGTGCCAAACCCTGCTTATCCGATTCATCCTTATGGCGTGGTGATTGCAGGTGCGGACGTGCGTCACGTTCCTTTAATTCCCAATGTGGATTTTTTTGAAGAATTGCATAAAGCCATTATTGATTCATGGCCTAAACCTAAAATGTTAATTTTAAATTTTCCGGGTAATCCAACCACGCAATGTGTGGAATTAGATTTCTTTGAAAAAATTATTGCTTTAGCAAAAGAACATAGTATTTGGGTAGTACACGATATTGCTTATGTGGATATTGTCTTTGATGGTTATAAAGCCCCGTCTATTTTACAAGTCGAAGGCGCGAAAGAGATTGCTGTTGAATTCTTCTCTATGTCAAAAAGCTATAATATGCCCGGATGGCGCGTGGGTTTTATGTGCGGTAATAAAGAATTAGTTTCAGCCTTGGCTAGAATTAAATCCTATTTAGATTATGGTACATTTACCCCCATTCAAGTTGCCGCAATTGCCGCTTTAGAAGGGCCGCAAGAGTGCGTGGCTGAAATTGCCGATATGTATTGCAAACGCCGTGACGTTTTATGTGATGGTTTAAATTCAATTGGCTGGGCGGTAGAAAAACCCAAAGCGACTATGTTTGTTTGGGCAAAAATTCCTGCTGAATATGCGGCAATGGGTTCATTGGAGTTTTCTAAAAAATTATTATTAGAAGCTAAAGTAGCCGTCGCGCCCGGTATTGGTTTTGGGCAATATGGTGATGACCATGTACGCTTTGGTTTAATTGAAAATGAACACCGTACCCGTCAAGCGATTCGTGGTATTCGTCAAATGATGAAAAACGATAAAGTAATTTAAACTTTTTATTGCAGTATTCATTTAAAAAAAAGCTGTCAGATTATTAATAATCTGACAGCTTTTTTATTAGTGATGAAAAACGTTTATAGTATTATTCATTATTCATTATTCATTATTCAGCCGTAGAAACCCCAGCCTCACTAAAACTTGCCATATCGCGTAAAAATAATAATGCCGATGCAATTAACGGATAAACCAAGGCTATTGCCGAACCTTCACCCAAACGCAAAGATAAATTTAATAAGGGTTTTGCTTGTAATTCTTCTAATAATAAACCATGACCTAATTCATCAGAAACATGGCTAAATAAACAATAATCTAAAACGTGAGGTTTTAAACGATAAGCCACTAATAATGCCGCCGTGGCAATAAAACCATCGACTATTATTATTTTTTTTAAAGCCGCCGCTTGCAAATACGCGCCGACCATCATGGCTAATTCAAAACCGCCAAAAGTTTCTAATACTATTAAAGGGTCAGTTAATTGCTGATATTGTTTAATAGCTTGCTCTAATAGTTTTAATTTACGCGCCAGTTGTGCATCATTTAAACCTGTGCCGCGTCCGACACAATCGTGTAAATCTTGCCCTGTTAAACAGTGCATTAATAATGATGCCGAAGAAGTATTAGCAATACCCATTTCGCCAAAACCGATGCAATTACAACCTAAAAGCTGTTGAGCTTTCACCAATTCCGCGCCGCGTTGCAAAGCCGTTAAACACTGCTCGCTTGTCATTGCCATTTCATGCAAATAATTACGCGTCCCTAAAGCGACTTTGGCATGAATTAAACCTGTGTGCGCAGATAAATCCGCATTAACCCCCGCATCGACAATCACTAAATCCATGCCGTGTTGCTTGGCAAAAACATTAATCGCCGAGCCACCTGCTAAAAAATTTGCCACCATTTGTGCAGTCACTGCTTGCGGATAAGCACTCACCCCCGACTCCGCCACGCCATGATCACCTGCAAACACCATCACACAGGGTTTATGCAAAGTAGGCTGTAGACTGTTTTGGATTAAACCCACTTTCAAAGCGATTGTTTCTAAAACACCTAACGCGCCTAAAGGCTTGGTTTTTTGGTCAATTTTGTTTTGCAAAGCAGCTTCAAGCGTTCTATCAACAGGCTCGATAACAAGGTTTAAGGGCATGGCGTGTTCCAAGTGTTTTCAAATAATAAATCAGCCAAATTGTGCCGACTCGCCCAGTGTTGTTGCTCTAACAAGGGTTTGTCATAAAATTCGCTGACATGCCCTAGGCATAACACCGCTAAGGGTTGCGCGTCTTGGGGCATGTTTAACAGTTTTTTTAAATCCTCAGGCTCAAATAAGGACACCCAGCCCATGCCTAAACCTTCAGCTCGCGCCATGAGCCACAAGTTTTGAATGGCGCACGCCAAGGAAGCCACATCCATTTCAGGTAAAGTGCGCCGCCCGAAAATATGTTGCTCGCGCTGTTCACATAAGCTTGCCACTAACACTTCAGCGCATTCGAGAATACCTTCCACTTTAAGACGCATAAATTCATCTTCGCGCTGTTGTAAGGCTTGGGCGGTGCGGATGCGTTCTTGCTCAACTAAGCGGTGAATACTTAAGCGCAACGCTGGGCAACGCACCCGAATAAATCGCCACGGCTGCATAAAACCCACGCTAGGCGCGTGATGCGCGGCTTGGAGCAAGCGGGTCAATACTTGTTCATCGATGGCATCGGGCAAGAAATGGCGCATGTCACGGCGTTCATAAATTGCCCGATAAATAGCATCGCGTTCTTGTTGAGAATAACGATGCTTAGACATTAAGCAATTTTATTACTGCTATCAGTATTGACTTGATTAAATAAAGCAATGGCTTTAATAACCGCTAAACCTAATACTGCATAAAGCATTGCGCCACTTAAATAAGGTAAATAATATTGAGTAACTCTTTGGCTATAAACTAAGACTGATAAGTCAGCATAACGACCTGAGAATAAATAAAAGCTACCGTTTGAAATAATAAACGCGGCAGTTGTTGCAACAGCGGCAATAGCTGTTGATAAACTAAAGGCAGACATATCTAAGTTATTAAAACGGGTGCAGTAACGTCCTGCAAACCATAATACTGCGTAAGTTGGAATTAAGAAGATATAAGCAGGTGAGATGCACCAATCGCTAACATTAAAAGCATTAATGGCAACATAATCTAATAATCCCGCCGCGACTAATAATAATGCTAAAAAATAACGATTACTGACTAATAATCCTGCTAAGAAAAATACTGCTAAAGACGCGTCAGGTAAAGAAAAGCTATCACCAAAATGATGCACTCTGGTTAATGCCATTAAAGTAATTAGAATTAAAGCAGGGTAGTTTTGTTTTAAGGTCATGAGAATATCTCCAAAATATAAGGATAACAAATTTGTTTCCACGAAAAACACAAAAAGCACGAAAAAAAGAACGTTATTTGATTATTAACTGAGGTTACGCAAAGGTCACAAATGCAGGGGCAAATTATTATTTGCCCTTAATAACAAACGCTTGTTATCAAAGGGCAAAAAATATTTTGCCCCTACGATTTGATTATTTTTGCGTAACTTTAATTATTAAATAGCAAACCAATATTAATACTTTATTTTCGTGTCTTTAGTGCTTTTCGTGGACGATTAAAGCGTAATTATTAATGCGTATATTGCACTGAAATAAAGAAATTTCTGCCAGCACTATTATAAGTGCTAATCGTTTGGTAGTTTTGATCGAGTAAATTACTCAGCTTAGCACTGAGTAACCAATTTTTATTAACATGATAAGCCGCTCTTAAATCAATAGTGACAAAACCTGCGGTATTATTCACGCCATTAAAACGTTCACCTTGCGCCAATACGGTTGTACCTAAATCAAATTGCTGAATACTTTTAGAGACATCAAAAGATAATAATTTATCAGCGCGATTCATTAAACGGGTTTGATGACTCACATCATGCGGATTGAGCAAATTAAGATTTAACTTAACATTGTAGTCGTAAAATTGCGTTCCGATTTCAGTTTCTAAACCATCAATTTGCGCTTTATTGACATTATCGGGTAGCCAACGCCACGGATTAGTCGCCGTAGGTGAAGGATTCCACGCAATTAAATTATCAATGGTGGTGTGATAAGCGCGAACTTCCCAACGTCCCCACGAATGTTCACCCGTGATACCCGCTTCAACGGATTGCGATTCTTCGGGTTTGAGCAAAGGATTCGCGCCGGGCCAATACAAATCATTAAAGGTGGGCGATTTAAAGGCATTACCAAAACTCGCAAAAGGACTCAGTCCCAAAGGCGCGTGATAACGCCAGCCAATACTCCCCGTGACATAATTGCCAAAAGCCTCATTACCATCACCGCGCAAAGAAGCCGTTAAAAAATGTTTATCAAACACGCGACTATGTAATTCTGCAAAGCCACCAAAATCATAACGCGAGTTTTTAATGTAACGGGTATCACTGTCGATTTCATCAAGACGATAATCTGAACCAATAATTAATTGATGATTATCGTTTAAATTAAAATGATTTAACCAAGTGGCATTCCAACGAGACGTATTAAACCGACTAAAAAAACTGCCGTCGGGCATGAATTGGGTATTATTATCAAGGCTTTGACCTAAGCGCAAGGTGGCTTTCCAATCGCTCATTATTTGCATATTGCCCGTAATGCCCACCACTTGTTCTGCAAAATTGGTTTTATTAGGATTACCGTCGTAATTAGTTGTGCCTTCAGAACGCATAAAAAAGGCTTCTATTTCAGCATTATTAGCAAAACGGTGTCCGATTTTGGCATTGCCTGAGGTATTTTCATAACCGTCTCTATCAGGTTCACTGGCTAATTTGCCGCTCCAATCAACGATAGGTTGCCGTGAATTAAAGCCTTGAGAAGTTAAATGCGAAGCCGAAAAGGCATACCAGCTATTATTAACATTACCGCTGACACTGGCTGATGCTTTGGCGGTATCGTAAGAACCGCCGCCTGTGTTGACTACAACAGTGGGTTGTTGTGACGCGCCACTGCCTTTGCGGGTGAAAATTTGAATCACCCCGCCAATCGCCTCTGAGCCGTATAAACTCGATAAAGGGCCGCGAATAATTTCTACTCGTTCAATTTGGTCAATGGGGATAAATTCAAATGCCGTTTGCCCTAAGCTTGCCGAACCCACTTTAATGCCGTCAATTAATACCAATAAATGACTTGAATTAGTGCCACGCATAAAAAGACTTGTGGTCTTACCATAACCACCCGCTTGAACCATATCAATGCCGATGCTGTTTTTTAATAAGTCAGGCAAAGTGTTGACTTGCAAACGTTCAATATCTTTGCGGGTATAAACAGTAGCACCTGCGGCTAATTCGCTAGTGTCTTGCTCAGAACGGGTGGCAGTAACCACCATATTAGGGAGTTGGGTATCGTTAGTGGCTTGTGCTTGTGTGGTTAAAACGTGACTCAAGCTACTCAGTAGGATGAATTTGAAAAGGCGTTGTCTGTGCATAAAGTCTCCGCGCCGCCCGCGCATGATGAGAAAAGTTAAGCACAACAGAGGGGAATTAAAAAAGACAGCTAAGGCAAAGTAGTCTGAATAGTCTTAATTGAGTGGAATAGCGCATTTAAAATAACACGGGCGTTCAAAGCTTGCTTTGTACTTTGTTATTTTAGGTCACAAAGCAAGCTTTGGACTCCATTGAATTGCGTAACTTCACTTAATGACTAAAAACGGCTAACGCGCCAGCGCTTGAACTTAAAAGTACAAGTCTCTTTTTTGGAAAACAGCCCTCCGCTGTACCAATTGACACTCATAAGTCGGTCTCCGGGCTTATGAGTGGCGGTTTGCCTGTATTATTCCCTTCCCATGCTTTAGGCACAGTGGGCTACTAATAACACTTTACTCATTTACCGTTGCGGGGGCAGCATTGGCTTTTCACCAATTTCCCGTTTAACCAGTCGTATTGACTGGACTTAAAAGTGAGGCGCAATTATAGGTGCTGAAAGCAATAAAGCAACTGAAATAGTTGCGTTTTAACCTATTTATAGCATGGTAATAAAAGTTGACTATTAGGCTAGGTTAAGTATAGTAACAATAACTTAACTGTATTTATTTCAAGGATTATCTTATGCGTTTAACAACAAAAGGTCGCTATGCGGTTACAGCTATGCTGGATTTAGCTTTTCATAGCCAAAAAAAACCTGTCACCTTAACTGAAATTGCCGCACGCCAAACCATTTCGCTGTCTTATTTAGAACAATTGTTTGCAAGATTACGTCGTGCAGGCATGGTCAAAGGCGTAAGAGGTCCGGGTGGTGGTTATATGATTTGTGGCAAAACCTCTGATATTAATATCGCCGCGATTATTGCCGCCGTTGATGAACCTGTGGATTCGACCAAATGTGGCGGCAAAGGCAATTGCCAAAAAGAACAAGCTTGTTTGACTCATGATTTATGGATGGGCTTGAGTGAACAAATCAGAGATTATTTAAAAAATATTACCTTAGCCGAACTTTTAGAAAAACACCATGTTCAAGAAGTCGCTAAACGCCAAGAACACGATTCTGCTCAAGTGATTGCCGTGCATAAATCACCTGAACTTGCCATGAGTAGTTATGATTAAAATTGGAAAAAGCAACGTTATAGCGATGTAAAAAATAAAAGGAGCTGAGTCGCTTTAGTTA